>NZ_KV791684.1:176772-194291 GCF_001807955.1 Morganella sp. HMSC11D09
CTGCGTTTCCTTAAAGTTGGCATCAATCCAGACCGGTTCGACCGGTACAATCGCCATCAGTGAGGCATTCGGGCTGACCTGAGCCCCGACCTGCACGTTGCGGCGGGAGACATACCCGGTAAACGGACTGCGGATTTCCGTGCGCTGTAAGTTAATCCAGGCATCACGGACTTTATCCGCCGCCTGCAGCACCGCAGGCTGATCCGCCAGCGCCGTGGTTTTCAGCAGGGCTTTGGTGGCATTCAGTTGCTGCACAGACGCATTCAGGGATGCCTGCGCCTCTTCAACCGCTTCCCGTGAGTGCTGTAAATCTTCTTTGGAGATAGTCCCCCGCTGTCCTAACACACTGCGGCGGGCATAGTCATTCTGTGCCTGATTCAGCATCACTTGTTTCTGGGCGATAACCGCACCGAGCTGGTCGCGGTTAAAATAGAGTTCCTGAGTCTGCCGCACCGTGGCCGCGAGATCATGACGGGCCTGCGCGTAAGCCAGTTCAGCATTGGTTTTATCCAGCACTACCAGCACATCCCCGGCATGCACCAGATCGGTATTCTCAAAATTCACCTGTGTCACATTACCGGTGGTTTGTGCGACGATCGGCACCTGAAGGCCCACCACGTAGGCGTCATCGGTATATTCCTGATAACGCAGCACCATGAACCAGTAAATAAGATAGCCGGCCAGCAGCACAATAAAGAGGAGTGACGTTCCCGCAAGCCAGATTTTTCGTCTGGCGGGATTGGATGACGATGCTTTTTTGTCAGAAGGCTGGGCAGCAGAAGACTGCGCTGATGTGTTGTCCATCAAAATACCCCGGTAATAAAGTTAAGCCAAAAATATTGCGCACAGAATAGCCTGAATCACTATAAAAGTAACGGTAAGTGAAATATTACAGGGGAAAACCGAAAACAATATAAACAGAAACAAAACATCTGCTGAACACAATAAAATATGTAACTTATTTATCGGATTATGATGAACAGCAAATGAATATAGGGAAATAATCAGATATTTAAGTAATATCCGCTGCATATTTTGATACTTATTTCTGCACTCTCAGTGACAGAGACAGAACACATAAAAAGCGATTACGGTAAAAATCCCCTGATTATTCGTCTGCCCGGTTCATTTTCGGGTATCAGAGTATTTTCTGTTTACCTTTCCCGATTCTTAAACAAAGTATCGTGTTTTACTGAAATGTGTTTGTTTTTTATCCGGATACAGAAAACAGCACGATTTGCACATTTCCGTTTCTGTCCGCCGGACATAAAAAAACCGCAGAGTCATAAACGCTGCGGTTATTATCCGGTACCCGGAGATATTTACTGAGACAAAATCAGACGCAGCGCCTCAGCGGTAGCCGCTTTATTCGGTTCTTTCGTGAATAAGTCATAAAAATCGCCGACAATCAGACAGGTGGTGACCGGGTCTTCCGCGCCTTTATTCAGGTCACTCAGCAACATCACTTTATCACCGTATTTTTCTGACAGTTTCTGATAAACATCCCCTAATACCTTATAAGCTTCCTGCGCCGGGACATTACCGGTATTCCGGTCTTCCAGTGATGATGTCAGGATCAGATTCACGGTTTTCAGCATCCGGATATCGGCTTCATTATAGGTAAACTGCGCTTTATTCTGCGGGAATTTATTCAGTGCCGGGAAAAAGTTATTAAAGCACTGCTGTCCGGACGGATCTTTTACCAGATAACCTTCCGCCTGCTCTTTTACCGCCCCGGCGAAGGCATTCAGGGCATCATCAGAGGCATACGGGATCCGGTCAATTAATAACACTGCCGTCATCCCGGCGATATCATTCATCCATGCCACTTTCTGCTCGCGGGTCATGGTGTCATAGTTCCTGATATTACTCTTCAGGCCTTTATATTTTTCCGGGGAAATTTTGCCTACCACTTCAACAAACTGCATCGATTCCGACATCATCTCTGCTTCAAGTGATTTTTGTGTTGCCGCTCCGTCTTTACTGACGGCGGTGACAGAAAAAACATTATCCCGCTTACCCATATAATAACCGGCACCGGCAAAGACCACGGCAACAATAAGAACCAATAATAAGCTGAGTTTTTTATTCACGCACTTTCCTCTGATACGCTGAGTTATCACTGAAAGTGATAGTGACACAAATTAATAAGGCCTGCTATTGCAGGCCCCGATAATTGTTCAGATTGTAAAAATAATCAGATTTTTACGCCTTCAACGGAAATAATCAGTTCAGCATCCTGAGACTTCGGTCCCAGATCGGCTTTAATATTAAAGCTTTTCAGTGAGACTTTCCCCGTTGCCTCAAAACCGGCGCGGTAACCACCCCACGGATCTTTGCCTTCACCGGTCAGTTTTGCATCCAGAGTAACCGGATTGGTCACGCCGTTCAGCGTCAGATCACCGGTGATAATAAAGTCGTCGCCTTTCTTTTCTACTTTGGTTGAAACAAATTTTGCTTCCGGATTTTTCTCTGTATTCAGAAAATCCCCTCCGCGCAGATGTTTGTCACGCTCAGCATGGTTGGTATCCAGGCTGCCGGTTTTGATGGTCACATCCACGCTATCCTTTGCCGGGTCGGCCTTATCAAAGGTAAATGTGCCGTCAAAATCCTTAAATGTCCCGTACAGCCAGCTGTAACCCAGGTGCTGAATACGGAACTGCACAAAAGCGTGCTGCCCTTCTTTGTCTATCTTATAGGTGTCGGCCATTGCCGCACCGGAACCCAGCAGCATCATACCTGCGCTTAAACCAACCAGTGCTTTCTTCAGCATCATATTCACTCCGTCATAATAAAATTACGGGCAGCCCGTTCAGGGTTTCATGCCCAGCATGCGTTTTAATGTGGCGTCTTTATCAAAGAAATGATGTTTCAGTGCCGCCAGCGCGTGCAGCGCCGATAACACAACAACCGACCAGGCAAGGTACAGGTGAACCGTACCGGCGGTATCGGCCTGCTCTGCGCCGTCTGTCACTGTGGCCGGTACATCAAACCAGCCGAAAACCGATATCGCCTGACCATTTGCCGTTGAAATAAAATAGCCGGTGATCAGAATGGCAAACAAAATACCGTACAGCAGCCAGTGCGCCAGCGCAGCACTGATGCGGGTAAACCGGCTGTAAGTGGATAATGCCGGCGGCGGCGGGGAAAGCCAGCGCCAGATCATGCGGACAGCCAGCACAATAAACAGCAGGATCCCGATACTCTTATGGATCTCCGGTGCGCGGTGATACCAGACATCATAGTAACCCAGCGAAACCATCCACAGCCCCAGTGCAAACATCCCGTAAACGGTGATTGCCACGCCCCAGTGAAGCAGAACGGAGAGGTGCCCGTACCGTTGCGCACTATTTTTCCATTGCATTGATAAATACCCTTTGCTGTTCCATACGGATAACATTTCAGTAACAGCGGGATACTTTACGTGAATTTTCCGGCCATATCGGACAAATATTTTGTTTAAGTCAATCAAATTAAATCAATAACTTATTAATTTAACTGTCATTTTTATATCGATATAAAATATTAAACCGGAAAAATCTTATATGACGGAATTTTGTAAGACTGAATCGGACTGAGTTATAACCAGAATGCAGGAAAATCCGCAATCCGGCGGATATCACCAAAAAATAATTTTAATATTTAAAAATATTTTTGATAAAAAAGTTGACGAGCATCACATAAGTGCTATGATACATCCATCGAAGCAAAACAGCTTACCAACCTAATTCAAAAGCAGGAGTTCATTATGAAAAGCATCAAAACTTTCTTTTCCAATCTGACCCGTGCTGCTGCTATCATTGCAAAATACAGCAAAGCATTCTGATTAAAATCAGACAGATACAAAAAAAGCGCCCGATGGGCGCTTTTTTTATGTCTGCAGATCACCGGTTACCGTGAGCTCAGCTTCAATTAAAAATAATTTTAATTCATTAAAATAAAGTTTATATAAAATTTGACATCCGTCACAAAAATGGTATAGTAGCGCCATCAAAGCCAAACAGGCTTAATCACTTACTCAAAAGCAGGAGTTTATTATGAAAAGCATCAAAACTTTCTTTTCTTATCTGACCCGTGCTGCTGCTATTATTGCTAAAAACAGCAAAGCATTCTGATAAATCAGACAGATACAAAGAAGCGCCCGATGGGCGCTTTTTTTATGCTGCTTTATTTTGCCAGCGGCGCAAATAACCAGCGCAGCCACCAGCGGGCTTTCCAGCCCGGATTTTTCTCCCGGACTACCGGCGATGTACGGCAGACCGACCGCAGAATTTTCCATTCAAAATCCAGGAACAGCCGGGAATGACCGGATTCCGCACCATACGTGCAGACTTCCTCATGCTTGCGTTTATCAACCGGCGTGTTGTATTCCAGACTTCTGTCCAGCGTATGATAAGACTTATCACGATCCACAATCCGCTCTGTGGCATACACCGATTTCGGCAGGTAGCGCTGACGGGAGCCGTGATATTTCTGCAGTTTCACAAAACGGTAATCTTCCGCGCCGTAATGGCCGCAAAACTCTTCATCATAACCGTAAAAACGGAAGAAGCGGGCGCGGGACATAAAGAACAGATTGGAGTGCCCTTTACGGAGATTCCCCTGCTCCCCCCGGCGGTAGAGTTTATAGAATGTCCGGCCCGGGTTTGCCGCATTAATCAGATAAGTGAACGTCGAAACCGGCAGGACATGATCCAGGTCGGTCATCAGAATTTTGTCTGACGCCGCATAGGTCACCCCCAGATTACGGGAACCACCCTGGTTCCACGGAATATCGGTTGTGATCCGCAGCCATGTCAGATTTAAATCAAATTCAGGAATTTCATACTCAAGCGGGGAGCAGTCATCAACAATGACAAACTGAACATAGTCCAGCACCGATGCCGGCATGCTTTCATATTCACGAAGCAGATTGATAACTTCAGAAATATCTTGCTGATTACAATAGAAATGAGTGATGTAAGTAAGTTTTATATGTTGCTTATCCGCAACTTTTCGGAAGAATTCGCGTGACATTATACCTGTGACCCTATTACCACAAATGACCGACCGGCAATTAGCAACCAGTGCGATGTTAATTGCCGGCTATTCTCACATACAGGTGGTACGGTGTCACTACTTAGCGGGGATAAACTATTCCTGATCGAAAAAGTAATCCACCGGAACATGGAACATTTCTGCCAGATACATCAGATAATGTATACTAATCCGGCTTATTCCCCGTTCATAACGGTTAAATTGCTGCTGCGTTATTCCCATGTCTTCCGCTAACCGGACGATACTTAATCCTAAGTATTTTCGCTTTTCTTTAATCCGTGTTCCGACACAGGGATATATAGATTCCTGTCTCCATAAGATTCTCCTTCACTTATATTGACAACGTGATAACAAAAAATTCTGTTTTTCAGAGTCTGCCATCCTCTTACTTACCAGCGTCTCAATAACCTCATAACAACATGAAATTTAAAAAATAAAAATCAACAGTCATGAATAACCGGCATCTTCAGTCTTAGTAATCGGGATTTAACCTTATAGGTGTATTCTTTGCAATATCAATACGTCTGTTTAATGTAATAATACCTACCCGATCACAATTAATATCAAAATAGAATCTTAATAAGATTAAAAGTATTTCTGAAAAATACCGTTCACTGAATATCGGTTAATAATATACCCCGGTATTTCATAAAAATAATTGCGTGAAAATACTTAAGAAATATTTATATTACTTCCTTATCACCTGCTTAAGAAAGGCTATTTCCGGCTATGTGTTAGTTGCATCACAGAAAAAATACATATGTATAGTTATAATTTACATATGTAGCCATTTATCTCTGTTTCTGAGGTTATCTTATGACGCAAAAAACCCCTGCCGGATATACCCCGCTAACCTGTGGCACCCTTCCCGCTTACCTGTCCGCACATTTACCGGATGACATTTTACCAGGCGGCACGCCGGAATCCTGGCAGACAGAGGAAGTCGGTGACGGTAATCTCAATCTGGTGTTTATTGTCAGAGGCAGTGAGCGGACTCTGGTGGTCAAGCAATCACTGCCGTATGTCCGTGCGGCCGGTGAATCCTGGGAACTCTCTTTGCAGCGTAATTATTTCGAATACCATGCGTTGTCACAGGAGAAACGTTTCGCACCTGACAGTGTGCCGGATGTCTATTTCTATGACGAAGCCATGGCGCTGTTTGCCATGGAATACCTCGCTGACCATATCATTCTGCGTAAAGCACTGATTGCAGGAGAATATGTCCCTCAGCTGGCGGAGAAAACCGGCCTGTTTATGGCGCAAACTCTGTTCCATACCTCGGATATCGGCATGGCGGCACAGGAGAAAAAAGCCCTGACCGCACAGTTCTCCGCTAACCATGAATTATGCAAAATCACCGAAGATCTGATTTTTACCGAACCTTACTTCCCGGCGCCGCGCAATAATCACACCTCTCCGCAGCTTGACCGCGATGCAAATGCCGTGATGCTGGACAGAGAAATGGTGCAGGTCGCGATGCGCTATAAGTACAAATTTATGACACAGTCACAGGCGCTGCTGCACGGAGATTTGCACTCCGGATCCGTCATGATTGGCACTGACTCTGTTCAGGTTATTGATCCTGAATTCAGTTTTATGGGGCCGATGGCGTTTGATACCGGCAACTATGCCGGTAACTTATATATGGCCTGGTTTTCTCAGCCCGGACACCGGAAGACAGAGGAAGAGACCGCGCGCTATCAGCAATGGCTGTTATCGCAGATAAGCCAGACCTGGAATACGTTTGAGACTGAATTCCGCCGCCTGTGGGCCGAAAAATCACAGGGCGATGCCTGGCCGCGTGAGCTGTACCAGGACGGCCTGTTTGATGACAAATTCCTGAAAGCCGCTCAGGACAGCTTCTTCGAAGAACTGTTTCAGGACACGCTGGTCAATGCCGGGCTGGAAATCAACCGCCGCCTGCTCGGGTTTGCCGGAGTTGCTGATTTCAAAACCATTGCTGATGCGGACAAACGCGCGGTACTTGAGCGCAAAGCCCTGAAACTGGCGCGGGAGCTGATTGTCAACGCGCGCCATTATCACAGCTTTACCGATGTCGAAGCCTTTCTTTCTTATTGTTAAGCGTCACCTGCACACGAGGTTATATAATGAAAATTAACGGAAAACATTACCGTTCCGTCTGGCCCGCAGATAATGGTATTGATGTCTGTATTTTTGATCAGACAAAACTGCCTTTTGAAGTCAGTATCATCACACTAACGACGATGGAGGAAGCCGCAACGTCCATCAAAGATATGTGGGTACGCGGCGCACCGCTGATTGGTGCTGTGGCTGCTTACGGCGTGGCGCTGGCGATGCACCGTGACAGCAGTGATGCCGCCCTGAAAAACGCTTATGACGTGCTGGTTGCCACCCGTCCGACCGCGATCAACCTGAAATGGGCGCTGGACAGAATCTGCGGTGCCCTGACACCACTTCCTGCGGCTGAGCGCGGTGACGCAGCATACCGTATTGCCGCTGAAATCGCTGATGAAGATGCGGAAATTTGTCACCGCATCGGCGAACACGGCCTGACAATTATCCGCGACATCGCCGCCCGCAAAAAACCGGGTGAGCCGGTGAATATCCTGACCCATTGTAATGCCGGCTGGCTGGCTACCGTTGACTGGGGCACCGCGCTGTCACCGATTTATCAGGCTTATGATGAAGGCATTAATATTCACGTCTGGGTGGATGAAACCCGTCCGCGCAACCAGGGCGGACTGACTGCCTTTGAGCTGGGCTCGCACGGTGCGCCGCATACCCTGATTGCAGATAACGCCGGGGGGCACCTGATGCAGCACGGCGAAGTGGATATGTGTATTGTCGGCACTGACCGCACCACCGCTCGCGGGGATGTCTGCAATAAAATCGGCACTTACCTGAAAGCACTGGCGGCCAAAGCGAACAATGTGCCGTTCTATGTGGCGCTGCCGTCACCGACCCTCGATTTTACCGTGTGGGACGGGGTAAAAGAGATCCCGATTGAACAGCGTGCCGGTGAGGAACAGTCACATGTTTTCGGCATCACACCGGAAGGTACCCGCAGCTGGGTGAATACTGCACCTGCGGGCACCCGTTGCGGCAACTATGCCTTTGATGTCACTCCGGCGGAGTATGTCACCGGGCTTATCACCGAACGCGGCATTTGTGATGCCTCCCCGGCCGGGCTGAAAGACATGTTCCCGGAGATGTGGCCGTCTGAGTATGAGGTGTGATCATGACCCGTACTGAACTGGCACAACAGATTATCGATACCTGTCTGAAGATGAACGCAAGCGGGCTCAACCAGGGGACGTCCGGTAATGTCAGCGCCCGCTGGCAGGACGGCATGCTGATCACCCCGAGCGGCGTGCCTTATGAAAAACTGACCCCGGACAGCATTGTGTATATGGACAGTACCGGCCAGGCAGAGGCGGATAAAATCCCGTCGAGCGAATGGCACTTTCACCTGAGCTGCTATCAGGCGCGTCCTGAGCTGAATGCGGTGGTCCATAATCACGCTCTGAATACAGCGGCGGTATCCATTCTCAATGAATCCATTCCGGCCATCCATTATATGGTCGCCGTGACCGGAACCGACCATGTGCCCTGTGTGCCGTATGCCACTTTCGGTACGCATGAACTGGCCGGTATCGTTGCAGAAGGGATTAAAACCAGTAAGGCTCTGATTATGCAGCATCACGGCATGCTGGCGATGGAAATCAACCTCGAAAAAGCCCTGTGGCTGGCGCATGAGATCGAAGTGCTCTCCGCGCTGTATCTGAAAGTCCGGGCCATCACACCGGATGTGCCGGTACTGAGTGCGGAGGAGATGCAGCGGGTGCTGGGGAAATTCAAAACCTACGGACTGAAAACCGGAAAATAGTGATTACCGGCGGCAGAAAACGGCGCAATGCGTCGTTTTTTGTCACCTTACGTAATTAATTATTTTAAATGATAATCATTTGCAATATAATTAAAATCTTAATGTATATGTTATTTAAGGTTTTTATGAAAAAAGTCATTTGTTACGCTGCGTTTGCTTCTGCCGTTCTTCTCCTGTCCGGATGTGCCGCCACAAAAAAATCCCCGCAATTCAGCGAAAAAAGCATTGAAGAGTGCGGACGCTATCTGCCGGACGGCATTGCTTACTATGTCTCGATTGAAGGCGAAGTCGATTTAAACAAGCAGTTTAACGGTGATATCAATGTGACCGCATTGCAGGACAGTGCACCCGCAGTTGCATTTAACCACGAACTGATTCAGGCCGGTGCGGATAAATATATGGACTGTGCTATTCAGTTGCTGAATAACGGTAAGGGAGATACCCGCACACCGGAAGAAAAAGCGGCGGCAGAAAAACAGTAACCGGCAATATTAATGCTCTGATGTAAAAAAACCGCCTTCCGGCGGTTTTTGCACTTATTTATCTGACAGCAAATGTGCCGCGATCAGCGGATCAACAATTAAATCAGAAACATATCCGCCACGCAGTGCCCCGCGGGTGGCGGCGATATTTTGTTCACCGGTGGCGATAAAAATCCGCCGTGCAATGTTGCGCAGCTGCGGCAGCCGGATACCGAGGATGCGGGCATCCGTATGGGTATCCAGCGGCTCACCCGCCTGATCATAAAAACGTCCGCAAATAACCCCGACCGCCCCTTTGCGGCGGAAGTCAGTCATTTCCTCTGCCGTGATCACGCCGGCGCGGATCAGCGGGTTCTCTTCCGTGACATTTCCGGCCACGAACAGTGCTTTGGTGCAGCGATCCAGCTGAGCAAAGTTTGCCTGAATGATAGGCTCACGGCGCAGTGCATCTGCCAGCTCCGCAGAGCTGACAATCGCGGGAACATGCAGATACGCACACTCACCGCCGAACTTTCCGGCAATCAGCGAGGACGATTCCACCGTGGTGAAATCCGGCTGCGACGGCACGGAACCGAGCATCTGTAATACCGTCATATTGCGGATGACTTTTGGTGTCAGACACTTCGCCATATGGTGAATTGTCCGTCCCCAGGCCACGCCGAGCACATCCCCGTCCTCAATCACCTGACTGAGATACACCCCGGCCGCCTGTGCCATGTTTTCCCGGCGGCGGGCGGAATCTGCCGCCGCCTCCGTAACCGGGCTGTCCGGTACCACCAGCACATTGGTCAGATTGAACTTTTTTTTCAGTGACAACGCCATATCGATGCGGCTGTAACGCGCCATATCCAGGCTGATATGCACCACACCGTTTTCCCGGGCCGTCTGCAGGTATTTCACCACGGTCACGCGGGAAATCCCCATCGCATCAGCCACCTCCGTCTGACTGAGACCGGACTGATAATAGAGCCATGCGGCCTGCAGAACCGGGTCATTACCGAACATCAGGCGTCCGGTCAGGCGGTTGTCACTGTTTGTCATGCTTCGCGCACCACGCTGCCCCAGAGATCATACTCATCGGCATGTTCAATATTCACCATCACAATATCCCCCGGCTGCACATCAAATTCACCGTTGAGATATACCATACCGTCGATTTCCGGCGCATCCGCCATACTGCGGCCGACAGCGCCCTCTTCTTCATCAACTTCATCAATGATCACCGGCAGTGTGCGGCCGATTTTTTCAGCCAGACGCTCTGCGGAGATCTGCTGCTGTAACTGCATAAAGCGGTGATAGCGCTCTTCTTTGATCTCTTCCGGCACCTGATCCGGTAATTCGTTGGCATGTGCCCCTTCCACCGGACTGTATTTAAAGCAGCCGACGCGATCCAGACGGGCTTCAGTCAGGAAGTCCAGCAGCATCTGAAAGTCTTCTTCGGTTTCACCCGGGAAGCCGACAATAAAGGTGGAACGCAGTGTCAGTTCCGGGCAGATTTCACGCCAGCGTTTGATACGCTCCAGTGTGCGCTCAACGGCACCCGGGCGTTTCATCAGTTTCAGAATACGCGGGCTGGCGTGCTGTAACGGGATATCCAGATACGGCAGGATTTTGCCTTCTGCCATCAGCGGGATCACATCATCCACATGCGGATACGGATAAACGTAATGCAGACGCACCCACACACCGAGCTGGGATAACTGCTCACACAGACCGATCATGCTGGTTTTCACCGGCAGACCATCGCGGAAACCGGTGCGGTGTTTGATATCAGCGCCATAGGCAGAGGTATCCTGGGAGATCACCAGCAGTTCTTTCACACCGGCTTCAACCAGGCGCTGCGCTTCACTCAGCACCTCACCGACAGGACGGCTGTCCAGATCGCCGCGCATGGACGGAATAATGCAGAATGTGCAGCGGTGATTACAGCCTTCAGAAATTTTCAGATACGCGTAATGGCGCGGCGTCAGTTTCACACCCTGCTCCGGTACCAGGCTGGTGAACGGATCATGCGCCGGTTTCGGCACATATTTACGGACATTCGCCAGCACCTGCTCATAACTGTGCGGACCGGTGATTTCCAGCACCTTCGGGTGCACTTCACGGATCTGGTCTTCTTTCGCACCCAGACACCCGGTCACGATCACTTTACCGTTTTCCGCCAGTGCCTCGCCGATTGCTTCCAGGGATTCCTGCACAGCACTGTCAATGAAACCGCAGGTATTGACGATCACCACATCGGCATCATCATAGCTTGGCACAACCTGATAGCCGTCCGTGCGCAGTTCAGTCAGAATCCGCTCGGAATCCACCAGGTTTTTCGGGCAGCCTAAAGAAACGAAACCGACTTTCGGCACTGTGTTGGTATTTTGCGACATAAGCTCATTTACTCAAAAGAGCAGGATGCAGCAGGATATTTCCGGCTGCATCCCGCAGATATTAGTCATTATCGGAAAGGAAAGAGACAAATTTTAGCAAACAAACTCCCCTGACTGATAGCCTCCGGCGTAAAAAATCCCTGTGTCAGATAAAAAACCAGTGCAATTCGTGTAATCCCCCGGCGCTGTATTCTGCCGTTTACAGTGAATGTGATATATACGGCAGCTTTATCCTGCTGATCCGGTTATGCTTTCTTTGTCAGCATTTAATGTCATCGTTCTGAAAATTAAAAGCATCATTATTTGCGAGCCTGATATTGAAATGCTGCTGTTGTGCTTATCTCATTATTTTCCATAAGAAGGGTAATCACGGTATCTATGCAAAAATCAAAACGTAAAACGTGGATTTTTTATCTCATCCTGATCATTGTCCTTGCCGGCGGCGGCTACCTGTTCCGCATGCTGCAAAGCCCGGGGCTGCCTGCGGGCTTCGCTCAGAGCAACGGACGGATCGAGGCAACGGAAATTGATATCTCAACCAAAACCGCCGGACGCATCAGCACCATCAATGTCAGAGAAGGGGATTTTGTCCGCGCCGGGGATGTGCTGGCGCAGATGGATACCCGGACTCTCGGGGCGCAGCTGAGCGAGGCTCAGGCGCAGTACCGCCAGGCGGACAGTAATGTGATTTCCTCGCGCTCGGCACTGGCTCAGCGGAAAAGTGAGAAAGCTGCCGCAGAGGCGATGGTACGCCAGCGTACCGCAGAACTGACTGCCGCGCAGAAGCGTCTGACGCGTTCACAGGCACTGGTGAGAACCAACGCGGTATCTGTTCAGCAGGTGGATGATGACCTTGCTGTTGTGCAGGGTGCCCGTGCTGCTGTGGAAGCGGCGAAAGCTCAGGTGGCAGCGGCTTCTGCGGCGATTGATGCCGCACAGTCCGGTATTATCCAGGCACAGACCAAAGTGGATGCCGCTCTGGCGACACAACACCGGATTGAAGCGGATCTGGATGACAGCCAGCTGAAAGCGCCGCGCAACGGCCGTGTTCAGTATCGCGTTGCCGAACCGGGTGAAGTGCTCGGTGCCGGTGGCCGTGTGGTGAATATGGTCGATCTCAGCGATGTCTATATGACGTTCTTCCTGCCGACCGAACAGGCCGGACAGGCGGGCATCGGCAGTGATGTGCATATTGTTCTTGATGCCGCTCCGGACCTGGTGATCCCGGCGAAAACCTCGTATGTCGCCAGTGTCGCGCAGTTTACCCCTAAAACTGTGGAAACAGATAATGAGCGCCAGAAACTGATGTTCCGTGTTCGTGCGCGTATCGCCCCCGAACTGCTGGAAAAACATCTGGAATATGTGAAAACCGGTCTGCCGGGACGCGCTTATATCCGGCTTGACCCGAAGCAGGACTGGCCGGCTGACCTGGAGGTGAAATTACCTCAATGACATCATCAAAACAGCATTCCGACACCGCAATCGTCACCCTGGAACAGGTTACGCATCATTACGGTGATGTGTGCGCCCTTGATGATATCACGCTGAACATCCCCGCCCGGCAGATGGTGGGGCTGATCGGGCCGGACGGTGTCGGGAAATCCACCCTGATTTCCCTGATTGCCGGTGCCCGTAAAGTGCAGCAAGGTAATGTGATTGTGCTGGGCGGTGATATCCGCGAAGAAGAGCACCGCCGCGCGGTATGTCCGCGTATTGCCTATATGCCGCAGGGATTGGGGAAAAACCTGTATCACACCCTGTCGGTGTTTGAAAACGTGGATTTTTTCGGGCGGCTGTTCGGCCAGTCTGAGAAAGAACGTCGTCTGCGGATTGACGATCTCCTCGCCAGCACCGGGCTCGCCCCGTTCCGCGACCGCCCTGCGGGAAAACTCTCCGGCGGGATGAAACAGAAGCTCGGACTGTGCTGTGCCTTGATCCATGACCCGGAACTGCTGATCCTCGACGAACCGACCACCGGTGTTGACCCCCTCTCCCGCGCCCAGTTCTGGGAGCTTATCGACCGCATCCGCGAACGCCAGCAAAATATGAGTGTGCTGGTGGCGACAGCCTATATGGAAGAGGCGGAACGATTTGATCACCTGGTCGCAATGGACGACGGCAAAGTCCTGGCGACAGGACACGCCCGTGAACTGAAAGCGCAGACACAGACTGATGAGCTGGAAGCCGCCTTTATCGCTCTGCTGCCGGAAGAAAAACGCAAAGATCACAAAGCGGTGGTGATCCCGCCGCGCAAGGAGCAGGACAATGAAGAGATTGCTATCGAGGCACAGGATCTGACCATGCGCTTCGGCAGTTTCACCGCCGTTGACCACGTCAGTTTCCGCATCCCGAAAGGAGAGATCTTTGGTTTCCTCGGCTCCAACGGCTGCGGTAAATCCACCACCATGAAAATGCTCACCGGGCTGTTGCAGGCCACAGAGGGTAAAGCGTGGCTGTTTGGTCAGGAGGTCGATCCGAAAGATTTGAATACCAGGATGCGTGTCGGTTATATGTCGCAGGCATTTTCCCTCTACAGTGAGCTGACGGTTTTACAAAACCTGGTACTGCACGCCAAACTGTTCCATGTGCCGGAAAACGAAATTGATGACCGCGTAAATGAAATGATGACGCGCTTTAAACTGACGGATGTCGCCGATGCCATGCCGGAGGGGTTACCGCTCGGGATACGCCAGCGTTTATCGCTGGCCGTGGCGGTGATTCACCGTCCGGAAATGCTGATCCTCGATGAACCGACATCCGGCGTTGACCCGATTGCCCGCGATATGTTCTGGGATCTGATGGTGGATTTATCACGCAAAGACGGTGTGACGATTTTTATATCCACCCACTTTATGAATGAGGCCGCCCGCTGTGACCGTATGTCGCTGATGCACGCCGGGAAAGTACTGGTGACGGACACGCCGGAAAACCTGGTTGCCGGCAGTGAATTTGATACCCTCGAAGCCGTCTTTATTGATTATCTGAAAAAAGCCTCGGGAATTGAGGATGATGCCCCGCCGCCGGAAGCGCCGGAATTACCCGCCGACAGCGGCGAAGCGGCGGCCACGGCACTGAAGCGCCGTTTCAGTCTGCGCCGTCTGTTCAGTTATAGTCTGCGTGAGGGGCTGGAACTGCGCCGCGACCCGGTGCGGCTGACACTGGCGCTGCTCGGTACAGTGATCCTGATGTTTATTATGGGCTACGGCATCAGTATGGATGTGGAAAATCTGCGTTTTGCCGTGCTCGACCGCGACCAGACCACCACCAGCCAGAACTATGTGCAGGATCTCTCCGGTTCGCGCTACTTTATCGAACAGCCGCCGCTGCAAAATTATGACGATATGGAGCGCCGGATGCGCGCCGGGGAAATCGCGGTGGCGATTGAAATTCCGCCGGATTTTGCCCGTGATATCGCCAAAGGCCATGATGTGAAACTGGGTGTCTGGGTGGACGGCGCCATGCCGAACCGGGCTGAAACGGTGCGCGGTTATGTGCAGGCTATGCATCTCAACTGGCTGACCCGCATGGCATCAAAACAGCCGGTGGCAAACCCGCTGCGCTCTGCCATCGATATCGAAACCCGTTACCGTTATAACCCGGATGTGAAAAGTCTGCCTGCTATCGTTCCGGCGGTGATCCCGCTGCTGCTGATGATGATACCGGCAATGCTCAGCGCCCTTAGTGTGGTGCGGGAGAAAGAGCTGGGGTCGATTATCAATCTCTATGTCACGCCGGTGACCAAAACAGAGTTTTTAATCGGCAAACAGGTGCCTTATATCGTGCTGGGGATGTTTAACTTTTTCCTGCTCTGCGCCCTCTCCGTCTGGGTATTCGGAGTGCCGTTCAAGGGCAGTCTGCTGACGGTGACACTCGCCGCATTCTGCTATATCACCATTGCCACCAGCATGGGGCTGCTGATTTCCTGCTTTATGAAAAGCCAGATTGCCGCAATTTTCGGAACCGCGATTATCACACTGATCCCGGCCACCCAATTTTCCGGAATGATTGACCCGGTTTCATCACTGGAAGGTATGGGTTACTGGATAGGACACATCTACCCGACCGCCCATTTCCTGACCATCACCCGGGGAACCTTCTCCAAGGGGCTGGGGCTTATCGATCTGTATCAGGCCTTTATTCCGCTGCTGATCACTATTCCGGTTGTTCTCGGATGCAGCATCTTTTTCCTGAAAAAGCAGGAGGGATAACATGCGGACACTGAAGAATATTATCTATCTCGGCATGAAAGAGCTGCGCAGCCTGATGCGGGATAAAGCAATGCTGGCACTGATCGTGTTTGCCTTCACGGTATCAATCTATTCCTCGGCAACGGTGACCTCCGGCTCGTTGCATCTGGCTCCGATTGCCATTGCGGACCAGGATCGCTCCCAGCTCAGCGAGCGTATTATCAACAGCTTTTACGAGCCCTATTTTCTGGCCCCGGCGGATATTGATATCAGTCAGATGGATGGCCTGATGGACAGCGGCACCTACACTTTCACCATGGATATTCCGCCAAATTTTCAGCGTGATGTGCTGGCCGGACGCCGCCCCGCCATTCAGCTGAACGTTGATGCCACCCGCATGAGTCAGGCGTTTCTCGGCAACAGTTATATTCAGAATATTGTTACCGGGGAGGTGAATACTTTTCTGGCTAAAAACCGGCAAAACACGGTGCTGCCGGTGGATCTGGATATCCGCGCCCGTTTTAACCCGAACCTGAATCAGATGTGGTTCGGATCGGTAATGGCGATTATCAACAATATCACGATGCTGTCGATTGTCCTGACCGGGGCGGCACTGATCCGCGAGCGGGAACACGGCACAATTGAGCATCTGCTGGTAATGCCGGTGACGCCGTTTGAAATCATGATGTCCAAAGTCTGGTCGATGGGATTGGTGGTATTGCTTGCCTCACTCGGCTCGCTGCTGCTGATTGTCCGCTTTCTGCTGCAGGTGCCGATAGAGGGTTCAATTACGCTGTTTATGTGCGGGGTGGCGCTGAGTCTGTTTGCCACCACCTCCATCGGAATTTTTATGGGGACGCTCGCCCGTTCGATGCCGCAGTTCGGGCTGCTGATGATTATGGTGCTGCTGCCGCTGAATATGTTATCAGGCGGGATGACCTCGCGGGAAAGTATGCCGCAGTTTGTGCAGGATATTATGCAGACCATGCCGACGACACACTTTGTCAGTCTGGCACAGGCTATTCTTTACCGGGGCGCGGATTTCCTGATCGTCTGGCCGCAGTTTATTTATCTGATCATTATCGGCGGCGTGTTTTTTGGTGCGGCTTTGCTGCGCTTCCGCAAAACCATCAGTGCGATGGCATAGAGGCGGGGTATTGCTGCCAACATTGAGTGCCGGCAAAGTGCAGCCGCCGCCGGAAAGAATAAAACCATCTTCTTTCAAACCCGGGCGGCGGGATAACCGGCAAAGCGGAAAGCCGCTGACACGTCCCTGTTCGCTCGGATCGCGCCATCCCTGGCGCTCTACGCTTTCCTTTTTTTGCCGGTTATCCCCTGTGTACTTCAACTCTGTCAAAAACAGAAAAATTAATCTGCTAAATCATCCGCTCTGTGGCAAGGCGGCAAAGGAAGAATTCCGGGGAGCATACACCAGTATGTGACCCGGAATTCTGAGTGCGGCCAACACAGCCACAGAGTGGAGGATGACGCAGATTTGCTAAATCATTTCGTCTGTGGCATGCGGCAAAGGAAGAATTCCCGGGAGCATACACCAGTATGTGACCGG
>NZ_KV791684.1:194311-279786 GCF_001807955.1 Morganella sp. HMSC11D09
CGGGAGCATACACCAGTATGTGACCGGGGTGGACGAACGAAGCCAACACAGCCACAGGCGGAAGGATGACGCGGATTCAGGATTTGAGGAGACCGCGCACAACCACCTTGCTCGCCGGGGCGCTGCGATCCGTCGCCCGCCGCACTGCCATATTGATGGCCTGCCAGGCAATTTCCTGAAGATCATGAGAAATGCACGGGAAGTTGAATCCGTAGATATCGGCATGAGAGACTTCATCGATGCTGAACAGCGAGACATCTTTTTGCGGGATCAGATTGTGGCGGATACAGGCTTTGATAATCCCCAGTGAGATCTGGTTATTACAGCCGACAAAATAATCCGGCGCGGGATGGTATTTCAGGTAATGGTCGGTGACTTTAAAGGCTTCATCCATCAGGAAGTCCGCATGCAGCACATTGACGCTGCTGACCTGGCCGTGCAGACCGGCCACCATGCCGGTTACGCGATCCTGGGCCACATTGGAATCTTCCGGGCCGGATACAATCACCACGTTATCCGCTTTTTGTGACAGCAGATAGCGCCCTGCCTGCAATCCGCAGTCGAGGTTATCGATGTAAACGCCGCTGCATGCCTTGGCATCCAGCTCACGGTCAACCAGGATCACCGGAATATTGAGCAGTTCCAGCTGTTTCATATACGCCGGGCGATACACCCTTTCGGCGGAGACAACGGACAGAATGATGGCATCCACGTTGTAACCAATCAGCTTATCAATGATACGCGCTTCATTTTCACGTGATTCATAGGAGTCAAACATCAGCGTGTCATACCCGGCGTTATAGGCTTCCAGGGTGATGCGCTTGGCCAGCCCGCCGAAAAACGGGTTGCTCATGTCCGGGCTGACAATACCGATGGTACGGGAGGATTTCGCGCGCAGGCTGCGTGCCGCCGCATTCACCACATAACCGATTTTATCTGCGGCATCGAGAATACGCCTGAGAGTTTCCGGGTGAACCTTATCCGGCTGCGAAAATGCGCGGGATGCGGTGATCTTACTGACATTCGCAATAGCGGCCACATTTTCCAGTGTGACTTTCTGTGTCCGGGGTTCCGCCAATTTTCTCTCCTTAGCAGCAACGTATCATTTTATACCATTATAATATCATCTAAATCGATTCAGTCACGTGAAAAACACGCTTTTTATTACTTAAACCGATACTAACAACTTTTTAACATTCGAGTCTTTTTATCCGCGGATCGGTAAAAATGTCGTATTCATCGGTGTTTTCTGTGGAGAACTCCGACACCACCGCGCCCTGCGGTCCGGCTTTAAACCAGTGGCGGGTATCCGGCATGATGGTGTACTGCTCTCCCGGCCGCAGCAGAATAAAGCGGTCACAGGTGTACCATTCCTCATCCCCCTGCGGCGGACGGCAGACCGGATTGCCCTGAGCATCCTGATTCAGTGTCAGCGCAGGATCATCCACAAACAGATACACCTCGCCCCAGCGGCAGCGGAAAGTTTCCTGCTTACCCGGCCGGTCTTTGTAC
Source organism: Morganella sp. HMSC11D09 (assembly GCF_001807955.1). Taxonomy (NCBI): domain Bacteria; kingdom Pseudomonadati; phylum Pseudomonadota; class Gammaproteobacteria; order Enterobacterales; family Morganellaceae; genus Morganella; species Morganella sp. HMSC11D09. The sequence continues at coordinate 195,824 of NZ_KV791684.1, forward strand.
GGCGGATGACGGTGCTCCGGACAGGTCTGGTCAGCAAAGAGAACCAGCTCTTTGGCGCAGTACAGCGGGCTGTTGCAGTACGTGAGCAGTTGCAGGCCCGAGCGGGGATAATCCGGCAGATTAAAGTGAGCAATTTCAATATGCTGCTGTTCCGCTTCTGTCAGAATGATATGTGCCTGTTCCAGAACCGCCAGTGATTCCGCGATATACGGCTGTTTATTCATCTGCCTCTCTCCTGAATGATATCGTTATCATTATAGCCTTGTCACAGATAGCAAAGATGTGACCCGGAAGACCCTTTGCCGAATACTACATGAGTAGATCAGACTTTATTTAATAAAAGTTTAACCATCATCACATAATTATAATAAACATTGCTCTATTATCCGCATCATAGTAATGATATCGATATCATTTTAATGAAAGGAAATGATCATGAAGGCATTAGTATTAGAGAAAGCAGGGAAAATCGCCATTCAGGATTGGCAGAGCAATGAAGTACTTGGCGACGACGATGTTGAGATTAAAATCCACACCGTCGGTATCTGCGGCAGCGACGTTCACTATTATCAGCATGGCCGTATCGGGCCGTTTGTGGTTGAGGCACCGATGGTGCTGGGTCACGAAGCGTCCGGTGTGATCACTGCAGCCGGTAAAAATGTGAAACACCTGAAAGTCGGCGATCGCGTGTGCATGGAACCGGGTATTCCGGATCTGCAGTCCCCGCAATCCCGTGCCGGTATCTATAACCTTGATCCTGCCGTCCGTTTCTGGGCAACTCCGCCAATCGACGGCTGCCTGCGTGAAAGCGTGATCCACCCTGCCGCCTTCACCTTTAAACTGCCTGATAACGTTTCCTTTGCCCAGGGCGCAATGGTTGAGCCGCTGGCAATCGGTATGCAGTCCGCGACCAAAGCCGGGATCAAACCGGGCGATATCGGTCTGGTTATCGGTGCCGGGACCATTGGTATCATTACCGCGCTGTGCGCACTGGCCGGTGGCTGTTCCGATGTCATCATCTGTGATGTGTTTGATGAAAAACTGAAAGTGGCTGAGAAATATCAGGGCCTGCACGCGGTTAACAGCAAAGACCAGCAGGCACTGGCGGATAAAGTCCGTGAGCTGACCGGCGGTGAAGGCGTGAACGTCCTGTTTGAGTGCAGCGGCGCGAAACTGGTTATTGCGTCCATCTCTGATCATATCGCCCCGGGCGGCACCGCAGTTCTCGTCGGCATGCCTATCGACCCGGCACCGCTGGATATCGTGGCGGCACAGGCGAAAGAAGTGACCTTCAAAACTATTTTCCGCTACGCCAATATGTATCCGCGCACCATCCGTCTGCTGAGCTCCGGCAAACTGAATGTGGCTCCGCTGCTGTCCGCAACCTACAAGTTCAAAGACAGTGTCGAAGCCTATGAGCGTGCAGCCGAAGGCCGTGCGACTGATGTGAAAATTGTGCTGGAAATGGAGTAAACCATGACGCTCTATGCCGGTATTGACTGCGGAACACAAAGCACCAAGGTCATTATTGCCGATAACCGGACCGCGCGTATTCTGGGTGAGGGCTCGGCCTCTCACCCGATGATCAGCGAATCAGACGGGAGCCGTGAACAGGAAGCTGTCTGGTGGACTGATGCGCTGCAAACCGCGTTTGCTCAGGCGATCAAAAACGCCGGAATTGACGGGCGGGATATCCGCGCCCTCGCCGTTTCCGGCCAGCAGCACGGTTTTGTGCCGGTCAGTCATGACGGTACGGTACTTGCGCCTGCCAAACTGTGGTGTGATACCTCGACCAGTGCGGAAAATCAGTGGTTTATTGATGCACTGGGCGGTGAACAGGCCGCGCTTGACCGCCTGGGGGTGTTGCCGCAGACCGGCTATACCGTGTCAAAAATTATCCGCTTTAAACAGCAGCACCCGGAACTGTGGAAACAGCTGCGTTATGTACTGCTGCCGCACGATTACCTGAATTTCTGGCTCACCGGACAGGCCTGTGCCGAGTACGGAGACGCCTCCGGGACCGGGCTGCTCAATATCCGCAGCCGTGAGTGGGATCAGGCCGCCGCTGATCTTATCGATCCGGAAGGCCGTTTATGGCAGGCGCTGCCGCCGCTGGTGCGCGCAGAGCAAATCATCGGCACGGTTCGTCCGGAGATCGCGGCGAAGCTCGGTATTTCCCCGGAAACCCGCGTGGCATCCGGCGGCGGCGATAACATGATGGCCGCCATCGGTACCGGAAATATCCGTCCGGGCATCACTACGATGAGCCTCGGCACCTCCGGTACGCTGTTTACCTTTGCGGAACAACCGGTTGTGGCGGATTCCGCGATGATCGCCGGGTTCTGCTCCTCCAGCAATGGCTGGCTGCCGTTGATTTGCACCATGAATGTCACCTCCGCCACCACTACGGTTCAGTCCTTATTAGGCATGGATATTCAGGCCTTTAATGATGCACTGAACAGCAGTAAACCCGGTGCGGGCGGTCTTATTATGCTGCCGTTCTTTAATGGTGAGCGCGTACCTCAGTTACCCGAAGCCCGCGCCAGCCTTCACAATATGGACGGCAGCAACCTGACTCCGCAGAACCTGAGCCTGGCTGTGGTGGAAAGTGCCACTTACGGGCTGCGCTTCGGTATCGATCTGTTCCGTCAGCAGGGAATTACCACCAGTGAGATCCGTCTGACCGGCGGCGGTGCCCGCAGCGTGAAATGGCGTCAGATTGTCGCGGATATCATGGCGGCACCGGTGGTGTGCGTCACCAACCAGGAAGCGGCAGCGCTGGGTGCAGCGGTTCAGGCAATCTGGTGTGACACCCTCAGCGCAGACAGCGCACCGGAAGCACAGCTGGCCGCTCTCTGCGACCGCTTTGTGCAACTGGATGACAGCAGCCGCACACAGCCGGATCCGGCGAATGTGGCGGTTTATGAGTCCCTGTATCAGAACTACCTTGCTTTACTGACATCAGAATACCCGGAGGTCACCGTATGACAGCCACTGTCGCTGACAATGAGGAATTACTGCGGGTTGAAGGGGTGCGCAAAGCCTTTGGTCAGGTTGTTGCACTGAAGAACGCGCAGTTTTCACTGAAAAGAGGTTCCATTCACGCCCTGTGCGGCGGGAATGGCGCCGGTAAATCCACGTTCCTGAGTATCCTGATGGGCTTTATCCGCCCGGATGCGGGGGAAATCTATGTCAAAGGCAAACGCTGTGAGTTTCATCAGCCGATCGAAGCCCTGCACGCCGGTATCGCCATTGTTCAGCAGGAGCTGAGTTCCATTCCTGATCTGACCGTGGCGGAAAATATCTGGCTGGGGCGGGAGCCGCGCCGGTTCGGGTTTGTCGATTTTAAACAGCTCAACCGGCAGACCGCTGAACTGCTGACCGACCTGCATTTTGATATCTCCCCGTCAGAAAAAATGCGCAACCTGAGTGTGGCGGAACAGCAACTGGTCGAAATCGCCAAAGCCCTCTCCCACGCGGATGCGGATATCATCATTATGGATGAGCCGACCTCCGCCATCGGCGAGGAGGATGCGCAGAAGATTTTCGATGTCATCACCCGCCTGACGGAAAAAGGTAAAGGCATTATTTATGTCTCACACCGCCTGTCCGAGATTTTTCAGATAGCCGATACCTTCACCATTTTCCGTGACGGTACCTTTATCACCGACGGCCCGCTGGCGGATATTACCCGCGAGAAGCTGATTGAGCTGATTATCGGCCGTGAGATCAAAGATGAGTTCGCCAAATTTAACGAGCCGACAGATGAAACCATTATGGAAGTCCGGGAACTGTCCCGCGATGACCAGGTGCAGGACATCAGCCTGACGCTGAAAAAAGGCGAAATCCTGGGAATTTACGGGCTGGTCGGCTCCGGCCGTTCTGAGTTCCTCGACCTGATTTTCGGCATCGAACACGCCGATAAAGGCACCATAAAAATTGGTGACCGCTTCCTCGACAAACACACACCGAAAGATTCCATTAATGCCGGGATCGCCTATGTCACTGAAGACCGCAAAGATACCGGGCTGATGCTGGGCCGCTCCATCAATGAAAATATCAATATCGCCTCATTTGGTGCCATCAGTACCGGCGGCTTTATTCATGACCGCAAAGAGCGTGCCCGTGCAGACGACATGATCACACTGTTCAATGTCAAAACCCCGGATGCGGATCAGCTGGTCGGGAACCTCAGCGGCGGTAACCAGCAGAAAGTGGTTCTGGGACGCTGGGCGCTGATCGAGCCGGATGTGATGCTGCTCGATGAGCCGACACGCGGCGTGGATGTCGGTGCCAAGAAAGAAATTTATAAGTTTATGTCTGAGTTCGCCTTACAGGGCAAAGGCATTGTGATGGTCTCTTCTGAGCTGTCGGAGATTATCGGGATGAGTGACAGGATTATTGTTTTCCGTGACGGACGGATCGCCGGAGGGCTGACCGCCGCCACTGCCACCCAGACTGATTTAATGAAACTTGCGGTGTGATCTCACCCGCCAACGTATGCATGAATAAAGAGAAGTGACCATGACTACAACAAATACTGCACCCGCACCAGGGGTCTCATTTATCGCCCGTAACAAGAAAAACATGCACAAATACGGCATTATTCTGGCGTTCTTTGTGCTGTGTCTGATTGTGGCGGTTGTCGGTGAAGTTCAGGTCGCCCGCGGCGAATGGACCAATAACTACTTTCTGAGTCAGGACAACATGCTGATTATCCTGCGTCAGATTTCCATCAACGGTATTCTCGCCATCGGGATGACCTTCGTCATTATCACCGCCGGTGTTGACCTCTCTGTCGGTTCGGTGCTGGCACTGAGCGGGATTGTGGCGGCGCGGTTTGCCACCAGCAACACCGGACTGGCTATCGGTGATACTGCTAATGCCGTGATGATCCCGATGATTATCGCACTCGGCATCGGTATCATTTGTGGTCTGCTCAACGGGACTATCCTGGCGAAATTCAACCTTCAGCCGTTTATCGTCACCATGGGGATGCTGTCTGCGGCACGCGGTCTGACCCTGCTGACCACTGACGGTAACCCGGTTTCCCAGCTCAACAGTGATTTCCGCTGGCTGGGTAACGGCTATATTCTGGATATCCCGGTACCGGTGGTGATCCTGGCGGTTATCTTTATTCTGGCCTGGATTTTACTCAATAAAACCACCTTCGGCCGTTATGTGTATGCCGTCGGCGGCAACCCGAAAAGCGCCAGAACCTCCGGTATCAGCGTGATTAAAATTAAAGTGCTGGTTTATACCCTGTGTGGCGCGTTAGCCGGTATTGCCGGGCTGATTCTGACTGCCCGTACCGGGTCAGCACAGACCAGTGCAGGCAGCGCCTACGAGCTGGATGCAATCGCTGCGGTGGTTATCGGCGGCACCAGTATGGCCGGTGGTGTGGGGACGTTAGTCGGCACCCTGTTCGGCGTGTTAATTATCGGTGTGATGAATAACGGTCTCGACCTGCTGGGCGTGCAGTCGTACTACCAGCAGATTATCAAAGGCGCATTAATTGTTATCGCCGTACTTTTGGATCCGTCACGTAAGCAACGCCGTGACTGATGGCAGTACCGCGCGGATTCTTTCAGTTTAAGGCCAACACCGCCACAGGCTGAAGGATGACGCGTAAAAGACTATTACAACAGCAAAAAAACAATACCCTACACAATGAAGGAATGACCATGAAAAAACTGACCAAAATCGCTGCACTGACAGCCCTGATGATGGGCGGACAGGCATTTGCGGCACAGGACAATCCGGTGAAAATTGCCGTTCTGATGTACGGCATGAAAGCTGAATTTGTCCAGTTAATGGAAAAATCCGCAAAAGAGCATCCGGCTGTGAAAAACGGTGAAGCGATCATCACAGTTTATGATGGCCGTTATGATCCGATGGTTCAGAACAACCAGGCGGAAACCGCAATCCAGACCAAAGCCGACGCTATCATTATCAACCCGATGGATTATGAAGCGAATATCGACGTGGTCACTATGGCAAATGACGCCAAAATCCCGGTTATCGTCACCAACGCCCGTCTGAACACCGACAAAATGACCGCAGAAGTGGTGTCTGATGACGTCCTCGGCGGTTATATGGAAGCCAAAGCGGTTCTGGAAAAAATGAACTGTGAAGGTAACGTGGTTATTATCGAAGGGCCGAAAGGCGGCAGCGGTGAAATTCAGCGCGGCGAAGGTAATGACAAAGCGATCGCAGAATGTGGTCCGGGTAAAGTGAAAGTGCTGGAGCGCAAAACGGCTAACTGGTCACGCGCAGAAGCGATGCCGCTGATGGAAAACTGGTTACAGAAACACCGTGGTAAAATCGATGGTGTTATTGCACAGAACGACGAAATGGCACTGGGTGCGATCGAAGCAATCAAATCTGCCGGTCTGAATGTGAATGATTTCTCCATTGCCGGTGTTGACGGCGTGTCTGATGCTATCCGCTCTGTTCAGGAAGGCGAAATGGTCTCCATCCTCCAGGACGCTAACGCACAGATGCAGGGCTCTATCGACCTGGCGATGAAAGCAGTCAAAGGTGACAAATACGAGCCGCAGTCCAAAATCTGGGTTCAGTATGCTGACCAGCTGAAATGGAATGACGGTAAAGACAAACGTTACGCGATTCCGTGGACTCAGGTCACCAAAGAAAACGCGCAGCAGTTACTGGATGCCCGTAAATAAATACACTCCGCCGTCTTCTTATGAAGGCGGCGTTTTTTTATCCGCAATTTCCCCTGGTCAGGCCGTTTTATACACAATTCAAAAAAGTCATGTCCGGAAAGCGGCATGAACCGCTGAATATCCCGCAACGCCGTATTCATCCTTCCCCTCTGATTAATTCACCGTATGATAGGCTTATCTGCCGGATAAATGTGCGATGTGAAATAATGGATGACAGAGAAAAGGTGGTTGAAAAAGTCAGAAAGCTGATGTCTCTTGCCGAAAATGCCGGTAATGAGAATGAAGCCGCGAACGCCTTTTCAAAAACGCGGATATTTATGAAAAAATACCACCCTGAACTGTCTGATATCTATTCCGCAGAACCGTCTCCCCCGCCCCCTCTCCCCGCAGAAAAACACCACCGCGCCCGCTGACCCCGGAAGAGCGGCACCGCGAAATGACACGACTGAAACAACAGGAAAAACAGCGGCTGCGGGAGTTTCAGAAAGTGGCGGAGCAGCAGCAACGGAAACGGCAGCGAGAGCGGGAGCAGCAGGCACTGCACGAACCGGAAAAACGCAGGGCACAGCAATCCGTTCATGATACTCCGGCCGCACCGTCCGCCGGAAGAGGAGCCGCGCCCGGTCAGATTACACTTCACCGGCCCGGCACTGATTTTCACCATCCTTCTGTTATTTGTGGTTTATATACTGTATTTACAGTAAATGGCCGGCACCGGTTACATACGGAATACCGAGTATTTCCATCGCCAGTGCATTCCACGCACGGCAGCTGCGGCTCTGATACCCGCCGCGCACACCGGCCAGTGCCAGATCGTAGGAGAGCACCGGGTCGGTCACCGGCAGCAGTACCAGACCATCAGCCGTGCGTTCACGCCACATGCTGTCCGGCAGCAGCGTGATCCCCACCCCCGCCCTGACCATCGCAAGGATCAGATCAAGGTGATTGCTCCGTCCTGCTACCACCGGTTCCGTGCTGTAAATCCCGCACGCGCTGCGCACCAGGTCGTTTATCCGGAACGCTTCGGAGAAAAACACAAACGGCTCGCGGATAATCTCCGCAAAGCTCACCTGTTTTTTTGCCGCCAGCGGGTGCTGATGATTCACCAGCAGCATCAGCCGGTCGGTGGCGAAACGGTGCAGCTCAAACAGCTGCTCATCAAACGGCAGCATCACCGCAGCGGTTTCCACCGTACCGTCGGTCATCGCTTCGGCCATCTGTTTCGTGCCCAGTTCGAAAATCTTCAGTTCCACCTGCGGATGGCGGGACGTAAACGCCATGATGATCCCGGCAAACCAGGTCGAGGCGATAACCGGCGGTAATCCCACATTCAGTGTGCCGGTCAGCGGGCCGGATTTATCCTGTAATGCTTTGTTCATACACTGAAACTGCACCAGAATCCGTCGCGCGTGCTCATACAGAATCGCCCCTTCATCGGTCAGCGTCACTCCGCCGGTATCACGGACCAGTAACGGAAATCCCAGTTCGTGCTCCAGCTTCTGAATACTGCGGCTGATGGCGGGTTGCGTGACAAACAACGCCTCTGCCGCCCGGCTGAATCCTTTGTACTGAACCACCTCTGTAAAGTAGCGGAGTGCGCGTATATCCATGTTTCTGCTGTCCTATAACAAAAAGTTATCACACTGATGATTATATACCATTTCCATTTATACCGCAGAACCACTAGAAATGATCGTCATAACACGTGGTTCGTTCTGAATAAACGGTGTGATCGGAGAAGATAACAATGACAAAAAGCGTAATTGAGCATGTTTTAAGCCGTCTGGCAGATTTGGGCATCACCGATGTTTTCGGTGTCGCGGGAGATTTTGCGTTCCCCATTGAAGATGCGGTCTGCGACGGTAACACACAACGCTGGATTGGTAACTGTAACGAACTGAACGCCGCCTATGCCGCAGATGGCTACGCGCGTATCAAGGGCGCCGCGGCGCTTTCCACCACGTTCGGCGTGGGTGAATTAAGCGCGATCAACGGTATTGCCGGTTCGTATGCGGAAAACCTGCCGGTTTTTCATCTGGTCGGCATGCCTGCCAGTGGTGTACAAAAGAGTGGCCGCCTGGTGCATCACACCCTGGGCGATGGCAATTTCAGCCTGTTCTGTGAACTGGGGCAGCGCCTTTCCTGTGCCCACGCCATAATGACCCCGGAGAACTGTGTGGCGGAGACAGAACGCCTGATTGCTGCCGCTCTGCGCGAGCGCCGTCCGGTCTATATGGGTTTCCCGTTTGATTACGCCACACAGCCGGTTCAGATACCGGAACACCTTACCGCACCGGCACAACCGGTCAGTGACAAAACCGCGCTCACTGAAGCGGTTGCCGCGATCAGGGCAAAACTGGCGGACAGCCCGTCCGCCTGTATCCTGCCGGGCATGCTGGCCGCACGTTCCGGACTGATTGATGACGTACAGGCGCTTATCCGTCAGACCGGGCTGCCATACGCCACCATGTTTATGGATAAAGCCATCATCAGTGAATCCGACCCGCATTACGCCGGGATGTATAACGGTCATCTGATGAATCCGCAGGTCAGGGAATTTGTTGAAAACAGTGACTGTGTGCTGGGTATCGGAGCGGTGATGACAGACTTTAACACCGGCAGTTTTACTGCTGATATCGCACCGGAAAAGCTGATCAGCATTATGGCGGATCATGTCCGGGTCGGCGCAAAAATCTGGCAGAATGTGTATATGCGGGATCTGCTTCCCGCCCTGATCGCCGGACTTCCGCACAGAGAATGTCATATTCCGGCAGCAACCGGGCTGGGTAAACCGGTAGCTGACGCTTCCGGTAATATTACCCCGCCGTATCTGTATCCCCGTTTTGAGCAATTGTTCAGAAAAGACGACATTATCATCGCCGAAACCGGTACGGTTTCAATGGGGCTTGGCTTTGCACTGCTGCCGGAAGGGGCGCAATTCCATAACCAGACGTTATGGGGATCAATCGGCTGGGCAACACCTGCGGCCGTTGGAGCCGCCATCGCGGCGCCTGATCACAGATTGATTCTGATCACCGGGGAAGGCTCACACCAGCTGACTGCCCAGGAAATCAGCCAGTTTGGCCGTTTTGGTCTGAAACCACTTATTTTCGTGCTGAATAATGACGGCTATCTCATTGAGCGCCTGCTGTGCAAAGACCCGGAAGCCGTTTATAACGACCTGCCGCAGTGGCGTTACGCACAACTGCCGCAGGCGCTGGGATGCGATAACTGGTATTGCCGCCGCGTTACCACCTGCGCGGAGCTGGATGAGGCAATCCGGGAAGCGGAAACCGGTGACCGCGCCGCATATATTGAAATCATTACGGAGCGCTATGCCGCATCCGATCTGGCAAAAAAACTCGGTGAATCAGTAGCAACACTGTACTCGTTTTAACTCTCCGGTGATCCGGATGCAGCCCCCGAGGCATCCGGATATTAAAACCCGTTTTTCTCACATACGGCTTTATTGGCGTTCAGCCCTATCTGCAAAAAACATAAAACAAAATTTAATCACATGATAACTATATAAAATAAGTTACCCCCGGAATTACTTTGATACTATTAGTGGTGAGGCTCGCAGTAGATTTAACAGGTTACAGACATAGCGAATTAAACGGATTTTTAAATAAAAAAGGAGCTTTTAATGTCAGATAAGCATGACCCTTCAGACGGTACGCCCCATATTAAAGTTACTGTATACAGCACCCCTTGTGAGAGTGAAGAGTGGCCGTCTATTGATAATTTTAACGTATTCCAGTATCCCGGTCGCAACCGCCCGTCCATCCTGAAAGAATATCTCGATGAAGCACGCAGGGAACCGGAGCGGATGGTCTATCTCAGCAGTGCCGCAGCAGTCGGCCGGAGTGCATTAATTTTTCCGGTTAACGGCACTCTGGCCGCAACCATTGCATCCTGGATTCAGTCTTTCGATTTCAGTGCTCTGCTGGCAGGACTGAGAGATACATTACCCCTGGCGGGGCGGATAACCGGTATTGCCGCATTATTGTGGCCGACTAAAATGGGGAACGCTGAATTATATCAGGGTGCCGGACCCCTTATTGATTTAAACCGTGCGAAACTTGTCGATATGAGGCAGGCGGATATGGTTGTCACGCTGCCGTCTGAACTGGTCACCACGGTAAAACCGGCAGACATCAGGGGACAAAAAACGGTTCCCGCAATGGTTGTGGCACAGGGTGTGGTGGATGCCGTTAAGCAGGAGCACACGGTTGCACTCACAATGGCGGAAAATACGGATATTCCGGTCATCACGGCACAAAAAACGAAGAAACCGAATGTGTATACCGCAGAGGTTGTCCCGGGTATGAAGCCGCTGCGGATAAGAATGGTGTCACCATCAGGTAAGCAGGTTCCCCCCTCAAAAAGTGTGGAACTTCCGGCCGCAGAGCATTATCTTCCTCAGCCGGACAGCGGAAAAACCCATCATGCGTTTATTGTTTTCGGCGATGATTATCAGCCGGTTTATATTTCGGTGACGCGGAAGGAGTGGCAGGTAAAGCCTTATGTTGAGGCTAAAAAAGCGGAAGAAGAAAAAAAACGTCAGGGTGTTAAGGATAAAGGTCATAGTTACCACCCTGAACCAGATGTTGAAGAAATTAAAGGGTTGGGGGAATTAAAACCAGGTAAAAAGAAAACGCCTAAACAAGGTGGTGCAGGTAAACGCGCACGCTGGGTTGGGGATAAAGGCCGTAAAATCTACGAGTGGGACTATCAGCACGGTGAGCTGGAGGGGTATAGAGCCAGTGACGGCCAGCATCTTGGAGCATTTGACCCGAAAACGGGCAAACAACTGAAACCCGCTGATCCGGAACGTAATATCAAAAAATATTTATAAGGAGATAACATCATGGGATTGAAAGTACATTTACAATGGTTTGATAAAAAAACGGAAGACTTTATTGATAAGGAATATTCAGTAGATTTAGGGGATGACGACACTGTGATTACTCAGACAGTCAACCCGACAGAAAATATCATTAATAACGGTTGGTTTGATGTTATTTCCGCGTGGGTGCCTTATCTTCAGAATCACCTTAAACATAAAATTGATCTGGGTAAATACGATTATCAGGTGGCATTTGCTTACCGGGATAACTGGTAATTAATTACCATCAGTGATGAAATGAAGGCGAATACCCGCCACTCACAAATGAGTCGCGGGTATTCATTCACAACAACACAGAAAGTATGTGAACAGATACACCACTGTTTTTTCTTATCCCTTCACCAGAATCACTTCTGTGCCGATCCGGCGTAACCCTGTCAGGCTCGCTTCCGGAATACCGTCATCAGTAATAATGGTATCAATACGCTGGGTATCGATTATTTTATGCAGACTGGAACTGTTAAATTTACTGGAATCCGTCACCACCACAATGTGTCCGGCCACTTCACACATCCGCCGGTTGAGCCGTGCCTCATCTTCATTATGCGTGCTGATGCCGCGCTCCAGATCAATCGCATCCACCCCGAGAAACAGCATATCAAAGTGATAATTCTGCAATGACTGCTCCGCCTGATCGCCGTAAAAAGAGAGCGACTGACGACGCAGCTGACCACCGGTCATCAGCAGCTCCACGCCCGGTGCTTCCAGAAGGGCATTCGCCACATTCATGCCGTTGGTCATCACAATCGTATCCTGATGGTGGCGCAGCTGACGAGCAATCTCATACGTCGTGGTACCGGAGTCCAGAATCACACGCAGCCCCGGCCGGATAAGCTCGGCGGCCACCGCCGCAATATTGCGTTTGATAGTGGTGTGGCGGGTACTTTTATCCTCCAGCGACGGCTCGCTGACCGGTGAAACCCCCTCACAAATCAGCGCACCGCCATAGGCACGCACCGCGATCCCCTGTTTTTCGAGGAAGGCGAGGTCATTGCGGATAGTCACTGTGGAAACGTGAAACTGCTGCGACAGCTCATTCACCTGAACACTGCCGTGGGTGCGCAAAAGCTGGATGATATGCTCACGCCGCCCGCTCGTTCCCATCACCCGGTTATCCGTCCCGGCATCCGGACTGTTCATGATTTTATCCTTAACATTCATTTGAAAAATCTTTCGTTTCATTTCGTTTGGCATATTAACGCTTTTCTTTGTCCGGAATGCAAGCCCATAAAAAGGGTGAACACCGGATGACTCAGGAATTAATCCTTTCATTATATTTCTTTTGTGATGAAGATCTGGATTTCACAACCTTTCATTTTGTTTTCTTTTTTCTGTATAGCAGTATGTTATTCAGACATCGAAACAAAAACAAACCACATCCGGCTGTAAGGAGAGGAAAGTGAAACTTTTAACTGATATCGTTGCCCGTCACAAACGGGGTGAGAAAACAGGGATTTATGCTGTCTGTTCCGCCCATCCGTATGTTCTGAAAGCAGCGGTATGTTTTGCCCGTGAACAACAAACGCCGTTACTGGTTGAAGCAACTTCCAATCAGGTGGATCAGTTCGGCGGTTATACCGGCATGACACCGGCTGACTTCCGTGATTTTATGTGGAAGCTGGCTGATGAACATCACTTTCCCCGTGAAAATCTGATCCTCGGCGGCGACCACCTCGGGCCGAACCGCTGGCAGAATGAGCCGGCTGAAGACGCCATGACAAAAGCCGATGAGCTGATCCGCACTTATGTTGCTGCCGGGTTCAAAAAGATTCACCTCGACTGCAGTATGTCCTGTGCCGGTGATCCGGTGCCGCTGACGGATGAAATAGTCGCACAGCGCGCCGCACGCCTGGCGGTAATTGCCGAGGAAACCTGTGAGAAACATTTCGGCGTCCGCGACCTGGTGTATGTGATTGGTACGGAAGTGCCGGTGCCGGGCGGGGCTCACGAAGAGCTGAATGAGCTGGCGGTTACCACGCCGCAGGCTGCATCCGCCACTATCGCCGCACATCAGGACGCATTTGCGCGGCATCAGCTCACGGATATCTGGCCGCGCATTACCGGGCTGGTGGTACAGCCGGGGGTGGAATTTGATCATAATAATGTTATTGATTACCGCCCGGAAAAAGCCCGCGCCCTGAGTGAGATGGTCACACATCATGACCATCTGGTGTACGAGGCGCACTCCACGGATTACCAGACCCCGCATGCACTCAGTCAATTAGTTGACGATCACTTTGCGATTCTGAAAGTCGGTCCCGGTCTGACCTTCGCCCTGCGTGAAGCACTGTATGCCCTCGCCGGTATAGAGGATGAGCTGGTTGCTCCGGCAGTACGTTCCGGGCTGCGTCAGGTGCTGGAAGATGTCATGCTGAAACAACCGGGCTACTGGCAGAGTTATTACACCGGTGATGAGCAGACCCGCCGTCTTGCCCGCAGCTACAGCTATTCCGATCGCATCCGCTATTACTGGCCGGATGAGACCATCAGCGCGGCAGTGACCCGTCTGCTGGAAAACCTGACAGAAACGGCGATCCCGCTGCCGCTGATCAGCCAGTATCTGCCGTTACAGTATCCGCTGGTACGTGCCGGAACGATCTCCGCCGCACCGGAAGAGTTAATCATCGCACACATTCAGACTGTGCTGCGTCACTATCACGATGCCTGTAAAACCATGCCTGCCGATAAGAGCGAGAAACAGCCATGCCAAATATTGTGTTAAGTCGTATTGATGAACGGTTAATCCACGGACAGGTTGGTGTCCAGTGGGTGGGATTTGCCGGTGCCAACCTGGTGCTGGTCGCCAATGATGAGGTGGCGGAAGATCCGCTGCAGCAAAACCTGATGGAAATGGTGCTGACGGAAGGGATTGCCGTGCGTTTCTGGCCGCTCCAGAAAGTGATCGACAATATTCATAAAGCTGCTGACCGCCAGAAAATTCTGCTGGTCTGCAAAACCCCGGCAGATTTTCTGACTCTGGTGAAAGGCGGCGTTCCGGTGGAACGCATTAACGTCGGCAATATTCACTATACCGAAGGCAAGCGTCAGATTGCCAAAACTGTGTCTGTGGATGAGGCGGATATCGCCGCATTCCGCGGGCTTAACGAGGCCGGTGTCGCCTGTTATATCCAGGGCGTACCGACAGAACCGGCGCAGGATCTGTTTAAACTGCTCTGAGGATACATGTATGGAAATCAGTCTGTTACAAGCTATCGCTCTCGGGCTGGTAGCCTTTATTGCCGGATTGGATCTGTTTAACGGGCTCACCCACATTCACCGTCCGGTGGTGCTGGGGCCGGTGGTTGGTCTGATCCTCGGTGATCTCAATACCGGGATCCTGACCGGCGGGACACTGGAGCTGGTCTGGATGGGACTCGCGCCGCTGGCCGGTGCCCAACCGCCGAACGTGATTATCGGTACCATTGTCGGGACTGCCTTTGCTATCTCCACCGGGGTCAAACCGGAAGTGGCGGTCGGTGTTGCAGTGCCGTTTGCCGTGGCAGTGCAGATGGGGATCACCTTCCTGTTCTCGGTCATGTCCGGTGTGATGTCGCGCTGTGACAAAATGGCTGCCAATGCCGATACCCGGGGGATTGAGCGCATCAACTACCTTGCCCTGCTGGCGCTCGGTACGTTCTATTTTCTCTGTGCCTTCCTTCCGATCTATTTCGGGGCGGATCACGCCAAAACCCTGATTGATGTACTCCCTGCCCGCTTAATTGACGGACTGGGTGTCGCGGGCGGCATTATGCCTGCCATCGGGTTTGCCGTTCTGCTGAAAATCATGATGAAAAATGCCTACATTCCTTATTTTATTCTGGGATTTGTCGGCGCGGCCTGGCTTCAGCTGCCGGTTCTGGCAATCGCTGCCGCCGCACTGGCGATGGCAATGATCGATTTCGCCCGCAAACCGGCAGAAAGCGAACCGGCACAACCGTCACACGAGGAATTTGAAGATGGCATCTGAAAAAAATCATTCATCTGCCGCAGAAGCGGAAACCTTACTGCCGGCAGACTGTAACCAGAACGTGTATGAAGATCAGAGCACCGGCGCGGAACTGACCCGCAAAGATATCAACCGGGTCGCGTGGCGCTCCCTGCTGTTACAGGCCTCCTTTAACTATGAGCGGATGCAGGCGGCGGGCTGGCTGTACGGTTTACTGCCCGCACTGAAAAAAATCCACACCAATCCGCGTGATCTGGCACGCTCCATGAAAGGCCATATGGGATTCTTCAATACCCACCCTTTCCTGGTGACCTTTGTTATCGGCATCATCCTGGCAATGGAACGCTCCAAACAGGATGTAAACAGCATCCAGAGCACCAAAATTGCGGTGGGTGCGCCGCTGGGCGGGATCGGTGATGCCATGTTCTGGCTGACCCTGCTGCCTATCTGCGGCGGTATCGGTGCCAGCCTCGCATTACAGGGCTCAATTCTCGGTGCTGTGGTGTTCCTGGTGATGTTTAACGTTGTCCATTTCGGACTGCGTTTCGGCCTGGCGCACTATGCTTACCGGATGGGGGTTGCCGCCATCCCGCTTATCAAAGCCAATACCAAAAAAGTCGGCCATGCGGCTTCGATTGTCGGGATGACCGTGATCGGCGCGCTGGTGGCCACTTATGTGCGGCTCTCAACCACACTGGAGATTACCGCCGGTGATGCGGTGGTGAAATTGCAGAGTGATGTGATTGATAAGCTGATGCCTGCTTTCCTGCCGCTGGTATACACCCTGTCAATGTTCTGGCTGGTACGCCGTGGCTGGAGCCCGCTGCGCCTGATTGTACTGACCGTGGCGCTGGGTATTATCGGTAAATTCGCCCATTTCCTGTGATAAAAGGAGTCACTGATGCCGGGAATTATTTTATGTGGTCACGGGGGCTTTGCCTCCGGACTGGAAAAAGCCATGTTACAGATTATCGGGGAACAGGAGGATTTCGCGGCGGTTGATTTTCCGGCGGAATCCACCACCGCCCGCCTGACACAGGAACTGGAAGCCGCACTGGCGCTGATGTCACACTGTGACAGTGTGATTTTCCTGACCGATATTCTCGGCGGTACGCCGTTCCGCGTGGCGGCCACCCTGTCACAGGGCCGGGAAGACCGCGAAGTGATCACCGGCACCAATCTGCAGTTGCTGCTGGAAATGGCGCTGGAGCGGGATTCGCTCTCTCCGGCGGAGTTCCGCCGCGAAGCACTGGCCTGCGGTCACCGCGGATTAACCAGCCTGACAGACGAGTTACAGCGCGAACGCTGCTGTGAAACTGAGGACGAAGGCATATGATTCAGCAAATCCGCGCCCGTCGTGTGCTGACAGAATACGGCTGGCGGGAAAACCAGGCGGTGGCGGTGTCAGACGGCATCATTACCGCCATCACGCCGCTGGCGGCAAAAGAAACACAGTTTGATGCGGAGCAACTCTGCCCCGCCTACATCGATACCCATGTTCACGGCGGACAGGGTATGGATGTGATGGATGATAATCCGCAGGCGCTGAAAACCATTGCCGCTTTCAAAGCACAACAAGGGGTCGCCGCGTGGCTCGCCACCACGGTGACCGCCCCGCTGCCGGATCTGCGCAGCACCCTCGGGCGGATCGCCCGTTACTGTCAGCAGCAGACCACCGCAGAGCCGGTGGCGGAAGTGCTAGGCAGTTATCTGGAAGGGCCGTATTTCACGCCGCAGAATAAAGGCGCACACTCACCGGAGCTGTTCCGTGAATTACAGATCAGCGAGCTGGACACGCTGATTACCGATGCGGCAGGCACACTGAAAGTGGTCGCGCTGGCACCGGAAAAACCGGAGGCGCTGAATGCCATCCGTCATCTGAAACGGCGCGGGCTGAATGTGATGCTCGGCCACAGTGCCGCCACCTATGAGCAGACTCTGGCGGCTCTCGATGCCGGAGCTGACGGGCTGGTTCACTGTTTCAACGGCATGACCGGCCTGCATCACCGCGAACCGGGCATGGCAGGAGCAGGATTATCCGACCCGCGTGCCTGGCTGGAACTTATCGCTGACGGGCATCATGTCCACCCGGCTGTGATGCGGATTGTCTGTCAGTGCGCCGCACACCGCACGGTGCTGATCACCGATGCCATGCGGGCAGCCGGGCAGCCGGACGGCATTTATGATATCTGCGGCCATGATGTCACGATGAAAGCAGGCATTGTCCGGACGGCCTCCGGCGGCCTGGCGGGCAGCACCCTGGCACTGGATGACGCGGTCAGCCGGATGATTAATGATACCGGCACGCTGCCGGAAACCGCCATCCGCATGGCGTCCCTGCAACCGGCACAACTGCTGGGGATCACCGCGACACACGGCAGTATCTCGGCGGGAAAACGGGCGCATTTCAATAACCTGAACAGTGACTGGCGGGTAACACAAACCTGGATCCACGGACAACCGGTACGCTGATTTCCTTTCATTCTGAGGTGCGGATCTCTCCGCGCCTTTCTTTTCCTTATGTTTATCCACCGGGTACTTTTACATAACTTACTAATAAACAATAGCTTAATCATTTCACTTGTGGCGCAAATCACACTTTTCGTTTTCTTTTCATTACTGCATTGATCCTTCGTTTTCCTTCCTGTAAATTGAAATGAAACCTCAAAACGAAACCAACTGAAAGGTAATGATAGATCAGGTGATCTTTTGATTCATTTCACTTTCGGCTGAACGTCATGTAAAGGATGAAGCTATGCACGACCCTCTTTCTGCCACACCCCGCTATTCCACCTGGACGGAAACGGAGATCCGCCAGCAACCTGATTGCTGGATGAGTGCATTACACTCAATCGACTCACAACGCGCACAGCTGGATGCTTTTCTGGCACCGCTGCTGGCTCAGGACAACCTGTGCATCATTCTGACCGGTGCCGGAACTTCCGCCTTTATCGGTGAGATGATTTCCCCCGTACTGCGCCGCCTGACCGGCAAAAGCGTCACTGCGATCCCGACAACCGATATCGTCACCAATCCGGCGGATTATCTGCCTGAGCAACAGCCGGTGCTGCTGGTCTCCTTTGCCCGTTCCGGTAACAGCCCGGAAAGTGTTGCCGCGTTTGACCTCGCTAATCAGTGTGTTGCCCGCTGCTCTCATCTGGTGATCACCTGTAATAAAGAGGGGCATCTGTATCAGCGTGTACAGGGAAGTGATAACGGTTTTGCTCTGCTGATGCCGCCGCAGACCAATGACAAAGCCTTTGCCATGACCAGCAGCATCACTTCAATGATGTGCAGCTGTCTCGCCGCCCTCGCCCCGCAGACGTTCAGCACAGACCGTTTTGCCGTTGTGGCGCAGCGGGCGCGGGATATTCTCGCCGCTCACGGAAACTGCGGACAAATCCTGCCGGGTAATGATTCGTTTAAACGCGTGGTTTACCTCGGCAGCGGCAGCTTCCAGGGACTGGCGCGGGAATCCGCTCTCAAACTGCTGGAACTGACCGCCGGGCAAATCGCCGCCTTTTATGACACGCCGACCGGCTTCCGCCACGGCCCGAAATCTCTGGTCGACGGCGACACTCTGGTGGTTGTGTACATCTCAAACCAGCCTTACACCCGTCAGTATGATTTGGATTTGCTGGCCGAACTGCGCCGTGACCGGATCGCCAAACAGGTGGTCGCAATAGCCGATCTGCCGGATGACGCCATCAGCGCTGGGACACACTGCTATCTGCCTGCCGGTGATGCCCTCAGTGATACAGAACTGCTGTTCTGTTTCCTGCCGTATGCACAGTTATTTGCCCTCAGTCAGTCTGTCAGAACCGGGATCACACCGGATACCCCGTCTGCCAGCGGCACCGTTAACCGCGTTGTTCAGGGCGTGATTATTCACCCCTTCAATAACCAGAACACAGGAGCGTAATCATGGGGATCATCTCAACCAAATATCTGCTCACACATGCACAGGCCAATGGCTATGCGGTTCCGGCGTTTAATATCCATAACGCCGAAACTATTCAGGCCATTCTGGAAGCCTGTGCGGAACTGCGTGCACCGGTGATTCTGGCGGGCACGCCGGGCACCTTTAAACACATCAGCTTCCCGGAAATTTATGCACTGTGTGACGCCTATTCCCGCTCGTTTTCCATGCCGGTCGCGCTGCATCTTGACCACCACGAAACTCTTGACGATATCCGCACCAAAGTCGGCCAGGGCGTGCGCAGTGCCATGATCGACGGCAGTCATTTTCCGTTTGAGGAGAATGTCGCGCTGGTCAAATCCGTGGTGGATTTCTGTCACAGTCAGGATTGCAGTGTGGAAGCGGAACTCGGCCGTCTCGGCGGCGTTGAGGATGATATGGATGTGGATGCGGAAAGTGCCTTTCTGACCTCCCCGGATGAAGCGCGCCGTTTTGCACAACTGACCGGCATCGACAGCCTGGCGGTGGCTATCGGTACCGCTCACGGCCTGTATACCAGCCGTCCGAAAATTGATTTTGCCCGGCTGGAAAAAATCCGCAGCATTACGGATATCCCGCTGGTACTGCACGGCGCGAGTGATGTGCCGGATGCGGATGTCCGCCGCACTATTGAGCTGGGGGTGTGTAAAGTCAATGTCGCCACCGAGCTGAAAATCGCGTTTGCCGGGGCAGTCCGTGCCTGGTTTGCAGAGAATCCGGACGGCAATGATCCGCGCTATTACATGCGGGTCGGTATGGATGCCATGAAAGCGGTGGTCCGCGATAAAATCAGGGTCTGTGGTGCGGAAGGTCAGCTTCTGTAACCCGTCAGGCGGTACTGTGTTCCCCCGCAGTGCCGCCTTTTTCATCTGCGAAAAAATAATAAAAAAAACAACAATAAAAAATACTGTCCCGTAACACCCCTTAACCAATAAATTATAAAGAAGCTGAGGAGTACTCTACGATGTCGCAGGAAAAGTCGTTTAAATCCAAACTCTGGGAATTTTTTCAAAGTCTCGGGAAAACCTTTATGTTTCCCGTCTCGTTACTGGCATTCATGGGGTTATTACTCGGGATAGGCAGTTCGGTCACCAGTCCTTCCGCTATCAGCAGTTTTCCGTTTCTCGGTAATGAATTTGTTCAGCTGACCTTCGGCTTTATGGCGATGGTCGGCGGCTTTGCCTTTACCTATCTGCCGGTGATGTTTGCCATGGCTATTCCGTTCGGACTGGCGAACCGTAACAAAGCGGTCGGCGCCTTTGCCGGGTTTGTCGGCTATATGCTGATGAACATGAGCATCAACTATTACCTGACCGTCACCCACCAGCTTGCCGACCCGGCGATGATGAAGCAGGTCGGGCAGTCGGTGGTACTGGGGATCCAGACACTCGAAATGGGCGTGCTGGGCGGGATTGTGGTCGGTGTTATCACCTATTTCCTGCATGAGCGGTTCCAGGATACCGTTCTGCATGATGCTTTCGCGTTTTTCGGCGGCATCCGTTTTGTGCCGATTATCACCGCGCTGACACTGTCACTGGTTGGCCTCGCGATCCCGTTCCTGTGGAAATATGTCGCTATGGGCATTGCCGGGATCGGCCATATTATTCAGAGCACAGATGTTTTCGGCCCGTTCCTGTACGGTGTCGGCGTGCTGCTGCTCAAGCCGTTCGGGCTGCATCATATTCTGCTGGCGATGGTGCGCTTTACCCCGGCCGGGGGCACGGAATTTGTTGACGGTTATGAAGTCGCCGGGGCACTGAATATTTTCTATGCCGAACTGAAAGCCGGTCTGCCGTTCAGCCCGCATGTCACCGCGTTCCTGTCACAGGGTTTTATGCCGACCTTTATCTTTGGTCTGCCTGCGGTCGCTTATGCTATCTACCGCACCGCAAAACCGGAGAACCGTCCGGTGATCAAAGGGTTATTACTGTCCGGGGTACTGGTTTCCGTCGTGACCGGGATTTCCGAGCCGATTGAGTTCCTGTTCCTGTTTATCGCACCGGTGCTCTATATCTTCCACATTATTATGTCCGGCCTTGCCCTGCTGGTGATGGCACTGCTCGGCGTGACAATCGGAAACACCGATGGCGGGATTCTCGATCTGCTGATCTTCGGCATCATGCAGGGAACGGCCACCAAATGGTATCTGGTGTTCCCGGTCGGGATTATCTGGTTCGCTATCTACTTCTTTGTCTTCCGCTGGTACATTCTGAAGCATGATGTCAAAACGCCGGGCCGTGAAGATGCCGCTGACGGCGCTGAACAGGCAGTGAAAGCCAATACAAAAGCACGCGGCAAAGCCAAATACGATCACAACCTGATCCTCACCGCACTCGGCGGCAAAGAGAATATTGATTCGCTGGATAACTGTATCACCCGTCTGCGTCTGGTGGTGAAAGATATGGACAAGGTGGATCAGAAAACCCTGAAGGAAGCCGGTGCCCTCTCTGTGGTGGTACTGGATGCCCACAGTGTGCAGGTGATTATCGGCCCGCAGGTGCAGAGTGTGAAATCCGGCATTGAAGCTTTAATTTAACAGGAACTGAGCATGTACGATTTTGATGAAATAATTGAGCGCAAAAGTGACCGCTGCCGGAAATGGGATCATCAGTATGTCTGTTCCCGCTTCGGGGAGGTCCCGCAGGACTTCATTCCGCTGTGGATAGCGGATATGGATTTCAAATCCCCGCCGGCGGTGATTGAGCGGTTCACGCAGGTGGCACAGCACGGTACCTTCGGCTACACCTGGTGCTTTGATGAATTTTACGATGCGGTGGTCCGCTTCCAGGCAGAGCGCCATCAGGTCACGGTTCTGCGGGAGTGGGTGACACTCAGTTACGGTACGGTTTCCACCCTGCACTATCTGGTGCAGGCATTCTGTCAGCCGGGCGACTGTGTGATGATGAATACACCGGTGTATGATCCGTTCGCCCATGCCGTGACCCGGCAAAATGTTACTGTGCTGACCAATCCGCTGGTGGCGCGGGATAACCGCTATCACCTTGATTTTGACCATATTGAGGCGCAGATGCGCGAACACCGGCCGAAAGTCTGGCTGTTCTGCTCGCCGCACAATCCGTCCGGCCGTATCTGGACGGCGGCGGAAATAAAACAGGTCTCGGATTTGTGTCTGCAATACGGTGTGCTGCTGGTGATTGATGAAGTGCATGCGGAACATGTGCTGTACGGCAGCTTCACCGGCTGTCTGCGCCCGGGATGTGCAGCGCCGGAGAATCTGATCCTCCTGACCTCACCGAACAAAGCCTTTAACCTCGGCGGGCTGAAAACCTCTTACAGCATCATTCCCGACCCGGCACTGCGGGCACAGTTCCGCCGTCAGCTGGAGAAAAATTCCATTACCTCACCTAATCTGTTCGGGGTATGGGGCATTATTGAGGCTTACAACAACAGCACTGACTGGCTGGATGAGCTGAACCGCTACCTGAGAGGCAATGCGGATTATCTGACACAGGCCGTTGCGGAGCATTTCCCGGACTGGCAGATGATGCAGCCGGAATCCTCTTACCTCGCCTGGGTGAATATCAGCGCCACCGGACGCACAGCGACGGAACTGACACTGGATTATGCCCGGCAGACCGGCGTGGTGGTTGAGGACGGTAGTCATTATGTGGCGGATGGTGAACAGTATCTGCGGATTAACTTCGGTACGCCGCGCGCACTGCTGGCGGAAGCGGTAAATCGTCTGAAAAACGCCCGGTAACAGAAAAAAATTGGCGACCTTGCTGTATTCCGTCAACAGGGTCGCCATAATTACCGATGTTTTACCTTGTACTGACAATACTTAACTGCTCTGATTTGTCATGCGCACTGCAGTGAAAGTCCGTTTTCATCAGAGCATCGGGGCATGACACCTGTCCGCTCTTACTTCCTTGTAACGGTAAATTCCTTTTACCGTTCCCTTCCCGGGGTAAATCCTTTTATTACCTGTGATGATAAAACACAGGCTCCCTGATAATACATCCGTGTGGTAAGTCCGTTTACACCGGGCAACCTTGTCCGGTAACATCCGTTTATGTCCCCGCGGGATATATCCGTTATCCCGCTAAATCATTAAAAAATAATTCCTTTATTTTTTTAAGATAATAACGAGTCAGTCAGGTTATATTCGCATCCTTGCGGGCATATTAACTTATAACACTCCGGTTATAAGAAACATCTGTAATAACTGCATTTTTTAATATTTTCAGTGAGATATCTGAAGATTAATTTACAGTTCACGCCGGGCGTGAGTTATAAAACAACATCCCGATACTTAATTAAAACTGAGAATAATAACGTAAACACAATTTCAATTTACATTTAAAAAACACAAAGACCAATAAGAAAATGCTCAGTTTAAAACAAGGAATATATTTACCAGAAAGAAAATAAACATAACTCAGTCCCTATTGAAGTTAAAAATTATCATCATAAAATATATCGTCAATAAGAAATGGATTAGCTTTATGCGTAAATAGCTTGATTTTTCACCTTCATTCCTTTTATTAGTATTTCTTCTTTTGTTTATGACATAAAAAAATGATGAACTATGCAAACACACAATAAAACACCGCGTTATTGATACAAACAGACAAAAAATCCGGACGATCATGTCATATGATTATTTTGATAAAATTTAAGGCCAAATTATTTTATATGATACTGCCGTATTTTTAGGATAATACTCATCTCATGAATAATCCGCAATTTCATCAAAATACATACAACACATTGATTATAAAAATCATATTTATAACCTGACTATACCGGAATTATTTACCCTGAACAATAACATGCCGATGATATAACAAAAAAAACAACATGAAAACATTAATTTACATAATAAATATCAGCAAAATAACGTAATTCACTTTTACCTTTGCCGGTTTATTTAAGATAATTGCACATTCTTAATTAGCATTCATAATTTAATAAACTAATTTCTAATATAATTCCATTAACAAAAAATGGAAATATCTTATTTAAATAAAATTTAATTAACGCGATAGTCACTCTGCAGGGTATCTGCATCTCCTTCCGGCATAAGGTTCCGGAGGGATACCATTATCACTGCCGTTTCATTATCAAAATGAGATGATATCATTCTCATACTGTACAAACCCTGTTCACTCTGCTTTTCTCCCGCCCGGCTGACCGGTACGGAAAGCCTTTCGCAAATCCCCGGTGACACGTTTCACAAATCGCAGATGATTTAAGAGATCTCTCACATTTTTATTTCTTTGTCGCGCCGCTGGTTCAGTTATTGCTTTATTCCCTGTACCAAACGATCCGCTGAGGCCGACGTATGACCTCTCATTCCATTTATTATAAAGGAGAGAAGGATGTCAGATCTCAATCATCCAACCTCTGATCTAATCTATCAGCTGGACGACAAGCCCCCGTTTTTCCAGGCCCTTCTTGGTGCGGTAACCCATTTATTGGCCCTGTTTGTTCCGATGGTGATGCCTGCCCTGATTGTGGGCAAAGCCCTGGATTTATCCGCCGATACCACAGCTTATCTGGTTTCTATGGTTATGATTGCCTCCGGCATCGGTACCTGGATACAGGTTAACCGCTACGGGCCGATGGGCTCCGGCCTGTTATCTATTCAGTCCGTCAACTTCTCATTCGTGACTGCCATGATTGCCATCGGCACCGCCATGCGCAGTGACGGGATCCATGAAGAACTGATTTTGTCCTCTCTGCTCGGCGTCTCTTTCGCCGGTGCTTTCCTGGTTGTCGGTTCCTCTTTTGTGCTGCCTTATCTGCGCCGGATAATCACCCCGACTGTCAGCGGCGTGGTGGTGCTGATGATCGGCCTGAGCCTTATCAAGGTCGGGATTATCGACTTCGGCGGCGGTTTCTCCGCCAAATCAGCCGGCACATACGGCAACTATGAAAATATCGGTGTGGGATTACTGGTCCTGCTGGTGGTGATCGGCTTTAACTGCTGCAAGAGCCCGCTGCTGCGGATGGGCGGGATCGCCATTGCCCTGGTGGCAGGCTACATTGCCTCGCTGTTCCTCGGGCTGGTGGATTTCAGCACCTATCAGAACACCGCGTTTATTACGGTACCGGTGCCGTTTAAATTCGGCTTCTCATTTAATTTCACCCACTTCCTGGTGGTTGCCATTATTTATATCCTCAGCGTGCTGGAAGCGGTCGGCAACCTGACGGCGACAGCTATGGTGTCCAATCAGCCGATTAAAGGTGAGGTGTACCAGAACCGGCTGAAAGGCGGTGTAATGGCGGATGGTGTGGTATCCGTCATCGCGTCAGCCCTCGGCTCACTGCCGCTGACCACCTTTGCCCAGAACAACGGTGTGATCCAGATGACCGGTGTGGCCTCCAGTTATATCGGGCGCTTTATTGCTGTGATCCTGGTGTTCCTCGGTCTGTTCCCGAGTATCGGCTGGTTCTTTACCACTATTCCGGCACCGGTACTGGGCGGGGCAATGACACTGATGTTCTCCATGATTGCCATTGCCGGGCTGCGCATTATTATCTCCAACGGCCTGCGCCGCCGCGAAACCCTGATTGTGGCAACATCCCTGGGTCTCGGGCTGGGTGTTTCTTATGACCCGCAGATCTTCAGCATCCTGCCGCCGTCTTTATATATTCTTGCCGAGAACCCGATTTGTGTCGGCGGTCTGACAGCGATTATCCTGAATCTGCTGATCCCTGTCGGACAACCGCGTGGTGCGGCTAATGAGGAAGAGCCGGATATGCTGGCTGACGAGCTGGAAGCCATGCTGGATATCCCGGATGCAGAGCGTGACCTGCCGGATATGGCCATAAGCGCGGAGAACAAACGCGTTATCTGACCCTTCTGGTTTCTGCCCGTAAAAAACCGCGATAATCATTATCGCGGTTTTTTTTACTGCTCTCTGTTATGCGTTACTGACCATCGCCTGCGGTGACTGTGCCTGTTCATCGAACATGCTCAGCATCTCGCGGGCGGCCTGACGACCGGCAGCCATAGCGGTGACCACCAGATCCGCACCGTGCACCGCATCACCGGAAGCAAAGATTTTCGGGTTGGTGGTCTGGTTACTCATGCGGCCGTTGCCGCCGGTTTTAATTTGTCCCCATTTATCCAGCTGGACATTATAACCGCTGAGCCACGGCATCGGATGAGACTGGAAGCCGAACGCCATAATCAGCACATCCGCATCAAGGATAAATTCAGAGCCTTCCACTGGTTTCGGACGACGGCGGCCATCCGGCCCCGGTTCACCGAGTTGTGTGCGGATAAGCCCGATACCGCTGACGGCTCCCTGCTCAGTGCGGTCAATAAACTGCGGCTGCACGTTATAAAGGAATTCCACCCCCTCTTCACGGGCGTTGATCACCTCTTTCTTCGAGCCCGGCATACTGGCCTCGTCACGGCGGTAGGCGCAGATAACACTCTCAGCACCACGGCGGACAGCAGTACGGACACAGTCCATCGCAGTATCACCGCCGCCGAGCACCACCACTTTTTTCCCTTCCACATCAATCCACGGGTATTCATCCGCCACCGGCAACCCCATCACTTCGCGGGTACTGGCGATCAGGAACGGCAGTGCCTGCACCACGCCCGGGGAATCCTCATGTTCCAGCCCGGCTTTCATCATGCCGTAGGTGCCGACACCCAGCAGTACTGCATCATACTCGCTCATCAGGCGGCTGAACGGGATATCTTTGCCGACTTCACAGTTCAGATGGAAGGTGATCCCCATATCCGTGAAAATCTGCCGCCGCTGTGCCATCAGCTGTTTGTCCAGCTTGAACGGCGGGATCCCGAAGGTCAGCAGTCCGCCGATTTCCGGATGGCGCTCAAACACCTCAGCTTTCACCCCGGCACGGGTCAGCACATCCGCACAGCCCAGCCCGGCCGGTCCGGCACCGATAATCGCGACACGTTCCGGACGCGGAACCACATCCTCCGCCACAGACGGACGCCAGCCCATCTCAAAGGCGGTATCTGTGATATAGCGTTCGATGTTCCCGACAGTAACCGCACCGCCGTGATTACGCAGCGTACAGCGGCTTTCACACAATCTGTCCTGCGGGCAGACACGGCCGCAGATTTCCGGCAGTGAACTGGTGGAGTTACTCAGCTCCGCCGCCTCAATAATTTTGCCTTCACGCACCAGACGGACGAAATCCGGAATAGCGTTATGCAGCGGGCAT
Organism: Morganella sp. HMSC11D09; assembly: GCF_001807955.1. Classification (NCBI taxonomy): domain Bacteria; kingdom Pseudomonadati; phylum Pseudomonadota; class Gammaproteobacteria; order Enterobacterales; family Morganellaceae; genus Morganella; species Morganella sp. HMSC11D09. The sequence continues at coordinate 223,498 of NZ_KV791684.1, forward strand.
GACAGGTTACACATCGCCTTTTGTGAGCAGTACAGACAGCGCTCACTTTCATAACCGGCACACTGTTCATTCAGCCCGATATAGATTTCGCCGAAATGATTTTTACGCAGGGCCGCACTCTGTTTCTTTGTTCCTTCACGCGGCGGACGTTTGAGGATCTCAAAACGGATTTCCGACTGACGCGCCTGGTTGTATGCACCGGTGGCTGCCCGCATCAGGCGGTCATTGCGCAGGATCACCAGTTTGTGTTCATCCAGGATGCTGAGTGCGCTGGTCGGGCAGTTAGCCACACACGCGGGCGACCCGCCGGTGGTATCACATAAATCGCATTTCTGCGCCAGTTCGTGCGAGTGATCGAACGTCATCACCATTTCCATCGCCCCGAACGGGCAGACCAGCACACAGCTTTTACAGCCGATACATTTTTCCTGATCCAGTTTGACTATATTGTCCGCCACATACAGGGCATCCACCGGGCAGGCAGCGGCACAGGGGGAGTCTTCGCACTGGCGGCAGGTGACAGCGAGGCTGTCACTCTCTTTGAACATGACACGGATACGGGGGGCGTAATCACGGCTGTCATGTGGCCAGTGGTGATCATTATGCGCGACAACGCAGGCAATTTCGCAGGCGTGACACCCGATGCATTTCTGGCTGTCCGCAACTATACATTTGTTCATGTTCACCTATCGCTTTCCGGGTTTTCGGTATTGGTAACCATGCAATAACCAGGCACATTCGGCCCTTCTTTGTCGGTTTTATGGTCATTTTGCGGGGCGGGTCAAATTCTGCGGATGCAGGAAGGCAATAACACACGCGCAACAGGGCTACCGGATTTTTTTTACTTTAACGGGGAGCAGGATTTGTTTTTTTGACCTGACGCGGTCTTAAGCGGAATAAAAAAAATTGAATCGTATCAGCTGGTAACAGACGCTTCCTTTATAAGGAAGCGTCTGTAAATACCGGACATTCATCTGAACCGGTCAGACACCCGGTGCCACGGCCAGGCCGATAAACAATCCGGCAATGGTGGCACTCATCAGGTTGGATAATGTCGCCGCCAGCAGTGCGCGGATCCCGACACGGGCGATATCAGATGCCCGCTCCGGCGCAACCGCACTGAACGCCCCGACCACTACCGCAATCGAGCCGAAGTTGGCAAAACCGCATAAGGCAAAGGAGATCACTGCAATCGTTTTGGCATCCAGTGTGCCGTCGTGTAAATGCGGAGAGAAATCCACATAGGCCACGAACTCGTTGATCGCCAGTTTTTCGCCGATCAGGCTGCCTGCCAGCGCAATGTGCTCACTGCTCACGCCCATCAGATACGCCAGTGGTGAGAAAATATAGCCGAACAGGCTTTGCAGGCTGACGCCCTCAAAACCCATAACGCCGCCGAGGCCGCCAATCAGTCCGTTAATCAGGGCAATCAGTGCCACAAACGCCAGCACCACCGTTGCCACGCCGACGGCAATCTTCAGCCCGAGCATCGCACCGCCTGCCGCCGCCTCAATAATACTGGCCGGTCGTTTTTCACTAAAGGAGATTTCGGTGAATTCCACGGTGGATTCCTGTGTCGCCGGACTTAACATCCGCGCAAACAGGATCCCGCCCGGAATCGCCATCAGAGACGCCGCCAGCAGATATTCAATCGGCACACCCAGTCCGGCGTAACCCACCAGCATTGACCCGGCAATGGAGGCCATGCCGCTGCAAATCACGGTGAATAATTCATTGTTATTCATCCGGCTGACAAAGGGTTTCAGTACCGCCGGTAACTCATTCTGACCGAGGAAAATGGTGGTCACCGCAGCAAAGGACTCGATCTTGCTGATTTTCATGGTCTTCTGGAAGACATACGCCAGAACGTTGATCACCCAGCGCATAATGCCGAGGTAATACAAAATCGCGATCAGAGAAGTGATAAAGATAATGGCCGGTAAAACGCGGAATGCGAAGATAAACCCGGCGCCGTCAAATAACACGTCCATTTTCGGACCGACCAGGCTGCCGAAAATAAAGGAACTGCCCGCGTCACTGTAGGCAATAACGTTGTTCACACCCGACGCGATGGTCTGAATAAACCATTTCCCCGCCGGGATATACAGCATGATGGCACCGAGTGCCACCTGTAACAGCAGTGCCGCGCCGACAGTGCGCAGACTGATTTTCCGTTTATTCACCGAAAAAAGAAATGCTATCAGTAATAAAACGCCGATCCCCGCCAAACTCCGTAATAAATCCATAATCCGGCCCCGTAGTTATTATACTCATCAGTTATATGCTGCAATGCCCGGTAAAGGCTGATTGTGAGATCAGCACCTTACCGGGTCTGGTATTTCATTCGTTGTTATGACCGGTAACCGGTCAGCCGCTTACAGTTGCTGATAAGCGGAAGCGATACGGGCAGCCAGTTTCGCGTTATTGAACACCAGCTCAATATTGGAATTAACACTGTTACCGCCGGTCAGTTCCGCCACACGGGCCAGCAGGAACGGTGTGCTTGCTTTGCCGTTAATGCCCTGCTCATCCGCTTCGCGTACTGCCTGTGCGATCGCACTGTTGATGGTTTCTTCCGGCATTGCAAACTCATGCGGGATCGGGTTGGCAATTACCATGCCGCCGTTCAGGCCGGTCGCCCACTTGGCGTGCAGTGCTTTTGCCACGGTTTCCGGGGTTTCCATGCGGATGGTGACCGGAAATTCGCTTTCACGGCAGAAGAATGCCGGTAATTTATCCGTCTGATAGCCGACAACCGGTACGCCGTAGGTTTCCAGATATTCTGTGGTCAGCCCCAGATCCAGGATAGATTTGGCACCCGCACAGACAACCGCCACATTGGTTTGCGCCAGTTCCTGTAAATCCGCTGAGATATCAAAGGTGTGTTCCGCACCACGGTGCACACCGCCGATCCCGCCGGTGGCAAAAACAGCAATCCCGGCCATTTCCGCGATAATCATGGTGGAGGCAACGGTCGTCGCACCGTGGATGCCCTGAGCAATCACAAACGGCAGGTCGCGGCGGCTCACTTTCATCACCTTGTGGCCTTCTTTGCCGAGCATCTCAATCTCATCATGAGACAGACCCGCTTTCATGCGGCCGTTAATCACCGCAATCGTTGCCGGGATCGCGCCGTTATCGCGGATACGCTGTTCAACTTCCAGTGCCATTTTCACGTTGTCCGGATACGGCATACCGTGAGAAATAATGGTGGATTCCAGTGCCACAACCGGCTTTTTCTCCGCGAGCGCCTGTGCAACCTCAGGGGAAATGTCCAGATATTCTGCGTTCAGTTGTTGAGTTTTCATGCTTGTGATTCCATTAGTTTGTGAACACTGTCTTTTGACAGACCGGGATTATTTGTCAGCTCGCTGGCGAGCGTCAGGGCGGAGCAGCCCTGGGAAAAACGGATACTCTGTGACAGCGGCTCGCCTTCGAGCCAGCAGCGGGCAAGGCCTGCCATCATGGCGTCACCGGCACCGGTCACATTGACAATGTGGACACTGAACGGCTTCGACCAGCCGTTTTCACCGCCCGCCTCGCTGTAATAAACGCCTTCGCCGCCCATACTCAGGGCAATGCGCTGTACACCCTGCTCATGCAGAGCATTGGCGGCACGTACCACATCCTGTTTGTTTTCCACTTTGATACCGGTGAGAATTTCCGCCTCAAAGCGGTTCGGTTTCAGGGTGTGGATATGACTGAGCCACGGCTTGATTTTGTTTGCTTTGAACGCGGAAACGGTATCGACAAAGACCGGTACATTGCCCGCATTGGTAAACAGCCACTCCAGCGCGCCTTCTGACAGATTGCAGTCCGCCACCAGCACACCGGCGTGCCGGATCAGGTCGCGGGAGGTTGCCAGTAACGCCGGGGTCAGTTTTTCCAGGATGCGCATGTCATTGATCGCGGTGATCATTTCACCCTGCGGATCCAGCAGTGACAGGTAGGTGGAGGTGGTTTCCCCGTGCAGGCGGTGCAGATTACTGACATTCACACCGGCCAGTTTTGCCTGCTCATACAGGGTGTTACCGTAGAAATCATCACCGATAACGGAGATAAAATGAGACTCACAGCCCAGCAGGGCAATATTCTGGGCGATATTGCGCCCGACCCCGCCGGGTGAACATTTAATGTGACCGGGATTAGAATCTTCATACACCAGATTCAGGTCAGAATAACCACAAACATCCATATTGGCTGAACCGACAGTCACCACATAGCGGTGCTCGGAGAGGATGTATCCTTTACCCTTGATGTAGCCTTTATTCATCAGATTCATGATATGTCCGGCCACCGCAGAGCGGCTGATACCTAATACACCGGCCAGTTCCTGCTGCGGAATGAGCGGGTCACGCCGGAGGATCTGAAGGATTTGTTTTTCTCGACTGGTCATAAGCGGACACTTGTTGGTTATTAAACATGTGCTTGTTTTATTTTTTGTCCGCTACAAAGTAAAGCGCTGAAATAAAGATTTCGCCGGAATTTAAGGGATGATCGTAAAATGAGGAGAGTGCGTTTTCAGCAGAAAAACCGGAGGGAGATCATGTTTTTTATATCTTCAAAAATAAAATAAAAAACACAAAATAATAACCATCAAAAAAAGAGGATTTAATTAAAAATAATTTTCATATCTATCAATCTGTTATGTGCGGGTTGTTATATAAGCAAACATCTGTTTGTTTTCATGACCTTAGAATAACAACACTGAAATGCGCCCTTTATCGTTACATAAATACTGTGACTGATATCAAATAAATAAGCCTGAAATAAAAACAAAAAAGACCTGATGTTTATTGCGGAAAATCTGTTTAATCTGGCTTGCTGAATCGCTTATTCTTATTTTATTTTTAACTGACACGATTAATCAAGTTTTATATTCATCTGTTAATGAAATAACAAAACAGCCCGGAAACAGAGATTGTTTCCGGGCTGCCGGTTTTATATTGCTGCGCAGCTTTGCTGTCAGTGATGCAGCATTTCGTGAACGATATCTTTTCCGCTCATTGTATAAGGATAATAGGTCGGCCAGTTGTCCAGCTGAGTCAGGAGTGCCTCCTGGGACTCATTGCCCATATACAGGTGGAAATGACCCGCTTTTTCCGGTGCAATGATATGGTCGCTGAACTGGATATATTTCGGCGCATGACTGTTTTTATCTTTGCACTCAAACAGATAACGTGCCCCTTTCTTGCCGGAGGTGTAATTCAGGATCCGGTAACCGGCATACTGATACTCACACTGATCCACCTTATCCCCGCGATGGAATTCGATGATATTATTTTCAATACCAATCATATCCACATCGGTTTTATATCCCTTTGTATAATAAGCGCGATACTCTTCTGCCGTTTTATCGCCGTTCTTCGCGGCTTTCGCCTGCATCACCGGGTCCAGCTCGCCGCTGGCCAGGTAAGGCTCAACAGACTGCCAGACGCCATCCCAGTCGCTCAGTTGCCGGTCTTTGACATCCTTATCAGCAAAAATCCCTTCTGCGGCCTTGCGCTGTGCTTCTGTCTGCGGTTTGTCGTGATGGTGTCCGTGTGCTGCTGCCGCACCGCTGAATAATCCCGCCAGTAACAGTAACGGGAGAACTGATTTAGCTGTCATAATCACCCCTGTACGGCTTTAAAACGCGGGTTGGACTTACAAATCACATAGATACGACCGCGACGACGGACAATTTTACAGTCCGGATGACGCTGTTTCGCACTTTTCAGTGAACTTAATACCTGCATCGGTTTTTCCTCTTCTTTTAATGTACAAAACGCCCGAAGCGCTTGGCAAAACGGGCCACATTCCCTTCCTGAGAGTGTGTTTTCTGTTTGCCGGTATAGAACGGATGAGAATGAGATGAGACATCCAGAGTGACATAAGGATAAGTCTGCCCTTCAAACTCAATGGTTCTTTCCGTTCTGATAGTGGATCCGACTTTGAAATACACGTCTGCTGCGGTGTCGTGGAAGATGACTGTCCGGTAATCCGGATGAATATCGGGTTTCATGGTCGCCTCACTTTGTTATGTTATAATATAACAATAATGATTTTTATCGCGGTTGACCACTATTTTTTAACCCTGATTTTTATACGGGAAAGGAGTGCGATCGCGGAAAAAAAGGAAACATAAATCAGATCAAAAGGATATAAAAACGGGCAGCCACCGGTGAATACGGGGGCTGCCCGGGAGAAGCACAACGGTCAGGAATCAGCTCTCTGCCAGAAAGTCCTTATCCTCCAGAACCCGCAGCGGCTCGATATCACTCTCTTTTTTGATAACCAGAGACGGATCCGAACGCAGGCAGACACCGCCGTAGTGACCGCCGACGGTAAAAGCGCACATCTGGATATAGCGGCCTGCCACTTTCGGTAAACACCAGAGCTGCTGATAAACGTTTTCCTGCTCACCGAAACGGCCGCAGGTTTCATCCAGCACTTCGTCGCGGTGATCCACCAGCCCGATATTGCTGCCGCAGCGTCCGGCGATCGGTTTAACCGCATAACCGGTCCGGCGCAGTTCGTCGCTGAGTTCAAATTCTGTATCCAGCAGATAAGGATGATGCGGGAACAGCGACCACAGGATCGGCAGAATCGCTTTGTTGCCCGGGATCACCGTCCACAGTGGCTCAAATACACGGATTTCCGGGCGCAGCAGCACATCAATCAGCCGCACATCATCTCCATGACGCGGATGGCCGGTACGGATAGGCAGTGCGGAGTATGTCCGGTCGCTTTCACTTTCCTGACGCAGTTGTTCCAGCGCCGTTTCCCACGCCCAGGTTTTCCAGACACATTTAAGCACGCGCCCTTCACCGTCGATGACCTGTCCGCTTTCGTTCCAGCTCAGTTCATCCAGCCCGTGAATGACCCGGTATCCGTACCCTGCCGCCGTGATGGCCCGCGCCATATTGAGGGCGTGATAATCTTCCTCGCTGTCTTTATCCTGCATAATATGGATAAACGGCTTGGCCGAGGTGTGTTTCCAGATATCCGCCAGCATTTCTGACAGGCGTTCCCCCGGATCCCAGCCTTCGGTCAGCCCGCCCTGTTTCGCCCATTTATTAATAATCACCCCGGTTTCTGCATGACAGGAGGCAGAATCCGCATTGTATTCATACACTTTCAGACCGCGCTCATCCATGCAGAAATCCAGTCTGCCGGTCACCATATCGTGACGCCGGTTCTGCCAGGAGAGCCGCAGTCTCGGCCAGAGGATTTCCGGGATATTGAATAATTTAAGCAGATTGTCATCTTTCAGCACTTTCTCCGTGGCGTGCAGGTACATCAGATGGACTTCGTTGGTTGCCTGCATCAGTGCATTTTCGGCAGTCTCTGAAATGGTGAAATATTCATGCGGATCCGCATTCAGATTGTGGCCGTGATTGGCTTTGACATAGGCTTTTTCCATCGGATCCGATTCATCCAGCCATTTACCGGTGAAATCGGCTTTCTCATCCAGACGGGCGGCGTGCAGTGTCATCAGCGCGGGGTTAACCGCCGGTTCGGTCCAGGCATACTCATCATCAATTGTCTGGATCATCCAGCCGAGGATCTGTGTATCCGTGAAAGTATCTGACAGGGTGTAATAACCGTCTTTGACATGCATCGGCAGCTCGCGGGTCCACTGCTGACCGCGCGGCAGTTTATGGTGGATGACGTTCTGCTCCACAATCCGGACTTTATCCGCACACACCTGGGTTATCACCGCCACATGACCGGTGCGTTTAAATTCGCCCCCTTCCTGCCAGATAAGCAATGCCCCCGCTACCGGCGCCTGCTGGCAGCCGTTTTTAAACGCACGCAGCGGCAGAATACTGTCATCCACCACATGACGCAGAAAACGCAGGGAAAAAATCTCGTACGCCATACCGACATCGGTAAACACCACACCGTAATTGAGATACAGGAAGCGGCGGGCAAATTCCACACACTGCCATTTGTATCCCATATATTCATTTCCGATATAACTGCGGAAGGAAATATCATCCTCTTTCTCTGCTTCCGTGATGGTATCGTAGTCAGAGGAATAGATAGCCACACCGCCGGGCGCATAGCCCAGTAATGTGCCGAAAGGTTCATGCTCCGTGATGATTCCACTCATAGTACGGCCTTACTGATATGATTTAGATTGCCAATAATTGTGCTTACTGATAATCCAGTATACGCCCGTCCATAAAAAAACACCGATGCTTTTCTGCATCGGTGTCAATCACCACTCCGGGTTATGCTTAGTGAGTCAGATCACGTTGCCGGGCTTTCTTTTTTCGGATGATAACCATTAAAGAACAGGTTCAGGATCACCGCACTGACAGTGGCCAGCAGGATCCCGCTGTGCAGCAGCGGCTGTAAGAACATCGGCAGTTTGGCAAAGAAATTACCGGAGAGTGTCGGTGTCAGCCCGACCCCCAGGCTTATCGCCACAATATAGAGATTGTAATTATTGCCACTGTAATCAACACGGGACAGAATGCGGATCCCTGTCGCCAGTACCATGCCGAACATCACCAGCCCCGCCCCGCCGAGCACAAACTGCGGAATAGAGGCAATCACCACCGCCATTTTCGGCAGCAGACCAAAGATGATCAGGATAAATCCGGAGACCACACACACCCAGCGGCTGTGGACTTTTGTCACGCCCACCAGCCCGACGTTCTGGGAAAATGAGGTATGCGGGAAACTATTGAACAGACCACCGATAACTGTCCCGATCCCGTCCACCCGCAGTCCGCGCACAATGTCATCTTTTCCGACCGGACGGCCGACGATTTCCCCGAGCGCCAGGAACATCCCCATCGATTCAATAAAGACAATCAGCAGCACCACACTGAGGGTGATAATGGAAATCGGCTCAAACGTTGGTGTTCCCAGCGCCATCGGGGTAACCAGTTTGAACCAGGGCGCATCCGCATAGCCGTCGAAACTGACCTCATTGCACATCAGCGACAACACAAAACCAAAGATAATCCCCAGTAATACCGAGATATTACAGAGAAAACCCTTACAGAATTTGGTGATAAACAGGATAGACAGCAGAACCGCAAATGAGATACCGAGGTAGAGCGGATGACCATATTCCGGGTTACCTTTACCCCCGGCAGCCCAGTCGATCCCCACCTGCATGATACTCAGCCCGATAGAGGTGATCACAATACCGGTGACCATATTGGGGAAAAGCGGCATCAGTTTTCCCATCAGCGGGACTATCAGCGTTGTCAGTACCCCCGCCGCAATGGTGGCGCCGAAAATCCCCATCAGGCCGATATCCGGGTTGGCACCGATAGCCAGCATCGGCGTCACCGCCGCGAACGTCACAGACATAATCACCGGCAGACGGATACCGGCAAATTTCCCGATACCAATACACTGCAACAGTGTCACGATACCACAGCAAAACAGATCCGAACTGATAAGCAGTGTCACCACTTCCTTGCTCAGCCCCAGCCGGTCACCGATAACCAGCGGTACCGCTACTGCACCGGCATACATCACCAGTACGTGCTGTAATCCCAGCATCATCAGTTTTCCCGCAGGTAATATTTCTTCAACTTCGTCAATAACGGGCTTAACCGGTTCCTGTGCTTGATCCACACTATGATTGCTCATGAAACAGACTCCCTTACAACCGGGACTCCCCGGCTTCGATTCGAAGATCTCGGAAAATGACCCCTGGCGTCAGGGTGTCTCACTATGATGACGAACCCGGCCCGGGTATCTGTTCATCATTTAAACGATTGAGCAAAATTCAGACCAGCGCGATTTTTTATCAGCATAAATGCTGTGTTTCGTGACCGGATTCCGGTTTTTTGACGTATTTTGCCATTAAAAACGAGATACCCGCCGCATTTTTATTACCCCTGTGAAATGTAATTTTTCAGGACTCACGGCATGACAATCGATTGCCTTCTCAATTTAATAATCCCGGTTATCACATTGATAGCCGTGTATCACCGTATATTTCACCGGAACCGGCAGCCCGGGAGCCCGGCCCCCCTGCTCCTCATTGCGGACACGCGCCAGAAACTCACCGACAGCCGGTTCATCATAGTCTCCCGGCCACTGATACTGTTCATACCCGTTGTTATTAAACTGAAACCGGGGTTTCAGGAGAACTGATTCCCGCAGCGGAGAGTAATATCGTTATCCGGGAACACCAGAAAATAATATTTGATACCATACTCAGGTGTCTGATTATCCATTTATCCGCAACCTTTATGTACAGAACCACGCATTTATCATCACAGAGAAAACTGAAAGCACCGAAATAAAACGCGTCTTTCTTTTCTGATACCGGGACAACAAACCACCATGGGATTTGCTTTGTAATCACTCTATTGTTTTGTGCAACAACGCTTTGCCTGATTTATCCTGACAAAGCACATGAAAGGTGTGTTTACCGATATCGATACCAATGAGTGTAATATTTTGCATGATGGCCTCTCCTGAAAGAAAAACACCCTGTCAGCATACCGCTCACAGGGCGGGGGGGATCATCTCATTAACCGCCCGCAGGCGGGCGGCTAAAGGATATTGCAGCAAATAACCGGATCGATTATTTTTTGTTTTTAAAATCAATGACCATACGGCCGGTAAATTTGCCCTGCTCCATCTCTTCAAAGATGGCATTAATGTCTTCAAGCGGGCGCATCGCCACTTTTGGTACCACTTTGCCTTCGGCACCAAAACGGAATGCTTCTTTCAGATCTTCGCGGGTTCCCACCAGCGAACCGACAACCTCGATACCGTCCAGTACCAGACGCGGAATACTCAGATCCATGGTTTCCACCGGCAGACCGACCGCCACAACACGCCCTGCGGCACGGACACTGCCGACCGCCGAGTTAAATGCGGATTTGGCTACTGCGGTAACGACCGCTGCATGCGCGCCGCCGAGGTCTTTCTGAATGATTTCATCGACATTATCGGTTTTCGGATTCAGGATCAGATCGGCGCCCATCTCTTTTGCCAGTGCCAGTTGTTTATCATTGACATCAATAGCAATCACTTTGGCATTAAAGACGTTTTTGGCATATTGCAGCGCCAGGTTGCCTAATCCACCGAGACCGTAAATCGCCAGCCACTGACCCGGTTTGATGCCGGAAACTTTAATTGCTTTATAAGTGGTGACGCCGGCGCAGGTAATACTGCTCGCCGCGGCTGAATCCAGACCATCCGGCACTTTTACCGCATAATCCGCAGTCACAATGCACTCTTCCGCCATACCGCCGTCCACGGTATAACCGGCATTTTTAACTTCACGGCAGAAAGTTTCTTTGCCGCTGTTACAGTATTCACAATGGCCGCAGCCACGGAAAAACCATGCAACACTGGCACGATCGCCGACTTTCAGTGAGGTGACCCCTTCCGCGATTTCCGTCACCACACCAATACCTTCATGCCCGAGGATCACACCGGAGACATCACCAAAATCAGCATTTTTTACATGCAGGTCAGTGTGACACACGCCGCAGCATTCCATTTTCAGCAGGGCTTCTCCATATTTCAGAGGGCGTAATGTTTTCTCTTTGATTTCTACGGTCTTATTTTTTGCGACAACAGCTGCTTTCATAGTTCACCTCAGTTATGGAACAACAGAAAAGTTATGTTCAGTTCAGCAACATAACGACCATTAACGGGTTTATTCTAGCGTGAAATACGGGATAATACTGCACTCTGAATGCCAATCATTTCAACTATCATTAATAAGAATTATTGCATTCAGAGTGTATCAGCTATTGCCTGTTACAGGCGGGATGCGGGATACGATGGTGCGGGCAGCGGCTCGCGGGGGTCATTTTCAACAGTACCGAACCGGATATCGCCATTGTTCCAGTCACTGACAGCCTGCTGCAGTGTCTGTACGTCGTAGCCGACAAAATTCCACCACATCATTATCCGTTCCTGCACCGGTGTACCGCCCAGCAACAGCAACCGCGAGCCCTTCATCAGTGTCAGTGTGACAGAGGACAACCCTTCACCGACATACACCAGCTCATTGGCGGTATAAACTTCACCGCGGTATGTCAGCTGGCCCTCCAGCACAAAGAAGCCGTATTCGAAGTCCGGCCGGGTATCGAGTGTGGTTTGTGTTGCCTGCTGTGCCAGCAAATCCATGCCGATCAGCGGGGAAAAATGCAGAACCGGCGAACGGTGATCACCATATTCGCCGGTCAGTAATGTGAAACTCACCTGGTCATGATGCCAGACAGGTAAATCAGGATAGTGGTCAAAGCGCGGCGCGATGGTGCTGTCCGCCGGAGGTAAGGCAATCCAGAGCTGGGCGGCATGCAGACGGGCATTTCTGCCGGCGGAATCTTCGGTATGTGTGATACCGCGTCCGGCTGTCATCAGATTCACCTGTCCCGGGCGGATAATCTGCTCTGATCCGAGGCTGTCCCGGTGCAGCACCTCACCTTCCAGCATCCAGGTGAACGTCTGTAAGCCGATGTGCGGATGCGGCCCGACTTTCATGCCGTCATCCCCTTTGAAAACTGCCGGACCGGCATGATCCAGAAAACACCAGGCGCCTATCTGACGGCGCTCTTTTACCGGTAATGCACGGGATACCGGCACGCCGCCGACATCTTTAATCCGCGCGCTGATACGCTGGGGTAAGACCTCTTGTCTGTCTGTCATGGTGTCACCTGCCTTGTCAGTGAGAGAGTACCGTCAGCAAGCGGACGGCTGCCTTAAGGTATCAGTATACTGTTAAGCATTCACATGACAAATAAAGAGAAAGCCCCGCATATCACACTGTGATATGCGGGGCTGACTGACAGGATCAGCGCTCACGCAGGGCTTCGTTGGCCCGGTTCAGCGGTTTGACCAGATAAATACAACAGATTCCGGATATTCTGCATAAAATTCAGAAAATGCCACAAGAGTTGTAATATTAACGGTAATATAAAATACATATCCTGAGGTTATTATTTCCGGTTATATTTTCGTGGCTTTATTTATTGTTTTTCCCGCCGAGAAAAATAATGCGGTCCGCTGACTCAATCGTCGACTCGCGGTGCGCAATAATAATCCGCGTGATCGGCAGTTGGCGGATCGCCTGATTGACGTAAGATTCACTCTCTTTATCCAGTGCGCTGGTGGCCTCGTCCATAAACAGGATGCGGGGTTTTCGGTACAGGGCGCGGGCGATAAATATCCGTTGTTTCTGCCCGCCGGACAGTCCTTCGCCCAGCTCTCCTATCAGCGTTTCATAGCCCATCGGCATCGATATAATCACGTTGTGAATATAACTGGCCTGTGCACAGGCGATCATCAGCTGCTCGTCGGGATTTTCGGTGAACCCGCAGATATTTTCGCGGATCGAGCCGGAAAACAGTTTGTCGTCCTGCATCACACAGGCGATCATTTTGTGGTAGTTATTGACGCCGAGCTGGCGGATCTCAATGTTATCAATGAATACCTTGCCATCCGATGGCTCAAACAGGCCGCACAGCACTTTCATCAGCGTGGTTTTTCCCGAGCCGGACGGCCCTGTTATCGCCACACTTTCACCGGGGGCAACCGACAGATTAATATCGCGGAAGATCGGTACGGACTGGCTGTCGTAACTGTACGCCAGGTTGCGGGTCTCCAGCCCGGCGGCCTGCATCTGCGGCTCGTACGGTACATCCGGCTTTTTATTTTCCTGCTCGTTGAGCGCGATATCGGAAATACGCTCGTTGTGCAGGCTCATGATGCGCAGCTGCAGCAGGAACTCAATGATGGAGGCAGCGCGGTCGGAAAACTGCTCGCGGTAGGCGCTGAACGCGACAAACATCCCGAGGGTCATGGCGTTGTCGATCACCAGACCTGCGCCGATCCACAGGATGGCTATCTGGTCACAGGCCATAATAAAAGTATTCACCCCGCCGAACATCAGGTTCATCTTGGTCAGGCGGATGCCGGTATTGATGGAATCGACTTTCAGATTCAGCCAGTGATTCCCCCGGCGATCGCTCATGCCCTGGGTTTTCACCGTGGTGATGCCGTAGAGGGACTCCATAAAATACGACCCGGCGCGTGCCTCTTTGATCAGCGATTCCTCTGACAGCTGGCGGTAATAACGGTAGGTCGCCAGCCGCAGCCCGATATATACGGCGGTAAACCCGAGCACAATCCAGGTGAGATGGCCGCCGTAGAGGATCATCATGATAAACACGCCGATCAGCATGATACCGTCCATGATCGCCCCGACCACGCTGGTGGTAAAGGTGGTACGCAGAATATCCAGCGAGCCGAAACGGGACTGAATATCCCCGAGTTTGCGCCGCTCAAAATAGCTGAGCGGCAGCCGCAGCAGATGGGTGAATAGTCCGGACTGCCACTGGACGTTGATCAGCGTTTCCATAATCACGCTGGCCCAGGCGCGGCACATACTGACCGCTGCTTTCAACAGAATCAAGAACAGTAACCCGACACAAATCAGGGACAATAACCCCTGATCTCCGGCAGGAATAGCGTGATCCATCACCAGCTGTGTGCCGACCGGCATAATCAGGCCGATAGCCTCAATCACCACGGAGAACGCGAAGATTTTCAGCAGCGCTTTTTTCAACCCGTGAATATTGCCGATCAGCTTGCGCAGGCTGAGTTTTTTCACCACCTCCTGCCTGGTGAAGGTGCTGCCGGGCCAGGCTTCCAGCGCCACGCCGGTAAAATTGCGCGACATTTCCTCAATACCGACCACCCGGCGGCCATAGGCCGGGTCATGCAGGATAAATTTGTTACCGCTGATTTTCACCAGCACCAGAAAGTGATTGAAATCCCAGTGTAAAATGCACGGCAGGCGCAGGTTCGGCAGGTCGTCCATATCCAGCGACAGCGCGCGGGTGGTCATGCCCAGCTCGGCGGCCATACCGGTCAGCCCGGCCAGGGCCGCGCCCCGCGCGGAGAGATTGAACTGCTGGCGCAGGGAAATCAGATCGATACTTTTGCCGTAATGGGCGGAAATCATGGCCAGGCTGGCGAGGCCGCACTCAGAGGACTCGGTCTGGTGGATCACCGGAATGCGCTGACGCAGACTGAGATCGAGTTTTTCCAGCAGGTTTTTCAGGGATAAACAGCGCATACAGCCTCCCGGTCAGATAACAGCGTCCGTTCTGTCATGGTGTGTCTGCTCCTGTTGGCCCGGAGGCGCTCTGTTTCATGTCATAGAATGGCGATACCATCCACTGATAGATTTTGCGTTTTTCCAGAAACAGGGTGGTATTGGCTTTCATGCCGTTTTGCAGGCTGAGTTCGCGGCCGTCATAGGCGATCATCTGTTTTTCCGGACGTACAATCACTTTGTAATAGGGGATGGACTGCGGCATCTGACTGACTTTCGGCGCCCCGGCATAGGTCATCATTTCCTGTGCAGAGGCAGGGGTTTTGGAAATCACCTGAATGGTGGCGGCAAACTGGCCGAATTTTTCTGCCGGGAAGGCCTCATAACGAATATTCACCGCGTCACCGACATTCAGATAAGGCAGCGCGTCATTGGGCACCCAGAGCACCAGCCAGTACTGACGGATATTTTCCGGCAGGATCTGCAGCAGGGTATCACCGGGATTGACCATCTGACCGACGGTCACGCCAAGGGAATCCACACGGCCGTCTGTCAGGGCACGAACGATAATCTCACCACCCGCGTCATTATTCACCTGCTCTTTCATCAGCTCAGACTGTTGTAATTCCAGCTGATAAATCCGGTTATCAAATTCTGCCGCCTGAGTCAGGATCTGGCTTTCCAGAGACGTAACCTGCAGAATATTCTGTTCATTCTGTCCGCTTAATCCCAGCAGACTGTTTTGCTGAGAATAATAAAGCGCAGCCTGATTCAGCCACTGATCTTTATTTATCAGCCCTCTTTCCCGGTAATGATGATAATTATCCATATTCTGTTTCATAATGCGGATCCCTTCCTGTGCCCGTTCAATAATCCCGGCAGATCGCAACTGTGCCTGTGCATAAAGGGACTTTTGTTTTTCGAGCGAGGCCAGAGTGGTCTGTTTGTTATCTCTGAGACGGGCGGTCATATCACGGATATGCTGTAACTGATTTTCAATTTCACGGCGCTGATTTTCACTGACCACACCGCTGGCTGTGGCTCTGCTGGTATCAATACGGTAAACCGGATCCCCTTTGCGGATAATCTGCCCTTCATTCACATATTGCCCGGTAATAAATCCCTGCACACCTGCATATACAGTAACAGCCCGGGGATTGGTGGTGATTTCTCCGGTCACACTGACCCGCCGCGTATAGCTGCCGGACAAGATAAAGGTCAGAAAAACCATTAAAAACAGAAAACTGCATACTATAATCAGCCACAGCGGAATACCGGGTAATAATAAGGCCTTACCCCGCCATTTCATTTTTCGGTTATCGAGTGCGGCTTTGCGGAACACAATAAACCCTGCCTGCGGTTATCCGGTGAATAAAAGGCCGTCAGTATCAGGGAAAAGATAAAAAAACGGGAATTCATAAAATAATGAATTCCCTCAAAATATGATATTGACTGCGGAACAGTCAATAATGCGGGTTATAGTATTAATTAACCGGCACCAGAAACTGCTTCAATTTCCAGAATACTTAACTCTTTCATATTTAGATTTCCCTTTCATTATTTATGACTTCGTCTGAACATAGTCATCACGGTACTTATTTTAGATGAATTGACTGCTGATAATGAACAGAGGGAAGGATGTAATAAAAATCAATCGTTGTTACAGCGGAAAATAATATAGTTAATACACTGACAGAAAATAATTATTATTTATCAGCTCAACAGGAAAAACTGCAATTTCACATCACTTTTCAAGTATATATTTTCTTAAGAAATTATACTATATTATCGTAAAATATTCAGGTTTTGTTATGAATCAAAATAACATTCCTGCTCTGTCGTCAGCCGGGAAAAACACCGGCGATTCCGATGATAACTATTTATATATCAAGGATCCTCTGTGGTATATTCCGCAGAGGATCACCATTTATACTATTACTTTATCAGCGTATTATTTACAAATACCACCGAGATCTACAATGCCGCCTAATTTATCCTCAATAAAACCGCCGACAGCCGAACCCACTTTTCCGCCGACTTCCCTGCCCAGCCCCGGGTATGCGTCTTTGAGGCTGACTTTACCGAACACCGGCAGGTCTGCCGTCAGATAAGGCCCGAGCAGTTCAAAACCCCAGTCACCGAGTTTTTTTCCGAGGTCGGTGATAGTGTCCTGAACACATCCGGCACCGGAAACCAGTTCAATTTCAGCATGACTTAATTCTTTCATTATCAATCCTTTTAATAATCAGTTATTTTATCTGAATAATAAAATAATCTTTAAAATAACAAATAAAATTATTATTTTAGAATTATCTATTATTCATCCGATATCCTACTGATTATTTTAATGAAGAGATAAACCAATATTTATTACTCCGATATCTGAAATCCGCCACCAGTGCAGCCATGCATTCCGCCTGTAACGCATAAGAAAGCATGGTTGATTTCACTTTCCGCACAGGTTGCCGGAGTTTCAGATGAAAATAATGCCAGCAGAGTACTGATATCATCATGCTGCGGGTGTTGCTCTGACATCAGCAGTGCTTTGCCGGAGACTGAAATCGTAACGCTGTTACCGTTCCTTTCTGACCATCGCCCGGCAGGTTTTTATCTGATATAAAGATAAACCAATACCTTATTTAAGTATCAAAAATTCCATATAAATAAAAAACCCGTCATATGACGGGTTTTCGGTAACGGGCAGTTATTTTTTATTGTTGTGAGCGCATATCCATGATCATTTTTCCGTCATAGTCTGCACCAACAACAATATTAGGCACTTCACCTTTGTATTTCTCTGCTTTAATTTGTTCTATTTCAAGCTGCTTCCAGTTAATCATTTCGCGGGTGATTGTCTGCTGTAACACGGCGTTCGCTTCTGATTCTTTCTGAGCGGCATATAAACGTGCATCGGCTTCCTGACGCATTGCATAAGAGCTGGCCTGGGCATTACGCTCACGGGCAAGTGCCTGCTGTTCTGCGGACTCACGCTCTGCCTGTGCGATAACCACTTTTTTCTGAGCCAGTTCACGCTCTTTCTCTGCTTCCGCTTTTGCCTGGTTTATCTGCTCCTGACGCATCTTGGTATTCACAACCTGCTCCTGAACCACTTCCGGCAGCGTAATATCCTGGATCATAATCTCTTTGATCGTATAGCCGTAAGGTGAAGCATAACCCTGAATGGCATCACGGATAGATTCCTGTAATTTCCGCTGGGTATCTGCGGTATACAGATCCTGTGCGTTGGCAACATCTTTCCCGAATTCCAGAATCGTGGAAATCAGTTTCTGGCGGACATATTTATCCAGTGCTTCACTTTCTGTACCGCCGTTAATACGGAGAATGGGGGCTTTAGCGCCATCAAACTGGAGCATCACCGTAATATCCACGATGGATTTCAGTTTGTCCTGTGACGGTACGCGTAACTCTTTCAGTGACACCCGGATATCTTTTGTTGAATAGGTATCAAATGTCATAAACGGGTTAATCGGGAAATGCAGCCCGGCATCATAAGCGACCGGGTTAACCTTACCTAAAAAGGTTCCGACTTTTACCGAACCATCCTGCACAATAGTATACGAATTAAAAGTAACCACTCCCGCGACGAGGAGAATAACGGCAACAATAATCAATTTTATAACTGACTTCAGTTTGACCGGATTTACTGCCTGCATCATTTGCATGTCTCATCCCTATAAGATAATTCTTAGTTAATGTCGTTTTTATAAATACTGCTTTATGTATTAGTCATATCTTTTTACATCGCTATTATTCATAAAATACAGAAATGAGCAAATGCAGCCCGTCAGACGAATAATGATAATAATCTGTGATACCGGATGCCCCGGATACGGCCGTGATGATTATGCCTTCAGAAGGAGAAATACATGTCATTAATACTGCTTCCGGTATAAAAACAGGGAAATATAACGTTAACAGCACGTTTATTGATGGAAGAGGACAATCCGGGACAATATTCCGGGAACAGCAGTTATGGTATATTCATGGCAGCGATAATACATCTATCGCTGATAAGTGATTATGAGTAGTATGTAAGAGCACTTAATAGTGCTGACTTTGTAAACCGGACACCCGGCGGAAGGGTTCTGCCGGATGTTCTTTTACGGATACTGCGGGTCAGACAATATTAATTATTCACATCAACAACGACACGGCCGCGGATTTCACCGTTCAGTAAGCTGTGTGCCGCCGGAATCGCTTCATTTAACGGGATCACACGGCTGATGGTTTCCAGCTGTGCCGGATCAGTCAGTTCTGCCAGCTGTTTCCATGCCGCCACACGATCTGCCTGCGGGCGCATCACACTGTCGATACCGATCAGGCTCACGCCTCTGAGGATAAACGGTGCAACAGTCCCGTTAAAATCCATGCCCTGTGCCAGGCCGCAGGCCGCCACAACGCCACCATACTGAGTACCGGCACAGACACCGGCCAGCGTGTGGCTGCCCACACTGTCAATCGCTGCCGCCCAGCGCTCTTTGGTCAGCGGTTTGCCCGGTACGGATAACTCGTTGCGATCCATGATTTCAGATGCGCCCAGGGTATCGATCAGATACGCGGTATCAGCCGTACGGCCGGTGGAAGCGATAACCTCAAAACCTAATTTTGACAGCAGAGAAACCGCGAAGCTGCCCACGCCGCCGCTGGCACCGGTCACCAGTACTTTGCCGGATTCTTTGGTGATCCCCTGTTTCAGCAGCGCCTGAACCGCCAGCATTGCCGTGTAACCGGCGGTGCCGATCATCATCGCCTGCTTTGTACTCATCCCGGCCGGTAACGGTGTCAGCCAGCTGTCTTTCACTTTTGCCACCTGAGACAATCCGCCCCAGTATTTTTCACCGACACTCCAACCGTTGAGCAGTACTTTGTCGCCAACTTTATAGTGTTCAGAGCTGCTTTCGGTCACGGTACCGGCAAAATCAATCCCCGGAACCATCGGGAAACTGCGCACAACCGGGCTTTTGCCGGTAATCGCCAGGCCATCTTTATAGTTCAGCGTGGAGTAGTCAATCTGCACAGTCACATTGTGATCAGGCAGTTGTGATTCATCGAGCTGAGCCAGCTTTGCGGTGTAGCCGTCAGTATTTTCAATCAGAATGCAGTTAAACATGGTGTTATCCTTTTATGAATATAGACCAGTTGTCTGGTTAATTGTAAAAAAATTTATTAAATACTCACCGGCGTGTTAACAACGGCGATATTTAATAAATTATTCTGCAACAATCTCTCAGGCTTTCTCAGCCAGTATCTGCGTCATAAAAACAGTGATAAACAGATCCAGCGGTTCACTGTTGCGGGTCAGTTTGGCACGCATTACCGCCCCTTCCCAGCCCGTCCAGAAAAAAGCCGCCATTTGCCTGCAATCTGTTTTAGCGGAAATAAGCTGCTGTTTCTGTGCTTCAAGAAGGCAGATTTCCACTTTCTTCTGCCAGCCGGTAATAATCTCATCGAGTATTTCACAATACCCCGCCGGCAGGCTGGTCACTTCCTGACCGAGATTCCCCACCAGACACCCGCGCTGCCAGTGGTATTTTTCCATCCCGGCTTTAGCGGTCAGATAAAATGCCCGTAACCTTTCCGGTGGCGGCAGCGTGATATCAGACAAACATTTATCCAGCAGACGGGAAAAATAGCTGTCGTAATTACGCATGATTTCCAGACCAAACTGCTCTTTACTGTCAAAGTAATAATAAAAAGAGCCCTTCGGTACACCGACCTTTTTCAGGATCCCGTTGATATCCGATGTCATATACCCTTTTTCGGTAAACATCTCCATGCCACTGCGGATCAGCATTTTTTTTACATCCGCACCCGCATCATGATTTTTCGGCGGCCGTCCCCGTTTCGGTTTTGTGATTACTGATGTCATTGCGTCTTTACCTCTGTCATGCGGAATAATATAGACCAGTTGTCTGGTAAATACCATGCTTTTTTATCCGGGGAATTTCCGGCACCGGTTTATTCGCAGATAAAGGTAAAATCGACTTTGCCGTCAGCACTGCCTTCTGTGACAAAATCATTGCTGTAACGGATATCGCGGGCAAAGAAAGGGAAAATTTACATTTTTACATCGTGACTACCAATCACTATCTGACCATCTTCCTTGATAAATTCACTTTGTTGCTGATTAGGCAATATATCTAACACTACCTCTGAAGGCCTACACAACTTTACGCCCAGCGGAGTGACGACAATCGGCCTATTAATCAGTATCGGGTAGTGCAACATAAAATCGATCAATTGCTCATCGGAATAAAGGTTATTTTCTAAATTTAATTGCTTATACGGCTCAACATTTTTTCGTAATAGCTCCCTCGCTGTAATTTTCATATCTGCAATAAGTTGCACTAACACATCCTTAGCCGGAGGTGTTTCCAGATAATAAATAATCGTTGGCTCAACGCCACTATTGCGGATCATTGCAAGGGTGTTACGCGAAGTGCCACAATTGGGGTTATGATAGATAGTGATCTCATTCATGAAGTTACCTTTAATTTAACAGTGAAAGTCGAAGTACTAAAGCAACGAGTGTGACAATGAGCACAGGGATAGTCATGATAATCCCGGTTTTGAAATAATATCCCCATGTAATGGTCATGTTTTTTTGCGATAAAACATGCAGCCACAGCAATGTAGCCAAACTACCTATTGGTGTGATTTTCGGACCCAAATCGGCACCAATCACGTTAGCATAAACCATTGCTTGCTGAATTAACCCTGATGCTTCACTTCCTTCAATGGACAGGGCACCAATTAATACCGTTGGCATATTATTCATTATTGAGGATAAAAATGCAGTTATAAATCCCGTACCAATTGTTGCAACCCATAACCCTTTGTCTGCAAGGTAATTGAGCATTTCAGAAAGATAATCGGTTAACCCTGCATTTCTTAAACCATAAACAACCAAGTACATACCTAAAGAGAAAATGACGATTTGCCACGGTGCTCCGCGTAATACTTTTTTGGTATTAATCGTATGGCCTCTGGCTGCAATTACCCAAAGAATTAAAGCGCCAATAGCCGCAATTGCACTGATTGGAATACCTAATGGTTCTAAGACAAAGAAACCAATAAGCAGCAGTACCAATACCAGCCAACCTGTTTTAAACGTTGTCATATCCTTAATGGCTAAAGTCGGTTCACTCAGTTTGGTAACATCATATTGTTTAGGAATATCTTTACGGAAAAACCAATGCAGCATCGCTAATGTTGCAATAATTGCTGCAATATCCACTGGCACCATAATCGATGCATATTCAGTAAATCCAATATTAAAGAAGTCTGCAGAAACGATATTCACGAGGTTCGAAACGATCAGCGGCAAGCTCGCCGTATCTGCAATAAACCCGGCAGCCATGACAAATGCTAATGTCGTGCCTTTGTTGAAACCAAGTGCCAATAACATCGCAATCACAATGGGCGTTAATATCAATGCTGCGCCATCATTGGCAAATAAGGCTGCAACCGTTGCTCCAAGTAACACAATATAACTGAATAACAGTTTTCCTTTACCCCCGCCCCACTTGGCAACATGTAATGCAGCCCATTCAAAGAAACCACTTTCATCTAAAAGTAGACTAATGATAATTACGGCAACAAATGTCGCCGTGGCATTCCAAACAATGTTCCAGACAATCGGGATGTCCTGGAAACTGATCACACCAAAGATCAGTGCCAATACAGCCCCTGCTGTAGCACTCCAGCCAATACCCAGTCCTTTGGGTTGCCAAATAACAAAGGTGATCGTTAAAATAAAAATGAATGCGGCAATAAACATAACAACCTCATTTAAAAGGTACTTTTCCGCACCTTTTATTTTTAGAAAATAAAACTTATTCTGCGAGCTGACTTAATGCAGATATCCCCACAGGCTCTGTTTCAAGCAAAGGAACAATAGCAACACGTTTTGCCAATGTTGATGTCACCTTTTCAATCTGAGCGACTTCCTGTTCTGCTCTTGAAAGTAACAATGGTGATATTGTTTCCGTGATAGACAGACTGTTATTGATCACCCACGCCCACGGATGTATATCTGCCCGAATTAAATCATTTTGTAAGTTCTCCGCCTCAAGCACAGGCGTAGTTTCAGCGAGTGTCGTAATAATAACTTTAGTGCGTTCAGGATCTTGTAATTGCATCATCGGCGTTAAATAGTGGCCTTTTTCGCCCATTTTTTTAACAATTTCTTTATGGTATGCCCCTGTTGCATCCAGAAGTAATAATGTATGCCCGGTCGGTGCAGTATCCATGACGACAAAACGTTTACCCGCGTCTCTAATGATGCGAGAGAAAGCCTGAAATACCGCGATTTCTTCTGTGCATGGAGAGCGTAAATCTTCCTCAAGTAATGCACGCCCCTCTTCATCTAAATCTTTCCCTTTGGTTTCTAAGACATAATTACGATAACGCTCAGTTTCAGCGACAGGGTCAATTCGGCTAACCTGAAGATTGGGTAAAACACCATCGAGGGTTGATTCAATATGCGCGGCCGGATCAGATGTGGTCAGATGTACATCAAGCCCTTTTTCTGCCAATTTAACTGCGATTGATGCCGCAATCGTTGTTTTCCCTACACCACCTTTGCCCATTAACATAATCAGCCCATGCTGTTGCTGAGATATTTCACCAACCAGTTCTGACAAGGTAGGTAAAGAAATAGGTTGTTTTGTAGGGGTAATAGTTGGAATTTGTGGCATGTCATCAGATAACAACTGCTTCAGTGCATCGACACCCACCATATTGATATTTTGTAAATAAAGAATATCGACAGGTAACGAGCGTAGTGCTTCCGGCATAGACTCTGATGCCGCTTGTTCACGAGAGTAGAGCGCATGGGATAACTTATCATTTTCAGTCACCGCCGTTTCAGGGAAAACACCATTGACAACCAATTGCTGATTTTTGATACCCAGAGATGACAACTCGCTATAGGTTCTCGCGACTTCCCTCAATGCGGCAGACTGAGGTCGTGCAACCAAGACCAGCCTTGTCAGTGATTTATCACTCAACGCTTCCACCGCCATGCTGTACTGCTCACGTTGTTTATCAAGACCAGACATTGGCCCTAAACATGACGCGCCATCAGGATTGTTACTAATAAAATCACTCCATGCACTCGGGAGTTGTAATAAACGGATGGTATGCCCCGTTGGTGCGGTATCAAAAATGATATGGTCAAATTGCTCTGTAATTTCGGTATTGGTTAACAACCCGGTAAATTCATCGAAAGCTGCAATCTCTGTGGTACAGGCACCTGATAGCTGTTCCGTAATACTTTGAATTACCGCTTCAGGTAAACTTTCTTTGATTGGATTAATAATTTTGTTTCGATATTCTTCGGCTGCGGCTTGAGGATCTATTTCAATAGCAAATAGATTTGGAACCAATGTTATTGGCTTAATATTGTTGCCTATCGATTGAGAGAATACTTGCCCAACGTTAGAAGCTGGATCAGTGCTCACCAGTAAAACTTTTTTCCCTTTTTCAGCCAACTTAATTGCTGTCGCACAGGAAACAGAGGTTTTACCCACACCACCTTTTCCAGTAAAAAATAAATAATTAGGTGTGTTATCTAAAAATTTCATTTTATTGCTCCTGTTAACAACACGTTTTACCATTACCACAACACGATTTAACAATTTCAGCTTTTTCAATATTCGGTCGAATACCAAACCATCTGGCTAGCTCATGTCGTTTTGGGTATCGACCAGTCAGCACAATCTCACCGTCAAGAATCAATAGCGGAAGTGACCCGGCACCTGCGGTTTCCAAAAATGTTTTTGCTTTTGTGTTGTTAACGAACTCCATAGGCTCTTGCGCTAAATTAAAACGCCTTATACTTGCTCCTTGTTTTTTTAACCAATCCACATCTGTTGCGAAGTCTACCAATGCTTGATCGACTTCGGTTCCGCAAACACCGGTGCTACAGCATAATGCGGGATCAAATACTTCTAGTTTTTTCATCGCTCAACCTTACATATGTTTTTCCAAATATGTTAGCTTAAAAATTTTTATACAGAACAGCTACCCGCAGGTTCTTTTGTCTCCAAGCTCTTAAGCAAATCTGCAACTCTATTTTTCTCTGTGGCGTAAGTGACATCAATGATACTTTTCACCCACGGTAGTAATGCAGGAGATAAACGATAATGAACCCATTTGCCATGTTTTGAATCGAGCAAAAGACCTGATTCTCTTAGCATTGCCAGATGCCGGGATGTCTTTGGTTGCGATAAATTCAAGGCCGTATAGATATCACAGACACATAACTCCCCGGATGCTTTTAGCAATAGCACGATATCCAGTCTGGTTTGGTCACCTAAAATTTTAAACAGTTGTAATGGTTCCATGTGTACCTCTGTAATCTTTTTTTTAAATTACCTCTAAAAAACACATGCGTCAAATCGAATATGTTTCCCATAAACTATTATTGTAACCGCCAGTATTTAGAACCATTAGCATGCACATAAAGGTGCATTCCTTCACCGTCAGTTAGTTTGTATCCTTTATCGGCAGGCTTTGCCGTTCTTACCTTCACATCTGTTAGTGCCGTATAGGAACTCCCATGAGTTTGTGTTGGTATAAGAATTCATTGAACCTGTATGTACCAACGCATATGCCAACAAATATTACTTGATTTAGGTTGATATAGGTGGATGTCAGTTGAACGAAGAAAAGTTAAAATCAGCTAATTAACTGAATTTCAGACATAAAAAAAGACATCGGTTGATGTCCATTGACTTCGGAATGGTACGCCCTACAGGATTCGAACCTGTGACCTACGGCTTAGAAGGCCGTTGCTCTATCCAGCTGAGCTAAGGGCGCGCTGAGGAAAAAAACAGCGGGTTAACTGCTTGATGCACCGTGGATTATACGGCTGCGACGCAGCGAGTCAATCAGAAAATCAGTTATCTTCGGCAGTTACTTTCTGACACCTTAATAAAACATAACTGACAGACGGAAAATGTTCTGACAGAATAGTGCCCATCTTTTATCTGTTTTATGGATTTTTACACGATGTCAGCAAAAATTATAGACGGGAAAACGATTGCGTCGACCATACGTGCCGAAGTTGCCGCAAAAGTTCAGCAACGGATTGCCAGCGGAAAACGGGCTCCCGGTCTTGCCGTTATCCTGGTCGGTGAGAACCCCGCGTCGCAGATTTATGTCGCCAGCAAACGCCGTTCATGTGAAGAAGTCGGATTTATTTCACGCTCTTATGACCTCCCCGATACCACCAGCGAAGCTGAACTCCTCCATCTCATTGATGAACTGAATAATGATAATACTATCGACGGGATCCTCGTTCAGCTTCCGCTGCCTGCCGGCATTGATAATGTCAAAGTGATTGAACGCCTTCATCCTGATAAAGTCGTCGACGGTTTTCATCCTTATAATATCGGCCGCCTGTGTCAGCGTGCGCCGAATCTGCGCCCGTGCACACCGCGCGGTATTGTGACACTGCTTGAGCGCTGCAATATCAATACATTTGGTCTGAATGCCGTGATTATCGGCGCATCCAATATTGTCGGCCGCCCGATGAGCCTGGAGCTGCTGCTGGCCGGTTGCACCACAACTGTCACTCACCGCTTTACCACCAATCTGCGTCACCATGTTGAACACGCGGATTTGCTGATTGTGGCGGTCGGGAAACCGAATTTTATTCCGGGTGAGTGGATCAAACCCGGCGCAATTGTGATTGATGTGGGCATTAACCGTCTGGAAAACGGCAAAGTGGTCGGCGATGTGAATTTTGCCGAAGCCGCTGAACGTGCGGAGTGGATAACCCCGGTGCCGGGCGGTGTCGGGCCGATGACGGTCGCCACACTGATTCAGAATACATTACAGGCCTGCGAAGAATTTCACGATAAGGACGAGTAACAATGGATATTTTTAATCTTGACGGCCATCCGCATGTTGAGCTGTGCGACCTGCTCAAAATTCAGGGCTGGGCCGACAGCGGTGCCGCCGCCAAACAATTTATCGCTGATGGTCAGGTGACTGTTGACGGTGAAACGGAAACCCGCAAGCGCTGCAAAATCACCGCCGGTAAAGTGGTGGAATTTGCCGGTGAGCAGGTAAAGGTGGCTGAATAATCGTAATCTGCGAATAAACCAGAGCACTGCCTCTGGTTTTTTTATCCGTATAATAAGAGCCGCAAAAAATGAAAACACAAAAATTTCAGCCTGTGCAGATTGCCCTGCACTGGTTTATTTTCCTGCTTGTGATTGTCGTTTATATCAGCGCCCTGTTACGGGACAATGCTGACGAACCACTGAGAAGTATTTTGGCCGGGCTGCATTACAGTTGCGGTATCGCTGTCGGTATACTGATGATTGTCCGGCTGGCCGTCAGAATAAAGCACCGCGCACCGGCTATTATTCCCAGACCGTCACCGATGATAACCGGCTTATCCCATCTGGTGCACCTGATAATCTTTGTGATATTTATTTTGTTACCGGTACTCGGTTTCAGTATTAAATATCTGAACGGTTATGACTGGTCATTATTCGGTATCCCGATGCCGGTCTCCGCCGCGCCGGATGAAGATCTCGCGTACAGCATACAGAATATTCATGAGATCATTGCCAATACCGGTTATTTTATTATCGGCCTGCATGCCGCCGCCGCACTGGCACATCACTATTTCTGGAAAGATAATACCCTGCTGCGCATGATGCCGCGTAAACGGGACTGATTATCCGCCGCTGAATAACAAAACGCCCGGCAATCATGCCGGGCGTTTTTAATACGGAAAATGGTATTTATATCAGTTGTTAACGGTATTTCTTGTGGTATTCACCACGGGTGGCTTTAAATTGTTCAGCCATGGCTTTCGCTTCCGGAATTTTACCTTCTTCCGTCAGCTTCAGTGCTTCATCAATTTGTCCGGTCAGAACATCATAACCGTGATGGTAATCCTTCACTTCTGCGCTGTCCGCCGCTTTACCTTTCAGTTTGGCCGGTAATTCTTCTCTGGCACTCTGTGCCGCAGCACGCATGTCGGTCAGTGCAGTTTTCAGCGCTGCCGCGTCATCTGTTTTTTCAACAATCTGCAGATTCGCGTTCAGCGTTTTCATATTATCTGACAGTCCGGCGGCAGATGCCGTCATTGCGCCGAATGCACAGACAGACGCCACCAGCATAGCTAACATATTTTTACTCATCAGATGCTTCCTTTATTTTTAATATAAAAGTACGACAAAGACATCACACAATAAAGCAGGTGCTGTAACAGAATAGCGGATAACCGGCGGTTATGCCTGCCCGGTAAAAATAAAATAATATAAAAAAACCCGGCAGTGAATAATGCCGGGCTTTTCAGTCAGAATGTAATAACGATTACTTACGGCGCCAGGTGGTGCCCTGCGGACCATCTTCCAGCACAATACCCATGTCGGTTAAAGCATCACGGGCCGCATCGGCCAGCGCCCACTCTTTTGAGGCGCGGGCATCATTGCGCTGTTTGATCAGTGCTTCGATTTTCGCTGCATCTTCATCCCTTTCGCTCTGCGCACCGCTTTGCAGGAACTGCTCCGGATCCTGAGTCAGCAGCCCCAGCACACCGGCCAGCTGGCGCAGTTGTGCTGCCAGGCCGTTTGCTGCAGTCATATCTTCCTGTTTCAGACGGTTCAGTTCACGCGCCATATCAAACAGCACAGAGTAAGCTTCCGGCGTGTTAAAATCATCATCCATCGCATCGCGGAAACGATTTGCGAATTCCTCATTCACCACGACCGCCGCATCTTTATCTGTGCCGCGCAGTGCGGTATAGAAACGCTCCAGAGCAGTACGCGCCTGTTTCAGGTTCTCTTCTGTGTAGTTGAGCTGGCTGCGGTAATGTGCGGACAGCAGGAAGTAACGCACCGTTTCCGGGTCGTAATAGCCCAGCACATCACGGATGGTGAAGAAGTTATTGAGGGATTTTGACATCTTCTCTTTATCAACCATCACCATACCGGAGTGCATCCAGTAATTGACATACGGGCCGTCGTGGGCACAGGTGGACTGCGCGATTTCGTTTTCATGGTGCGGGAACATCAGGTCAGAACCGCCGCCGTGAATATCAAAATGTGTGCCCAGCTGTTTGCTGTTCATCGCGGAACATTCGATATGCCAGCCAGGACGGCCTGCGCCCCACGGGGATTCCCATGACGGCTCACCCGGTTTGGACATTTTCCACAGCACGAAATCCATCGGGTTGCGTTTCACATCCGCCACCTCGACACGGGCACCGGCCTGAAGCTGCTCCAGATCCTGGCGTGACAGCAGGCCGTATTCCGGGTCACTGCTGATATCAAACATCACATCCCCGTTGTCCGCCACATAGGCATGACCGCGATCGAGCAGTAACTGCGTGATCTCAATAATCTCTTTGATGTGATGTGTGGCGCGCGGCTCTGAATCCGGGCGCATCAGGTTCATGGCATCGAAATCGCGGTGCATCTCCGCCACCATGCGATCCACCAGCTGATCACAGGTTTCGTTATTTTCATTCGCCCGTTTGATAATTTTGTCGTCCACATCCGTGATGTTGCGGATATAGTTCACATCATACCCGGCGTGACGCAGATAGCGCACGATGGTGTCAAACGCGACAAATGTCCGCCCGTGTCCGATATGACACAGGTCGTAAACAGTGATACCACACACGTACATCCCGATTTTACCGGGGTTAATGGGCTTAAATTCCTCTTTTTGTCTTGATAAGGTGTTATAAATTTTCAGCATAGGACTATTCCATTAAAAGTCTGTACGTGTTGATGGTGACTTCTGTTAATTAATTGATAATAAATACTTTATTTTTTATATCTGTCTGCGGGGATCATAATCTGAGACAGGTCAGGTTATTGAAACGCGAATACCCTGCAAATGCAAGAAAGACCCTGTAAAACCCGGTGATTATAACAAATACTGACGCAGATTAGTGAGTATGATATAACACACCCCGGAGATAAAAACGGCAGATTATTGCCTTTATAATATAAGCAGCAGGAAATTATTATGGTAACTTTTCATACAAATCATGGTGATATCGTCATTAAGACGTTCGCGGATAAAGCACCGGAAACGGTCGCAAACTTCCTGAAATATTGTGAAGACGGTTTCTACAATAACACCATTTTCCATCGTGTTATCAATGATTTCATGGTCCAGGGCGGCGGTTTTGAACCGGGCATGAAGCAGAAACCGACTCTCGGTATGATCAAAAACGAAGCCAACAACGGTCTGAAAAACAACCGCGGCACCCTGGCGATGGCCCGTACCAACGATCCGCATTCCGCCACTGCACAGTTTTTCATTAACGTGGTTGACAACGACTACCTGAACTTCCGTTCAGAAACACCAAGTGGCTGGGGCTACTGCGTGTTTGCTGAAGTGGTTGAAGGTATGGATGTTGTGGACAAAATCAAAGCGGTCAAAACCGGCAACAGCGGTATGCACCAGGATGTGCCGCGCGAAGATGTGATCATCGAAAGCGTGACTGTTTCTGAGTAAGTATGACCACGCTTATTATTGCAGATTTGCATTTAAATGAGCAGGAGCCGGCGATCACCGCCGGCTTTCTTCGTTTCCTGCGGGAACAGGCTGTTCACGCATCACAGCTCTATATCCTCGGTGATTTTTTTGATTACTGGATTGGTGATGATGACCCGAACCCGCTGCATAAAACCGTGGCTGATGCACTGAAATCCCTCAGTGACAGCGGCGTGAAGATCTTCTTTATCTGCGGCAACCGTGATTTCCTGCTGGGTGAGCGCTATGCCCGTCAGTGCGGCATGACCCTGCTGCCGGATACACAGGTGATTGAAGCCGAAGGGCATCAGATCCTGATCCTGCACGGCGATACCCTCTGCACGGATGATACGGACTACCAGCATTATCGCCAGCGTGTTCACACTCCGTGGATCCAGCGCCTGTTTCTGTGGCTGCCATTGTCGCTGCGCCTGAAAATCGCGAAGAAAATGCGCGCGGGCAGTCAGTCTGCCAATCAGCGCAAAAGCGAAGCGATTATGGATGTGAATCAGAACGAGGTGATGGAGGCATTCCGTCAGTACCGGACCCGCTGGATGATCCACGGCCACACTCACCGTCCTGCGGTGCATGATGTCTCCGCTGACGGCGAAACGCACTTTCGCGGTGTCCTCGGCGCGTGGCACTCACAGGGTTCTGCCTTTAAAATCACCCCGGACAGCATTTCACTGATCTTCTTTCCGTTCTGAGCCGTTATCTCCCCGTATTTGTGAAAAATCCGTGACGCAAACGTTTTCCTTCGTGATTTACCGTGATATTATGCCCGTCTTCTTAACCGGCCAACGGCCGGACGTCTGTCAATTTTCGTGACGCGGGATGTACAGGAGCACCGAAAACATGAACGCCGCCTCTTCGCAACAACACTCACCGGCAGCCAAAGTGGCTATTGTTATGGGATCCAAAAGTGACTGGAGCACCATGGAACACGCCGCAGCGATCCTCGATATGCTTCAGGTGCCTTATCACACAGAAGGGGTTTCCGCGCACCGCACGCCGGACAAACTGTTTTCCTTTGCTGAAACCGCAAAACAGAACGGGTTTGATGTGATCATTGCCGGTGCCGGTGGTGCCGCGCATCTGCCGGGGATGCTGGCGGCGAAAACCCTCGTTCCGGTACTGGGTGTGCCGGTGCAGAGTGCCGCGCTCAGCGGTGTCGACAGTCTCTATTCCATTGTGCAGATGCCGAAAGGCATTCCGGTCGGTACGCTGGCTATCGGCAAAGCCGGTGCCGCCAATGCCGCCCTGCTCGCCGCACAGATCCTCGCCCTGCATGATGAGGCGCTGCTTATCCGCCTGACAGACTGGCGCAATGCGCAGACCGATGATGTCCTCAGCCACCCGGATCCGCGGGAGGCCAACTGATGAAACCGGTGTGTGTTCTGGGAAACGGCCAGTTGGGCCGGATGCTGCGCCAGGCCGGTGAGCCGCTGGGGATTTCGGTTTATCCGGTCGGGTTAGATGCCGAGCCGGAAGCCGTCCCTTATCAGCACAGCGTGATCACCGCTGAAATCGAGCAGTGGCCGCAGACCGCGCTGACACAGGTGCTGGAGCAGCACCCTGCCTTTATCAACCGCGATATTTTTCCGCGCCTGGCAGACCGCCTGCCGCAGAAACAGCTGATGGATGACCTGCATCTCGCCACCTCACCTTGGCAGCCGCTCTCCTCTCCGGATGAATGGCCGGACATTTTTGCCCGTCTCGGGGACTTTGTCATCGTCAAGCGCCGCACCGGCGGTTATGACGGACGCGGTCAGTGGCGGGTGCGTCCCGGTGATGAAGCTGCTCTGCCGCCGGAGATTTACGGCGAATGTATTGCCGAGAAAGGCATTCTGTTTTCCGGCGAAGTGTCGCTGGTCGGTGCCCGTAACCGCGCCGGGCAATGTGTGTTTTACCCGCTGACCCGTAACCATCACGAAGAGGGCATTCTGCGTATGAGCGTGGCCTTCCCGCAGACACAAAACCCGCTTCAGACACAGGCTGAGCAGATGCTGGGGGCTATCCTCACTGAGTTGGATTATACCGGTGTGATGGCTATGGAGTGTTTTGTCACAGAAGACGGCCTGCTGATCAACGAACTGGCACCGCGAGTGCATAACAGCGGCCACTGGACACAAAACGGTGCGTCCGTCAGCCAGTTTGAGCTGCATCTGCGGGCGATTCTGGATCTGCCGCTGCCGCAGCCGGTTGTCACCGCCCCGGCGGTCATGGTGAATATTATCGGCACAGAGCTGAATACACAGTGGCTGGCACAACCGCTGGCGCATCTGCACTGGTATGACAAAGAAGTGCGCCCGGCGCGTAAGGTCGGTCACATTAACCTGACTCATCCGGATCCGGCACAGCTTATCTCGGCACTCAGCGGGCTGGCACAGGATTTACCGCCGGAATATCAATCCTCTGCGGACTGGGCGAAAACAATATTAAGCTGGTAGTCGGCACGGTTTCCGGCGACAATAGTCCCATTCTGATGCCCGGTGTTCAGCCGGGCATTTTGCTTTTTACGCCGTTTCCGGAGCCGGGATGTTTTCGTCAGATCGCCGCTTAGGTCCTGTTTATCAATGGACTATACTCACCCTGCTGGGGCTGGTTTATTTCCTCACCACTGCCACCACCTTTACCTCATTAGGCGTGGTCTTACCCGGTATGCTCAGAGAGCTGAACTGGAGCTGGACAGATGCCGGTTTCGGATTCACCCTGCTCGGGCTGACCTGCGGGTTATCCAGCTTTCTGCCAAGTCTTCTCATCCGTAAAACCAATGTCCGCCTGACGCTGCTGGCCGGGCTGCTGCTGTTTCTGGCCGGGTTTTACAGCCTGTACACCACACAGTCAATTCAGCGCTATTTTATCGGCACCGCCTTTCTCGGGATTGGTTTTACCTTTATGGCTACTGTTCCCGGCACTTATGTAATTTCGCGGCTGTTCAGCCGTCAGTCGCTGGCGTTTGGTTTTTACTTTACCCTTGGCGGGCTGGGCGGTGTGGTCGGGCCGTGGATCTATTTTCTCGCCGCGCATGTGTTCGGCTCCTGGCGGATCCACTGGCTGATCTCCGCCCTGACGCTGGCCGTTGTCACCCTGATCACCCTGCTGGTGATGCGGGAAGGCCGCCGTGAAATTACTCACGCCCGTGCTGTCATGTGGCAGCAGAAAAAACAAAATTCCCGCATCTACCGCAGTCAGGCGCGCTGGAGTGCCCGTCAGGCGCTGAGAACCTGGCAGTTTTATGTCATCGCCGCCTCTTATACCGCGTTTTTATGGTGCGGATTCACCGTAAACAGCTTTGCCGTGCCGCATATTATGGATAAGGGGTTCAGTGAAACCGTTGCCGCCACACTGCTCAGTACTATGGCCTTTATTAACGCCTTTTCCCGTCTGGCGGGCGGCGCTATCGGAGAGTGGCTGGAGCCGAAAAAACTGCTGATTATCAGCCTCGCCACTATCACATTCGGTGTGCTGACACTGAGTATCGCGACCAGCTGGCCGCTGCTGATCCTGTTTACCGTACTGGTGGGGATTGGTTACGGCATGACATTCCTGGCCTCCAGCGTGCTGCTGGCAAACTATTTCGGCCGTGGTCCGTATCTGGAGCTGTTCTCTGTGGTGAACCTGATTTCCACCTTTGCCTGTCTGGCACCGTTCTTTGCCGGTGCCGTCAAGGATTACAGCGGCAGCTTTACCCCTGCGTTTCTGCTGATTGCCCTGCCGGTGATTGTGATTCTGGCGGCCACATTCTTTATGCGGCCACCACAACACAAACCGGTCAGAGCATACACATCTTCGCCGGACTAACTCTGCAGGCGGCGGTATTGCTGAGAGTCCCCGAGCAGACGGATCCCCAGCACACTGCCGCAGAGTGACAGCAGAAAACCACCGGCCAGCGGCAGCCCGACCCACAGCGGCCACTGCGGCTGCCACGGAAAATCAAACACGCGGGTCTGCAACAGCCACAGGGCTGTCTCCGCTCCGAGCGCCGCGACCACTCCGGCCATCGCGCCCAGCAAGGCAAACTCACTCCACAGCGTGCGCCGCAGCAGACGTTTACCGGCCCCGAGCGTGCGGTATACCACCAGCTCTGTCCGGCGCTGGTTCATCCCCACCTGAATCTGTGCCAGCAGTAACAGCACGCCGCAAATCAGCACCAGTACCACCATCGCTTCCAGCGCACGGCTGACCTGCGCGAGAATGGTCTGGATCTGTTTCAGCATCGAGCCGGTATCAAAAATACTGATGGACGGATACTTGCGGTTCATCTGGGTGATTAACCCGTCATTACCGTCATAGTGAAAGCTGGTCAGCCACATGGCGCTCTGGTTTTCCAGCGAGGCGTGATTAAAGATGAAGAAGAAATTAGGCCGCATACTTTCCCAGTCCACCTGCCGCACACTGCTGACAGTCACGGTAAACGGCCGGGTATCACCGGTAAAGGTCAGGGTATCCCCGACTTTCAGCCCGAGTTCTTTGACCACTTCCATCTCAATGGAGACTTCCCCGGGTTTCGGCGGCCAGGTGCCGT
Source organism: Morganella sp. HMSC11D09 (assembly GCF_001807955.1). NCBI lineage: Bacteria > Pseudomonadati > Pseudomonadota > Gammaproteobacteria > Enterobacterales > Morganellaceae > Morganella > Morganella sp. HMSC11D09. Next base: position 258,603 of record NZ_KV791684.1, read on the forward strand.
CCACCAGTTCATTGAGCGGCGGCAGCGATTCCAGCCAGGTGAGGCTCAGTTCGCGGCGGACCGTGTTGTTGCCCGGATCACGCGCATCCGCCCATGCCAGCGCAGTTTCGCCGTTAATGCCGGACAGCCGCGCCAGCACCACCGGGTAATATTCCGACGGTGTCACGTTGTGTGACGCCAGCAACTGATTGACCGGCGTTATTTGTTCTTCCGTCATATTCACGAGAAAATAGTTCGGCGTGTCCGGCGGCAGTTGCTGCTGCCAGCGCCCGATCAGATCACCGCGGATCATCACCAGCAATCCCAGCAGCATAAAGGAGAGCGCGAACGCCCCGGTCTGTACCAGTGTCTGGCCGGGCTGGTGCAGCAGACGGCGGACAGCCAGGCGCAGACTCAGCGCACGGAACGGGATTTTTGCCAGCAGCCATAATCCGCCGTAACCGGCCACCGCCAGCAGTGCGGCGATCAATACCACCCCGGCCAGCACCGCCCAGAGCAGAAACGAGGCATTGGTCAGCACCGCCAGCCCGCCTGCCACAATCAGCACCGCCAGCGGCAGATACCAGCGCAGCGGCCAGACCGGCGCCACCACATCATCACGCAGTACGCGGGTCGGCTGTGTCAGCATCAGCTGGCGGTAAGGCCGTGCGCCCACCAGCAACGTGATGGCAAGCAGTGTCAGCAGTGCCCACGCCCACGGCCATAATCCCGGATCCGGCAGCGCCTTCGGCAGCAGAGGTGCCAGCAGGCTCATCAGGATTGCATCAAAAATCAGTCCCAGCAGAGATCCGGCAACCATTGCTGCCGCCATCAGCACCGCCCACTGGCCGACCACCCAGTAACGCAGCTCGCGCCGCCCGGCTCCGAGTGTTTTCAGTACGGCAATCAGGGTGTGACGGCTGCGGCAGTAATGCGACATAGCAACCGCCACTGCGGCGATCGCCAGCAACAATGTCAGCAGCGCAGAGAGCACCAGGAACTGCTGAGCGCGATCGATCGACTTCGCCAGCGCCCCGCCTTCCTGTTTCAGGGTGACCCAGCGCTGATCAATCCGCAGCGCATCTTCATACTGCTGTTTAAACACCGCCACCGCATCCGGCGCACCGGCAAACATATCGCGGTAGGTCAGGCGGCTGCCCGGCTGTACGGCACCGGTGGCTTCCACATCCTGTAAATTGATCAGCACACGGGGCGCCATCTGAAACGGGTTAAAACCGCTGTCAGGCTCCTGAATAAGGAAACCGGCGATTTTCAGATCGGTATCCCCCACTTCCAGCATCTGTCCCGGTTTTACCGAGAGCAGCTCTGCCAGACGCGGCGCGATCAAAATCTCTCCCCGGGCCGGTTTCAGGCCGGGCGGGTCGGTTTCCAGCTCGCCGTACAGCGGATAAGCGTCATCCGCCGCTTTGACATACACCAGCTGCGGCACGTCATTGGCAAATACCATGGTGTTGAAACTCATCTGCTGACTGAGCGCCAGGCCGCTTTCCTGTGCCTTTTTCAGCCAGGTTTCATCCGCGGGATGCGAGCCGCGCAGTACCAGATCACCGGCCAGATAGTCACGGCTCTGATAGTTCACACTTTGATTAATACGATCACCGGCACGTCCCAGTGCCAGCACACAGGCCACCGCCAGGGTCAGTGACAGCCAGACCACCAGCAGAGACGGCGTACGCCACTCCCGCCAGAACCAGCGCCAGATCATGCCAGTTCCTCCAGCTTACCGTCCGACAGTTTCAGCCGCCGCTGACAGCGGGCAGCGAGGGTCAGATCATGCGTGACCAGAATCAGGGTGGTGCCGTAGTCGCGATTGAGCGAAAACAGCAAATCGGCAATTTTGTCGCCGGTGCGGCGGTCGAGGTTGCCGGTCGGCTCATCGGCAAACAGAATTTTCGGCCGGGTCGAGAATGCACGGGCGATGGCCACGCGCTGTTGTTCCCCGCCGGAAAGCTGGGCAGGCATATGTTTCAGGCGTTTTTCCAGCCCGAGCTGGATCAGCAGCTGCTCTGCATTCTCCCGGCTGACGGATTCGGACTCACCGCGCAGCAGCGCAGGCAGCTGGACATTCTCCAGGGCATTAAGGGTCGGGATCAGCATAAAGGACTGAAACACAAAACCGACATCCCGCGCCCGCAGTTTTGCCCGCGCTTCCTCATCCAGCTGCGGCAGTGACTGCCCGAGCAGTTTCACCTCACCGGAGGTCGCGTCATCCAGACCGGCGATAATGCCGAGCAGGGTTGATTTTCCGGATCCGGATTCCCCCACCAGCGCGATTGTTTCTTCAGGCTCGACAACCAACCCGGCACCCTGCAATATAGTGATCTCATTTTCACCCTGACCGACGCGCTTAATAAGATGATCAATTTCAAGAATAGGCTCCGCTGCCATCTCTGTTTCCTTTTTCTGCTGCTGTTCAGCGGGAATTTGTATGCCGCCGGAACATTACTGATACTGGGGGACAGCCTGAGTGCCGGTTACCGCCTTCCGGCCGGAGAGGCGTGGGCGGCACAGCTGGGACAACGCTGGCAACAGGCCGGTAACGGTATCACACTGATAAACGGCAGTATCAGCGGAAATACGGCGGCTCAGGGACTTGCCCGTCTGCCCGCACTGCTGGAGCAGCACCGGCCGCAATGGGTACTGATTGAACTGGGTGCCAACGACGGCCTGCGCGGTCTGCCGCTGACACAAACCCGCACTGACCTTCAGGCTGCGATTGATGCAGTGAAGGCCGCCGGGGCGAAACCGCTGCTGATGCAGATCCGCATTCCGCCGAATTACGGCAAACGCTATACCGAGCGGTTCTCGGCGCTCTATCCGGCGCTGGCACAGGAAAATGCCGTTCCGCTGATCCCGTTTTATATGGAAGCGGTCGTCACCAATCCGCAGTGGATTCAGGATGACGGCATACACCCGAACGCGGCAGCACAGCCTTATGTGACTGACTGGATGGATAAAACACTGCTGCCTTACTTACAGTAACGGGTGTCAGACTATCCTAAATGATTTATCCATAATTTATAAGCAGTTAAGCAGGTAAAGAAATGCAAAAAGCAGTTTTGATCACCGGCAGCTCCAGCGGTATCGGGCTATGCGCGGCTAAAACACTGAAACAGCGGGGCTACCGTGTGCTGGCCGCCTGCCGCAAACCGGCAGATCTGGCTGAAATGGCGCGCCTCGGGTTTGAGCCGGTGGAGCTGGATCTGGACTGCCCGCAGAGTGTTGCCCGTGCCGCAGAGCAGGTGCTGGCACTGACAGATAACCGCCTGTACGGCCTGTTCAATAATGCCGGTTTTGGTCTGTACGGCCCGCTGGACACCGTCAGCCGTGAAGATCTGGAAAAACAGTTTTCCGCCAATCTGTTCGGCACACACCAGTTGACCACCCTGCTGCTGCCCGCTATGAAACAGGCCGGTGAAGGCCGGATCATCCAGACCAGCTCGGTAATGGGGCTGATTTCCACGCCCGGGCGCGGTGCCTATGCCGCCAGCAAATACGCGCTGGAAGCCTGGTCTGATGCCCTGCGGATGGAACTGTCCGGCAGCGGGATCCGCGTCAGCCTGATTGAACCGGGGCCGATCACTACCCGCTTTACCGAAAATGTCACACAAACGATGCAGGATAAACCGGTAAAAAATCCGGGAATTGCCAGCCTGTTTACCGGTAAACCGGAGGATGTGGTGAAAAAAGTCATCCACGCCCTGGAGCACCCGCACCCGAAAATACGCTATCCTGTTACGGGTCTTACCGTAATAGTGATGTGGCTCAGACGCCTGCTGCCGCTGTGGCTGATGGATAAAATACTGAACAAAAAATCCGCCGCCGCTTGAAATGCCGCGCTGCGCCCAGATGTTAATAGAAAGTCCGCCAATTTATTAAGAGAATGAATATGTTATCAAACGCACATATCACAGACGTTAACGAAACCAATTTACGCCAGGTTATTGAATCTTCAATGCAGGTGCCGGTGGTCTTTTTCTTCCATTCCGCACAGTCCCCGCAGTGTCAGGAACTGGGCGCCATTCTGGAAAAAGTGGCGGCTGACTATGCCGGGATGATGATCCTCGCCAGAGTGAACTGCGATACCGAGCAGATGATCGCCTCACAGTTCGGCCTGCGTGCGGTGCCGACCACCTATCTGTTCCATCAGGGGCAGCCGGTCGACGGTTTTGAGGGGCCACAGAATGAAGAGACTGTCCGTAATTTCCTGGCCAAATTCCTGCCGTCCGAATCTGAAATCAAAACCGGTCAGGCCATTGAACTGATTGAAGCCGGCGATTTTCAGGCTGCTCTGCCGCTGCTGCGTGAAGCACACCAGGCTGAGAGTAATAACAGCGAAATCACCCTGCTGCTGGCACAGACACTGATGGAAGTGAAGCTGTCAGAAGAAGCTGAAAAAGTATTGAAGTCCGTCCCGATTCAGGATCAGGATACGCGCTATCATGGTCTCTTATCTCAAATTGAGTTACAAAAGCAGGCCGCAGACACCCCGGAAATCCAGGAACTGCAAAATACCTTTGCGGCGGATCCGGAGAATGCAGAGCTCGCGGTACAGCTGGCACTGAAACTGCATGAAGTGCACCGCAATGATGAAGCACTGGCCCTGTTATTCAGCTTCCTGAAGAAGGATCTGGCGGCTGCGGAAGGTCAGGTGCGCAAAACCATGATGGATATTATGGCGGCAATGGGAACCGCAGACAGTACTGCCGCATCTTATCGACGTAAGCTATACTCGTTACTGTACTAATTAATTGCCTTACTGAATTATTTAACCCACTCATTACTGATAAGGATTTTGGCTCATGGATTTGTTCTCACTGGGTTTTGTCCCGATTATTATTCTCATCGCCGTCATTATTGTGGCAACCGGTGTTAAAACTGTACCGCAGGGCTTTCAGTGGACTGTTGAGCGTTTTGGCCGCTATACCCGGACACTGCAACCGGGTCTGCATATTATTGTGCCGTTTATTGACCGTGTCGGCCGTAAAATCAATATGATGGAACAGGTTCTCGATATTCCGTCACAGGAAGTTATCTCCCGCGATAACGCCAACGTCACCATCGATGCCGTCTGCTTCATTCAGGTGGTGGATCCGGTGCGTGCCGCGTATGAGGTCAGCAACCTGGATCTGGCTATCATCAACCTGACCATGACCAACATCCGTACCGTGCTGGGTTCGATGGAGCTGGATGAAATTTTATCCCAGCGTGACTCCATCAACTCCCGCCTGCTGCACATTGTGGATGAGGCTACCAACCCGTGGGGGATTAAAATCACCCGTATCGAAATCCGTGACGTGCGTCCGCCGAAAGAACTGATCTCCGCGATGAACGCGCAGATGAAAGCGGAGCGTACCAAACGTGCGGACATTCTTGAAGCGGAAGGTATACGTCAGGCCGCGATTCTGAAAGCAGAAGGTGAAAAACAGTCTCAGATCCTGAAAGCAGAAGGTCTGCGTCAGTCCGCCTTCCTGGAAGCGGAAGCCCGTGAACGTGCGGCAGAGGCGGAAGCCCGCGCCACACAGATGGTATCTGATGCTATCGCTGACGGTAATATGCAGGCTATTAACTACTTCGTGGCACAGAAATATACCGATGCACTGACCAAAATCGGTGCGGCGGAAAACAGCAAAGTCATTATGATGCCGCTGGAAGCAAGCAACCTGATGGGCGCTATCGGCGGTGTGGCTGAAATGTTCAATGTGTCAAAAGACACTAAAGGTCAGGGTAAATCCGCATGATTGAGATGATCGCATCACAGGCGGTCTGGTTCTGGCTCTGTTTCGGCGGCATCCTGCTGATTCTGGAGATGCTCGGTACCGGCGGTTATCTGCTCTGGAGTGGCGTGGCGGCACTGGTTGTCGCGCTTCTGGTGTGGATTATGCCGGGGCTCAGTCTCGAGTGGCAGGGTATTATCTTCGCGGTGATGACGGTGATCTGTGCGGTGTTGTGGCGTAATTTTCAGCGCCGCCGCCAGCGTAATGACAGCAGTTCGCCGAATCAGGTCAATCATAAGCTGATCGGCCTGCGTGCCGCACTGCTGGCAGAGACGGAAGACGGTTACAGCCGCATCCGTCTGGCAGACGGCAGCTGGCGTGTCTACAGCCAGTCGGCACTGCCTGCCGGTACGGAAGTGGAAGTGATTGCCGTTGACGGCATTACACTGACGGTCCGGGCTGTCAGCCGGTAACTGACCGGAAAGACCATCTCAAAACGGCCTCTGGTAACAGAGGCCGTTTTTTATGTACTCCCGCATCACGCGCCTTTAAAGCGGTAGCGTTCGTTCACGGAATTGGTCAAATCCTGCATAATAATATTGGTCAGTTTATCCGTGGTATTTAATGCATCCTGCATGACTTTATTCTGGAAGTCCTGTAACAGCTGTTTGGCTTTCGCCGGGTCTGTTTTATAAATACTCAGATACTCTTTTTCCATTGCCTGTTGTTCTTTGGCAAACTCAGCTTCCTGTTTACTGTATTCCGCCTGCACAATTTTCGAATATTTATTAAAGTCGATCATCGCCAGTGTCTGTAATTTACGGAATTTCCAGTGTGCGGAGGCGTTATCCGCCTGCGGTGAACCGATGGTATAAGCTTCCACGTAGCTGTCCGGGCCGTAATATACCGGGACATAAACGGATAATGTCGGCATACCGAAGGCAATATAACGGACATTCCCGATTTCTTTCGGTAAATCTTTGCGTACCTGTAAAATATGGGAGTGCTGGGTTCTGAATACCGAGATTGGTCGTTTAGTGGTATCCGGATAGGTGGTTGCATACGGAGATGTACCGACATTTTCATAATGGTTGCGCAGTCCGGCTTTAATATCTTCCAGCCCCAGTTTTTTCGCCGGTTTTAAGAAGACAGGGAAATCATTGGATTTCACATCTTTAAAGTCAGTTTTAATTTCCGGGTTATACATTTTCTGCAGCACTAACACTCGCGGATAGTTGTAATAACCGTCACTTTTTGCGTCATCTTTGGTATAGGCTTTTTTGAAATTAAACTCACCGTCTTTTTTCGGATCATATAAGCCATTTTTCTCGGCAAAGGAAATCAGTGTCGGGGATGACAGGTAATTTTCTTTGTCATTCATATCAAATTTTTCCAGGCGGCCCTGGTTTGCAGTGACATAATAGGTATTGGCCGGGATTTTTGCTGCCATCCACTGGTGGCCGCTGCCGGTTTCCAGATACCAGATCCCGTCTTTATCAATAAAGGCCACGCCGAAACCTTCACCGGCCCCTTTTTCCTCAATGATTTTCCCTAACCGCATCACCCCTTCTTTTGCGGAAGAGACATACGGTAATACCACATCCGGAATCGCATCTTCAATAATCCCGGTATCTTCAACATACGGGTCAATTTTTAATGAAGCTTCATTGGCGAAAATCGTTTCTGTGGCACTGATCCCGACACCGGCGTCATTAAAGCCGTTGGAACTGAAACGGAACTGACCTTTATCATTCCATTCCGGGATAGTGGTATAACGCATTGCCTTTTCCGGCAGGGTATAGGTGAATTTATTTAAGTTGGTTTTAAACTCAGTGTCTTTATTTACTTTTTCCTGATTCACCTGCAAAACTTTCGGGTTTGCCGGATTCATATCTTCATTGCGGGCAATATATTGCGCACCATCTGAAGACGCATTTTCACCGACAAAAATAGTGGTACACGCCGTTGCATCAGAAATCACCAGTGCAGCACCCACAGCAAGAGATAAAACACTACGTTTCATAGAGAACACCTTCCATTGAGTTATAAATTGCGCTTACGCTATCCATTACCCACTGAATTTTCTTTTACGCAGATCGCATAATGCAAAGTCAATCACTGAATTATTCGCAAAATATGGTGCATTTCACTAATTTGCGATTTAATCACGGATAAGTGTTTTGGTTAAAATTACGGATTATTTTTTCAGCGGGGAATTGATCGGGACAGGAAATACAGGGAATCGTTATTTTATTTCTTTTTTACTGATGACAATTAAGCGGTGTGTGTGGGTATCGGGATCATTCCCCCAACAAAAATCACTCCAATATTCAAAAAAGGATTCCATATCCTGAATAACAAACAGTGGCCTTTCCGGCTCTCCGCCATCTGAAGCATAAACATAAAAACCGGCGGCCAATGCCCATGAAATCATCACTTCCCAAAAACGCCTTCCGTCACCGGTTTGTTCTTCATCGGTAACCACAATATGATAGGTATCCAGCAGCCAGCGGAAAAAGTGCCGCGGCAGGTCTGCAACAGCAGACTGATGTTTGTCATTGGTTGTCCGCCATACCTTAATTTGTGTGCAACTTGTCTGACCGGCAACGATGTCATTGCGGAAGCAAAGCTCAACCAGATAAACGGTTTCGGGTAAATCCCCGGTAGTCACCAGCCTGTACTGCTGCTTTTTACCTGATTTAATAAATTGATAGCCCTCTTTGACCTCATAGCCCGGCAATAAAAACCGATGCGTACCGGCGGCCAGAAACAGTGCTGTCAGTTCGCTGTTTTCAGAGGGCAGATTTAATTTCCGGTTAAAACCCGCTGCGGGGATCAATTTCGGCATGTCGGCATGAACCTGTCGTCGTTGTAGCTTTTTATCGTTCATATTAGCGCCTCATTACCGGTGATTTATAAACACAGTATACACAGATATCACACGTTATTTCTTATTGTGGTAATTTAACTTTACATTAAATAATGCACTTTCCCATTCCCTTTTTGACGATGATTAAAATATTGGAATCAATTAGTTAAATAAGTAATTAATCCAAAAAATAGAGCCGGAATAAAAACGGCCCTTATTCAGAGCCGTTTACGCTACGTTATACGTTATCGTCCATAATAATTACTTCACTTTACTGTTCACACTGCTGTGATCATTAGTGACAGAAATACCGACCGGGGATTTTCCGTTGACGATCCCGTCTTTAACCGCACTGACAGCCTGCCCGGCATTGAGCGGGAGTTCGCCGTGAATGCGGGTGCCGGTCTCTTTGACCGCCACAGAGTGCATTTCCGTATTCCCCGTATCCGGCAGACCGTCCAGCACCGCGCCGGTCAGGATAGTGCTGCCGCCGGTACGCAGTTTGCCCTGTTCACGGGCGGTCAGACCGGATTGCTGTCCCACCTGTTCTGCGGAACGGGTTTCGAAGGACGCTTTAACATTGCCATTCATCCCGGACGGGGATGTCAGGCCGGATTTCACCTTGTCCGCCACCGTACCAGCACCGGCTCCGGCATTTTCCCGTACAGAATCTGCCGCTTTATCCAGTCCGTTTTCCAGACCCGCTTTGATGTCATCTGCAAACTTCGGGGTACCGGCATTGGCCAGTTTTGAGGTGGTACTGCTGCCCTCATCATTGGTATGTGCCGCCGACAGATCCGCATCAACTTTCAGAACAGATTCGGTGTTAGTCCGGCTTTCCACGATCAGATCACCGCCGACACGCCCGCTGATGGTATCCGCCGTCAGTTTTCCGCCCCGGATCTGCGTATCATTGCGGCTGTTCAGCGTGAGATTTCCGCTGTCAGCAAGGGCATTTTTCTGCGTTACCGTCTGCTGATTATCGATCCCACCCTTCAGACCGGCACTGATATTATGCCGCGAACCGGTTTCCGGATTTTCTGTACTGCGCGAGGTGCCGATATTCAGGTTTCCGCCCGCATTCCAGTTGGCTTTGTCTGTGGTTTTCTGTGCGGATTCAATCACAATACCGCCGTCACGGGCGGTCAACGCGGTATTTTGTGCATCAATCTGCGTACCTTTCAGATGCAGCGCATCATCCCGCATACCGTCCGCAGAAACAGAAACTGTACCGCCGCTGCGCAGGCTGCCGCCGCGCTGGTCAGTCACGTTTTCAGACTGTTTGCTGATACTGAAATCCGCACCGCCGCCGAGTTTGCTGCCGATCTCTGTTTTACCGCCATTAGCCTGAACACCACCGTGCCACTGATGGCCGGAGATGGTATTCGTGCTCTCCGCGCTGTCAAGCAGGGTGTTGTGTCCGCCTTTCACCGTCACATCCCCGCCACTGCTGACATTAGTACCGTTAGCGGTCAGGTCGTTTCCGGCCTGTAATACCACGCCGGTTTTGCCCTCAATCACGCCGGTTTTCGCCGTTGTGCCGCTTTCGTTGTACACCTCACGTCCGCCGCTGAGACCGCCACCGGCATTTTTCAGGTTGAGCGATTCCACATTTACCTTCGCCCCGGCATCATAACCACTGACAGTTTTGCTGTGGGTATCACCCGCCAGATCCAGCGTCAGATTATCACCGGCACGGACAGAAACGTGTCCTTCCTCACTGCGCAGTGTATCGCCCTGCAATGCCGCATCACGCCCCGCCTGCACAGAGATATCCCCTTTCGCCGACAGCGAACCGGTCACTGCTTTACTGCTGCTCTCTGTGGCCAGACGATGACCGCCGCTGCCTTCCGCGCTGATCGCAACATCCTGTCCGGTGGATGTTGCCACACGCAGACTTCCTTTGCCCTCAGTCACAGATTCCGACTGATGATGTGTATCCGCTGCCGCCGCAGACTGATAATCGCCGGTGCTGATCGCAATACCGCCGTTATCCGCCCGGTACTGTGTTCCTTCATCAAGAACACGATCCGTGGTGTTCACGGCAACCGATCCTGCATTAACAGAGGTGGTTTTTGCCTGTGTGTTTTCACTGATGGTCTGCCGGTTTTCCCCTTTACCGCTCAGATCAACGCCGATATCCGGCAGTCCGGTGGCAGCGGTGCTGTCCGCCACCCCGGCAATATTGCCTTCCGCAATATTTTCACCGGCTTTGGCCAGCGGACGGGAGACTTTGCTGTAATCCAGTGAGACCCCGAGGCTGCCTTCGCCGCCTTTACGGGTTTCCGTGGTGCGATCACTGTTGTGAGCCGCCCGGTGCGCCGAGTTTTGCGCAGTTTCCGTATAAGCGCCGCCCACCGTGTGTGATACGCCTTCCTGCGAGAGGGTTTTACCGGCGGTCAGGGTGAGATTACCCTGCACCTGAGTGCCGGAGGTGACCGCCTGATGATGCTCCTGTGTCTTACCGGTTTCAGTATGACCGCCGCTCAGACCGCCGCCCAGTTTATCCATGCCGCCGGTCAGATAAATACCGCCGTGTGATTCCCCTTTCTGCTGTGTCCGGGTTTCACGGTTATCCGCTGCGTTCAGGGTGATATTTTCAGCGGAAAGCGCCGCATCCCCCTGCGTGGTGATCAGAGAGGAGCCGGTAAGCGTGAGATCGTTTCCTGCGGTGACAGAGACACTGCCGCCTTTGAGTTCACTGCCCTGCTGCGTGACAGAATCCTGCTTTTGCGTGTCGCGGGTATGGTTGATATCCAGACCGGCGCGGTACTGTTTGTCCTCATCCTCTTTGGCATAGCCGCTGATTTTGAGTGTGGTTTCTGTTTTGTCAGACTGTTTTTGTGCCTGTGCCGCACGGACATTGATATCACCAAGGGTATCAATTTTCAGTGTGCCCGCACTTTCAATCAGGCTTCCGGCGATGGTGATATCATTTTTCCCGGCCAGCCGCAGGTCAGCTTCTGATTTCAGCTCGCTGCGCTCAACGCGGGTATCTTCACTGTTTTCACGGAGGGTACTGCGGGTGATGTTAAACGCGCCGCCATCACGGTTATCAATGTGTTTCGCCGTCCGGCTGATGCCGTTTTCAATCACCAGCGCGCCCTGTCCGGTCTGCACCAGACTGTCCTGTGTGCCTTTTACCTTGCTGCCGGTAACAGTGACGCCGTTACCGCCGGAAAGCCAGAGCTTACCGCCTGCGGTAACGTCAGAGCCGTGCGCCGTCTCTTCCGTGGTGGCCCGGTTTTCACGGGAGCCGCCGCCGATACCGCCCCAGGAGGTGATATTCTCCGTATGCCCCTGATGCTGTGTCGTCGTTTGCGTACCGATGGTGAGATTATTACCGGTGTTGATGATCAGATCCTGTCCGGCGTGTACCTGTACCGCCTGAGCCCGGATGTCATGACCGGCATTCAGTCCCAGATTGCCGCCTGCGGTCAGTTCCGTTTTCACCAGTTGCTCTTTTGACGTGACATCGCCGTGTGTGCCGCTGAGCAGTTTTGCCGTCTCATTGCGTTTATTGCCGGACACCGTCTGAGTGCGGGAGTCAGTCACGCTCTCCAGCCGGATATCCCCTTTGGCATCCGCACTGAGATGCGATCCGGCCGCCAGTGTTGCCCCTTTCAGGGTAATATCACCGGTTTTGGCTGCCAGACGGATATCACCGTCAGCACGGAGGTTGCTGGTTTCCTGCCGGATGCTTTCATCTTTGCGGGTTTCATTATTTTCCCACGACATCTTCCACTGATTTGTGGTACGGGTGTCTGACTGTGCAACCCGGTCGCTGTCGAGCGTGATGGAGCCGGCCTGAACGGCGATCTCAAGCCCGTTCAGATCAGTGCCGGTCAGCCAGGCTTCCTGCTGTACCACCAGTGTGATGTTTTTGCCGTCCAGTGAGGTGCGGGTGTAGCGCCCCTGCCGGGTTTCGCCGGTGACGGATTGCCCGCTGCGTTTGTCTTCTGTCCGCTGATGTTCGTTGCGCAGCTGTCCTTCGGTACGCAGCGTATCACCGCTCAGGCGGATATCCCCGCCGGTGACCTGTGCGCCGGTGAGTGTCAGAGCGCCCTGAGACTGAGCATCGAAACCATTCACAGCATCAATATTACCGGCCAGTTTCACGCCGCTGCCCTGCGCGGTATTCACCAGACGGATTTTACCGGCACGCATGCCGCCCAGATAATAGCTGTCCAGCGGAACCGCGTTTTTCCCGGCGGAAATAGTCTGCATATCAGCGGAAACGGTATTGTTCCCGGTGATCACATTCAGTGCCGCCGCGCGGATCTCCCCGTCGGCATTAATCGCAGGCGCAACCAGATCCAGCACTTTACCGGTCGTGATCCCGTTATTTCCGATCGTCAGTGAACTGGTGTTATCCAGCGTACTGTATGCACTGATCATTCCGTTCTCAATCAGCGGATTACCCACGATCAGCCCGGCATTATTGGTGTTGATAAAACCACAGCCCTGACAGCTGATCCCGTTCGGGTTGGCGAGGATCAGATCCGCCGCCATGCCGAACACTTCCTGCTGACCCAGCAGCAGAGAGGGGTTACGGCTGACCACTTCATTGAGGATCACCCCGGCGGCCTGCCCGTTCAGGTTTTTGTTGGCCTCCAGCATACCCGCCAGCTGCGACTGCCCGGCGGTCATGCTGTTATTAAAGACCGCGCCCCGGTTATCCACATTAAAATCAAGATACTGGTTATGAGACAACCCGTTACTGTTTGGCGTTGTAATATTGACAATATCCGTTCCGTTTACCTGCGAAACCCCGGGGCCGTCCGGGCCGCCGTCCGCCACAATCCCTGCGGCTGCACTGTTCAGCGTGACAAAGGCCAGTGCTATCCACGCGGCCACCTTACCTGACGAAGAGAGTTTAAAGCGTTCTTTTTTCATTGTATTTCCTTACCATCCAACGACTGACGGAGCAGATCAGAACTGATATCCCAGGCGCAGGGAAAACAGGGTGTCCTGTGCGGGCAGTGCCGCCACAGAGGTCCGGGCGCGGCTGATTTGCGCATCCAGCTGTGCGTCGCCGTAACTGACATTAACCCCTGCGGCGATACCCGCGGCAGACTGCCATCCCGCCTGCCCGGTCTGAGCCATAACCCGTCCGTAGTCCGCACCGGCGCGGGGTGTTACCGTGATCCCCTGCCGGACAAAACGGCGGGAAAGGGTGTTTTGCCAGTACCATCCCTTATCCGCCGATAACGAGCCGTCGTGAAACCCTCTGATCGCACTGTTATCCGACAGTGTCAGCCACTCCCCCCCGGGGAGGTGATCCTGTGTGTACTGACCGGCCAGATGACTGCTGAACAGATACGCGTCTTCCGACAGCGAAAACTGCTGAATATAACTGAGTGAGAATTTGCCTTTGGTGTATTGCGGATCCGAGCCCGGCATGGTGTTCCGGGTAGCTGCCCCGAACAGTGTGGTGCCCTTCTCCGCTGATAAAGAGGTGCTGATAACACCGCCCGGTACCAGAATCAGCCCGGTGTAACCGGCTTCGGCGATACTCAGGGACGGGCTGCTGACGCCAATCAGTGTGTCATTGAGGTAGTTGCGGCTGCGTTTGTAAGTCATCTGCGCCATCAGGGAATCAATCCGTGAGCGGTTACGGAAGATGACATAATCCGCCCGCAGTGCGGCCTGAGCGCTGTCCCCGCTAAGAATGACGTGGTTATAGCGCAGCGCCTGAGTGATGCGGTAACGGGAAAGACTGCCGTAAGTGCTGATCGTCAGTGCGCCGTAAGGCACGGAGTAAAACAGCATGCCAGAGCGGCTGTAACGCGCCGCCGGATTATCGGTTGTGGCGGAGCCGCTCAGGCTGACAAAATCAGATAATCCTGCCGGGCTGTCTGCGGTGACTGCGGCGCGGATAACATTGCGTCCGGTACTTTTCTGCCCGTAATTATCTGCACTGATAGAAAACCCGGCCGGAGTGCCGCGCTGATTAACCAGCCGGATCACCGATCCTCCCGGTGCGCTGCCGGGTAGAATATCCATAGTGACATGGTTGGATTTCAGGCGGTTTGCCTGATCCAGCCCCTGCTCCAGTTCGGTGATTTTCAGCGGTTTGCCGGTCAGAGCGGGAAACAGCAGAGCGGTATTAACACCGCGATCCGTGCTGTCGATCCGCTCCACGGTTCCTTCCGTCACGCCGATCCCCAGCTCGTGATAATCGTTGACCGGCAGAAAGCGGATCCGGGCGGTGATATAGCCTTTATCCAGATACCGCTCCATCAGTTCCGCCACCAGCACATTAATGTCACGGCTGCGGATACAGTCTGCGGGCAATGGCGAAAGTGAGCGTAGGTCGTCCTGAGATAACAGTGTGATACCGGAGAGATACACGCCGCTGACCGGCAGACAGTGTTCATTCTCTGCCGCACGCAGTAACGGCTCTGTGGGGGTGATCGTTGTCTGCGGCTTGCTCAGTTGCCGGTAAGTCTGCTGTTCCAGCAGATCACTGACCTGCTGTCCGGCATCCTGCATCGCCCGGCGCGAGGCATCAGCGCCCGGATTTTCCGCAGCAGCAGGGAAAGGTGCGGCATATAATGTCGGGCAAAAACACAGCCCTGATAATAATATGCGGCGTAATAATGTCAGCAGTTTGGTCAATTCGTCTTACTTATCCTTTACGCCGGTTACCGCCGCAGCGGACAGAAATGCCGGTTTTCTCCGGTATAACGCCGGATGAAAAAGAGCCGTGCTTTTATCTGTTATCGGCAGAAATAAGAAAAACTTAACTGACAGGATGTAAGACGGCGTCTGCCCGGCGGGCAGACGCACAAAACAGACGGATTATTTATGGCAGGCAGGTTTGCTGTGGCGGCATCCGGAGAGATGATCGATGATCGGACACTCTGCGCTGTCATCCCCGGGACAGGAATCAGCCAGTGCCAGCAGGCGGTCACGGATAGCCGTGAGCTCCGTAATGGTTTTCTCAATCTGCTTCACTTTGCCCAGTGTCGCCGATTTCACATCCGCCGCGTGGCGGTTCGGATTACGGAACAGCGATAACAGCTCGCGGCACTCATCCAGCGTGAACCCGACCTCTTTTGCCTGGCGCAGCAGAGTCAGTTCATCCACATGCCGTTCACTGAAATACCGGTATCCGTTCTCACCCCGTTCCGGTGGCGTGATCAAAGATTTATCTTCGTAAAAACGGATTGCTTTTGGTGTTAAACCTGTTTTTTGTGCAATATCGCTGATATTCATAACTTCTCCTTGACCTTACCCTTGAGGGAAGGTTTACCATCATCGTAAATCAAAATTCCCGTTCCCCCGAACAGAATTTTTTCTCTTGCGCCGTGTGCTGATATACGGCGTGATGATGCGAAACATGTAAGGAAAAAAAGTATGGCTAATACCACTATTCTTGCGTTACAGGGGCTGTCCTGCGGACATTGCACCGCCAGTGTGAAAAAAGCACTCGACGCCCGCCCGGATGTTGAATCTGCGGTGGTCACCCTTGATTTCGCCAAAGTGACCGGCGATGCGGATGCGCAATCCCTCATCAGTACTATCGAAGAAGCGGGTTACGACGCTCAGATTGCAGACAACCCCGGTACAATTTTACAGCTTTCCGGGCTGAATTGTATGAAATGTGCAGCGAAAACGCAAAGTGCATTAGAAGCGGTTGACGGTGTTGCGGCTGCGGTCGTTGATACCAAAGAGGCAAAAGTGTACGGCAGCGCCGATGCGCAGACCTTAATCAGCGCAGTGGAAGCCGCCGGTTTTCAGGCTGCGGTGGCGGGAGAAAACGCCTCCCCAAAATCTGAACCGCTGACGCCGTCTCAGACTGAGGCTGCGGCAGCGGAGCACTGCGATATTCCGGCCACCCCGGACAATACCCCTGCCATGCCGGTGATTGAGGAGGATGACGACAGTCTCTCCTTCCTGCTCGACGGCATGACCTGTGCCAGTTGTGTCAGCAAAGTACACAAAGCGCTGCTCAGTGTGGACGGTGTGGAAAATGCCCGCGTTAACCTCGCGGAGCGCAGTGCACTGGTCACCGGTCACGCTTCTGCGGAGGCGCTGATCGCCGCTGTGGAGAAAGCCGGTTACGGCGCGGAACTGATTCAGGATGATGCCAAACGCCGTGAGCGCCAGCAGGAAGTGGCGGTTGCCAATATGAAGCGGTTCCGCTGGCAGTCTGCTCTGGCACTGGCGGTCGGTATCCCGGTGATGATCTGGGGGATGATCGGCGACAATATGATGCTGACCCCGGCGAACAACGGGATCTGGCTGACCATCGGGATCGTCACCCTGGCGGTGATGATTCTGGCGGGCGGGCATTTCTACCGCAGCGCCTGGCAATCCCTGAAAAACGGCAGTGCAACGATGGATACCCTGGTGGCTCTCGGCACCGGTGCCGCGTGGCTCTATTCCATCACGGTAAACCTCTGGCCGGACGTGTTCCCGCCGCAGGCGCGTCACCTCTATTATGAGGCCAGCGCCATGATTATCGGTCTGATAAACCTGGGGCATATGCTGGAGCAGCGTGCCCGCCAGCGTTCGTCAAAAGCACTGGAGCGCCTGCTGGATCTGACCCCGCCGACCGCCCGTGTGGTGACACCGGAAGGTGAGAAAGATGTCCCGCTGGCAGATGTGCAGCCGGGGATGATCCTGCGTCTGACCACCGGTGACCGCGTGCCGGTCGATGGTGAGATCACGGAAGGCGAAGTGTGGATGGATGAGGCGATGCTGACCGGGGAGCCTATCCCGCAGCAAAAAACCACCGGCGATACTGTTTCTGCCGGGACCACCGTGCAGGACGGCACCGTGCTGTTCCGTGCCGCCGCTGTCGGCAGCAAAACCACGCTGGCACGCATCATTAAACTGGTACGCCAGGCTCAGAGCAGTAAACCGGAAATCGGCCAGCTGGCGGACAAAATCTCAGCCGTCTTTGTGCCGGTTGTGGTGGTTATCGCCCTGATCGCCGGTGCTGTCTGGTACTTCTTCGGCCCGGCACCGCAGATAACCTATGCACTGGTGATTATTACCACGGTACTCATAATCGCTTGTCCGTGTGCACTGGGACTGGCAACGCCGATGTCGATTATTTCCGGGGTCGGACGCGCCGCTGAGTTTGGTGTGCTGGTACGGGATGCGGATGCTTTACAGCAGGCAAGCACTCTCGACACCATTGTTTTCGACAAAACCGGGACCCTGACAGAAGGCATGCCGCAGGTAACGGAAATCCATACCTTTAATGGTTTCAGTGACGATGATGTCCTGCGTCTCGCAGCGGCACTGGAAAGCGGTTCTAATCACCCGCTGGCCCGCGCTATCACTGAACGTGCGAAAGCGCTGACACTGCCGTCTGTTACTCAGTTCCGTACCCTGGCGGGGATGGGGATCAGCGGGGAGTCTGAAGGCCGGACACTCCTGCTGGGTAACCATGCGCTGATGCAGGCACAGAATATCAGCACTGCCGGGGAAGCGGATGCGCTGGTACAATCCCAGGCCGGTAAAGGCGTGACTCCGGTGATGCTGGCAGTTGACGGCAACATCGCGGCGATTCTTTCTGTCCGTGATCCGCTGCGTGAGGACAGTGTCAGTGCGCTGGCGCGTCTGCACAAACAGGGTTACCGTCTGGTGATGCTGACCGGGGACAACGAAGTAACCGCCCGGGCTATCGCCAAAGAAGCCGGGATTGATGAAGTGATCGCCGGTGTACTGCCGGACGGCAAAGCCGCTGCCATTGAAAAATTACAGCAGGCCGGACGCCGTGTCGCCATGGTCGGTGACGGTATCAATGACGCACCTGCGCTGGCACGGGCAGATGTGGGGATCGCGATGGGCGGCGGCAGTGATATTGCCATCGAAACGGCAGCAATCACTCTGATGCGCCACAGCCTGCACGGCGTGGCCGATGCGGTGGCTATCTCGAAAGGGACACTGCGTAATATGAAACAGAACCTGCTGGGTGCCTTTATTTATAACACCCTCGGGATCCCGATCGCAGCCGGGGTGCTGTTCCCGTTCACCGGCACACTGCTGAATCCGGTAGTGGCAGGGGCGGCCATGGCGCTGTCATCCATTACCGTGGTCAGTAACGCCAACCGGTTGTTACGTTTTAAACCGAAAGATTAATAACTCAACCAATAAGGGCGCGAATGCTTCGCGCCCTTATTTTTTTCCTGTTAATTAACCGGATATTACTTATCAGGGTTGAAAAAAGCCCGCGCTTGCAGTCAACTAAGGTATCGTTTCACGACAGGAGTCGTCATGAAAACACTGTTCCGCCGGCTGAAAGATTACCTTATCCCGCCTGATCCGCAGGGTGGCTGCACCTGGCCTTCGGTTGACCTCACATTGCCCGGGGATATCTCACTGCATCTGGTCGGCAGTATTCATATGGGATCGGAAGCCATGTACCCGCTGCCCGGCCCGCTGCTGGAAAGAATCAATCGTGCTGATGGCCTGATTGTGGAAGCGGATATCACCCGTCCGGCACCGCCGTTCCCGGGACAGGACCCTGAATTCCCCCGTCTGCCGGTAAGTGAGCGCTTACCGGAGCACCTGAGAGATGACTACCGCCGCTATTGTGAGGAACAGCGTCAGCCGGTACAGACGCTGGATACCCTGCCCGCCTGGCAGGTGGCGCTGATCCTGCAGTCCGCCCAGGCACAAAGCCTGGGGCTGCGTCCGCATTACGGCATTGATTATCAGATGCTCAATGCCGCTCACGGACAGAATATCCCCGTTTTTGAGCTGGAAGGCACACAGGCACAGTTACAGATGCTGCTGGATTTCCCGGACGAAGGGCTGAGCCTGCTGGAAGATACCCTGGCCTACTGGCATGACAATGCCCGCGCACTTCAGATTATGCTCGGCTGGTGGCTGGATTACCGGCCGGAAAAACTCGCGCAGCCACTGCCCGCCACCTTCAGCGAGCAGACGTATCAGCATCTGATGATAAGCCGCAACGACGCCTGGAAAACCAGGCTGATACAGCTGCCGCCCGGCAATTATGTGGTAGCGGTCGGCGCACTGCATCTTTACGGCGACCATAATCTGCCGTCCATTTTGTGTTAAACTGGCAGGCCTTGTGACACTGCCGTCTGAATTATCTGCAAGGAAAGACCTATGACACCGGCTGTAAAACTTCTGGAAAAAAACCGGATTTCATTCACCCTCCATCCGTATGAACATGATCCGAATGATCATAATTTCGGTGATGAAGCGGTCCGCAAACTCAATCTCGATGCCCGTCAGGTATACAAAACCCTGCTGGTGGCGCTTAACGGTGATAATAAACATCTCGCCGTGGCAGTCACCCCGGTATCAGAACAGCTTGATTTAAAAGCGGTAGCCAAAGCCCTTGGTGTGAAGAAAGCGGAAATGGCTGACCCGGTGAATGCACAGAAAGTCACCGGCTATCTGGTGGGCGGGATCAGCCCGCTGGGACAGAAAAAACGTCTGCCGACCCTGATTGATGAGGGCGCACAGGAATTTGCCACTATTTTTGTTTCCGGCGGCAAACGCGGCCTGGATATCGAACTGGCACCGCAGGATCTGGCAAAAGTGCTGGACGGGAAATTTGCCCCGGTGGCGAAACGGGACTGATACACAGAAAAAAGCACTTCCCGGGGGAAGTGCTTTTTAGCTTATTATTACAACAATCTTTCATCAATGCATTAAAGGAACAGAACCAGTACCAACAACACTGCGTTCCCTGCTATGGCGGATTTCGAGCTTAAGCCCCTGTTGTTTTCTTACTATTCCGGATGTTTTTTCACCCATAGAAACAATACCCGGTGCATTTTTCAGGCGCTGGTATTTAATTTGCCATGAGTCTCCTTCATATTTCATAAATGCTGATCCCTGGATATTTTCCAGAACTGTTCCGCTGTAGTTTTCATGATATCCGTAGTCGCGATATTCCATTGCTCCAATCATTCCATGCCCATGCTCAGACGCATGTAATCTGTTATACTCGGCATCTTCTTTACCTCCCTGAACATGTCGTACCCTGATAGTCATATCATCCAGTTTATCAGCAACAAACGAACACCCGCTGAACCCCGGCGTGAATACCAACTGAGGCTGACCATTTTCAGGATGGGCAGGAATATCCGCATATCCTCCTTGCGGAACCCAATATGCTAATGTTGTTCCTTTCCCCCTCTGGAAAGCCGATGTTTCGGTATCAATAATCCGTAATGCATTGATACCGTTATTTCCGGCCGGTATATGAACAGCATTAAATTCCATTATTCCGCCTTTAACGGCAGAAAGAGAACTTCGCGTCGAACTGTCCATTTTTACCTTCGCCGGGTTAATCAGGTCAGTAAGCAGAGGTGTTTGCTGTAATGTACTGTCAGCTAATACATCATCCAGCCTGACGGGTTCTCCTTTAAATAATTCAGTAACCGTGTTCGCTGCCGGAGGTATCAACTTAGCGCCCCGAATTTCCCTGTCACTGCCTGTACTGATACCCGGTTGATAAAGAGATGTTCCGGGAATTTGTGTGCGCGGATAAGCAACAAGCCCCTGTTCATCAGAAAATGACACCGGATTATTCCTCACCATTGAATACAGATTCAGTCCGTCAACAGTTCCCGCAGGATCTGAACTCAGCCAGCGC
>NZ_KV791685.1:0-9323 GCF_001807955.1 Morganella sp. HMSC11D09
GGCCGATTCCCACGCGGCAGCGGCGCCCGGTGGGTATTTGCATTCACTTGACTCCCCATTTGCATTTTACTTGACTGCCTGTTTGCACTTCTCTTGGTCATCTCCAACAGAAAATAGAGACAGTTTCCTTCCGAGTTGACCGGCAGCTATGAGCGATCAACGGACATTCAAATGACGAACTACATATGAACTGGACAATGTAGTTCGTCATACTCATGATCCTTCAAATTTAAGGCTTTTTGATCACCTCAACGTTCAGGCTCGTAGTGCCATTCTCACGGCTTATCTGCCCGCTCACACGCACCAAATCCTGCGCATCGAAGTGCTGCCCGTTCCAGACTTTCTGTGGAATACGAACTTTGATGGTTCCGGTTGGATCGCGGAACGTATACCACTCTTCCTGCTGCTGGCTGATGACATTGCCTTCCAGTGTGATCCACGCCCCTTCGTGCATCGACGGCACGGCCTGAATGCGGCTTTGACTGTTTTCCTGCTGAACCTTATGACCGGCATACATGCGTTCAGTGGCGACTGGCTCTTTCTCTGCGGAGAAACCGCCTTGCGCTGCCAGGGCTGGAATGACGATGAATGAAGCGAGCAACACGCCGGTGACGTTGACGAGCTGGCGACGAATCTGACTGAAGTATTGTTTTTGCATAGCAGGTTCCATTTATGATTTCACATCCTCCCAGGGGGGATGCCTTTATAATAAATGAGCGGCTATAAAAGCTCAATTGCAATCCCCTGTGGGGGATGAAAATGTGACAGGCTTCAGAGATAAAAAACCCACCAATTGGTGGGTTCAGGCATGTGGCTTTTACAAGAGAAAATCAGCGGGTAACGCCGATCCAGCCATGGTAGCCCATGTAAATGCCGACCAGGGCTATCAGTACGCTTGAGAAGTATGGGGCACGGCGTGCCAGAGTATCCAGGCCACTCCAGCGTTTGGTTGCCTGGCGAACGCTAAACGCCGCAGCTGCACCCACAGAAACCAGCGTAATTGCTAAGCCGATGCTGAAACACAGTACCAGCGCGGCACCGAGCGTAAATTCCTTCACCTGGATGCAGAGCAGCAGAACGGTGATGGCCGCCGGGCAAGGAATAAGTCCGCCGGTCAGCCCAAACAGGATAATCTGCCCGGTGGTTACGCTGCGATTGGCAAAACGTTTCTTGATGTCGTTCGCATGGGCTTTTTCGTGAGCGTCCTGGTATTCGCGGGAATTAACATCCAGCCCCTCCAGTGCGGAGTGATCGTGGTCATGGTCGTGACCGTGCTCATGCTCGCGAAACTCCACATCATAATCGTGTACATGCCCACGATGGCCTAAAGACAGGCGCACATCAAAACTGTGTGGCTCAGGGATCGCCAGGGCTGATTCCATAAACCCGTCTTTTTCAACGAAGTCGAAAACCTGAGAATAGGTTCCATTGCCCCGCCTTGTGGCTACAGAAATGTTGCTGGCTTCCCACTTTCTGCCGCTGAGCGTACGTAAACGCCAGTGAGGTGGCTGTCCTTCCTCGAAAATAGAGAGTTCAACGCTGCCGTGGCCGGTATCTATAATCCGGGTTTCATCATGTTCGTGATGACCGTGGGAATGCTCCTCTTCCTGCTCCATTTTCCATAGCTTCTCACCGCGCCAGGTACGCCAGAACATCCATGCTGCCGTGGCAAGAATGATGATGGCCGAAATTAACTGGAACCAGGGCTCCGCAGATTCAGCGGTGAATTTCTGACTGACATACATCCCACCCATGGCAATGAGCCAGACCACAGAGGTGTGCGAAATGGTCGCCGCCAGTCCCAGCAGAACCGCTTGTTTCACCGTTCCACGAATAGCCACAATAAACGCCGCCATCATCGTTTTGGAGTGTCCTGGCTCCAGTCCGTGCAGCGCACCCAGCAGGATAGCGCTGGGAATAAACAGCCAGGCATTGGCTACGCCTTGCTGCAGAAGAGCAGAAAAATCAGTCATGTTTCGCTTGCCTTAAAGATATTTGGTGATCTCTTTAAATTCGCTTAGCGTTGTTTCAGTTCCGGCATGATCGGCATGAAGCGCATCCTCCAGGCAGTGATCAAGATGGTCATGAATTAAGGTACGCTTTGCATTCGTTATCGCTTTTTCAACCGCATGCAGCTGTTGGGCGATATCCAGACACGCTTTTTCATCTTCGAGCATCTGGATGGTACTTTTCAGGTGCCCGGCGGCACGCTTAAGTCTTTTAATAATGTCAGGGTGTGATGCGTGAACAGTCATATCTTATCCTCTCCAGGTGGAGGGGATAAGATAATGTGTATCATCGCTATGGTCACATTTTTTATCGGCTTATCCTCTCCTGCCTGGTTGTCTTTCAGGGAAATTACTTCTCTTTCTTCGGCCATGACGGATGTTCATCGTCGATGACGAAATCATGTTCATGAGTGGATGCATTATTCGTTTCGGCGTCGGTATGGCTGTGCAGCTGAACATATTCTTCATGCTCAGGACGCCAGATAAGCACGGCGGTGAGCAACGACAGCGCCGCTACGATGGTCAACGCGATGAACGAAGCCTGTGTGCCCCATGTCGCGCCGACCCATCCGGCCAGCGGATAAGTCACCAGCCAGCATGAATGCGACAATGCAAATTGAGCGGCAAATAGCGCGGGTCTGTCTTCCGCCGTTGATGAGCGGCGCAGCAGGCGGCCACTGGGGGTTTGAGAAAGTGAATATCCGACGCCCAGCAATGCCCAAAGCACAACCAGAGTGAAGTAATCCATCAGGAAAATACCCAGCCCCAGGCCAATCACCAAAAGCGCGGCCCCCACAAGCATCGGCATGCGGTCGCGCATTTTGTCGAGGAGTCTCGGGAGAACCAGTGCAGACACCATCGACCCGACACCGAAGAAGGCCAGCGCACTGGCAGTCGAGCGCTGTGATAAACCAAAGTCAGCCTGTACCAGAACAACGGTATTGACGATAACCATCGCGCTTGCCGCTGCCACGGCCATATTGAGTGCCAGCAGACCACGCAGCCTTGGTGTTTTCAGGAAGATGCGCATGCCTCGCGTCGTTTTGTCATAGACGCTGCGTTTGACGGTTAACGCTTTCATTTTTGGCAACGACACGGAAACAACCAGAGCCGCAGAGGCGAGGAATCCGACTGCCGTACCGGCAAACAAATTATGGAAACTCATGACTGTCAGCAGCGCCGCCGCCAGCATCGGGCTGATAACGCTTTCAAGATCGTAGGCCAGGCGTGACAGAGACAGCGCCCGGGTATATTCACGTTCGTCAGGGAGAATGTCCGGGATCGTCGCCTGGAAAGTCGGTGTAAACGCTGCCGAAGCAGACTGCAGGAAGAAGATCAAGATGTAGATTTCCCAGATCTGAGTGACAAAAGGCAGCGCGATCGCCACCAGAGCGCGGACTAAGTCCAGCGTCACCAGCATGGTGCGACGCGGGAATTTATCGGCAAAGGCCGCCGCTACCGGCGCAACCAGAATGTAGGCGCTCATCTTGATAGCCAGCGCGGTACCCAGCACAGCACCAGCCCTGTCTCCGGCCAGATCATAAGCTAGCAACCCCAGCGCGACGGTCGCCAGACCGGTGCCGATAAGGGCGATAACCTGTGCCATAAACAGGTGGCGATAGGTACGATTAGAAAGAATATTGAGCATCAGGAATTCTCTTGGCTTAAATTTACATCCCCCCCGGGGGGATGATGAAAGCATAGAGGGACCTGGAAAAAATGACAAGCATTATCCTGGTGGGGAGGATGAGTGATTTACCAACCATCTGATATGTTGAATAAAAAAAGCTTCAGGTATCCCAGCGTTATACCTGAAGCAGCATAAAAAGTGTCGAAGGTGTTATCACCGCTTCCTTGCGAAGCCCCTTCTGACGAGAAAGGTGTTAACTCAGAAGTCCCAGGCAGGTTTTCAGACTCAGCCGTGTGGCTTCAACATCGCTATGGACGATGGTGCACCAGTCATCACGGTTAGCCCGAACGTCGTCCAGCCAGCTATTCAGCGCCTGATTGAAGGCCATGGTTTTCTCGCGCTGAGGCCAGCTCATCTGGTTAGCGCTGTAAATATCCTGCCCGGGCTGTGGCATCTGTACGGTTTGCTGCGTCGACATCCGGGAAGTCACCGACCAGGTATCAGAGTTGCCATCCCAGGAAGGCATCACCGGGAAGCCCGCGCCGCGCAGGGCTATATCCCAGGTGGCATCAAACAGGCATGTTTTCCCGTTTAACTCAAAAGTCACGGTGTCATGAAATCCCTGGGTTTGCGGCAAAATAGCCAGTATTTCCGGAGGAACGGGCAAGTCAGCCCAGTCAAACTGCACCAGTTTTCGCCTTGCTGTAATCCCACCGGCAACCAGCAATCGTTCGGCCGCGGCGGCTTTATGACGACAGTCGCCAAAACCCTGCTCAAACAGGCTCATGCTTTGGTTATTCCATGACCCAAGCTGATAGGGCATTCGCCTGACCAGTTCAAAAATGGCTCTCCGCAGTTCCGTTGAGCCCGGTTGAAGCCCGAGCGACTGTAAAATCCAGCCCGGCGTTATCGTCTCCTTAGCAGTGCGGCGAGCGATAATTCTTTGCCATGTATCACTGACTTTTTCGGCCAGAGAGGCTGCCAGGGTTTCCCCCGGCAGTAATGTTGTCATCAGCAACGCTCCTGTGGTGGTGAGAAAATGTCTGCGCGTCAACATATCGGGCGTTACACCTCCACGCTGCGACGAAGTGCCGACATAACCAGTGATTCACAGACCACTTCATCGTCCTGTTCACGGTTTACCCCAGGGAAAACCATTTGACTCACCGGGGATGAACGAAGCCGGTGATAACGGGCAATCGCGCCATTCATTCCGCCCATTTGCTTACGTCGAACCAGCCGGAGTCCTTGCTCCCACGCGACTTCATCCATCGCGCTCGCCAGAACAGGATCATGATTGAAGATTAAGACGCCATCCCCTTTCAGCAGACGGGCTGCGCTGCGAAGGAATGCCGTGTAATCCTGTTCGAAATAGGCTGCGGCCTGAGAGTAGATAATATCGACCTCACCGGCCCGAACTCCCTGCTTCTCCAGTACGCACAGCCCGGCAGCCGTCACGTAGGGATGCTCAGTCACCCCCTTTGGCAGCGATTCGTGCCATGGCGTGAGATTGGTGAAATGCAGGAATGCGCTCTCCCCGAGCTGCTCCCTGAAGCTCTGGGCAAGTCCGGAAATTGCCGCCTGATGGCTGGTCGCTTCTTCAGCACGAAAACCTGCCCAGGCAGCACCAATTTCAAGGAAGGTGACGGTACCGTTTTTGTGATGAATGTTTTTTGCATGGTGGGCAATATCGAACCCAATTTCTCGCGCCAGACGAAACGAACCACCGCTGGAGGTCCAGGGGCCATCGAAACCAAAGGCAAGAATGGCTTTCAACATCGAGCCCGTTTCTTTGTGCATCATTTTCAGGAACGGAATGACCTTACGTCGTGAAGGAACAGGGACGTTCGGACGCAGTTTTTTGGCCTGGAGATCGCGATTAACGCCCATGCACAGTGTCTGCCAGTGCAGAGGGGTAATTCGATAATTAAGTTCAGTAAAATTACGCGCAATCTCGCGACGCGCCTGTATGGAGTCTGTGTACATAGCCTCTCCGCTAAATCTGAAGTTGGTAAACGCCAGGAAGCAAACTGCTACCGGCAACAGCCATCAGATCTGGCGGGTGCTTGGAGGGCGGTAAATGATGTCCGTGGCCTTAACCGGGCTGCGAAGATCGGCAAGCGGCAACCATCTGTCTGCTACAGGAGAGAGGGAGATCTCCACAGAGGGCGGCTGCTGAGGGGTTTCATGGAAATGGTCTGTCTGATGATGGCCTGCGTGACCAGACTGAGGGATATCCGAGTCGTGGGAGTGATCCTGCACTGTCATGGTGACTTCTGCATCATGCAGATTCATCTCGTAACCAGTCAGGCCGTTGGTACCGTGTGACGCAAACGTGCCCATCGACGACATCATCATGCCAACGGCCATGATGACAATCATCAGAATATAACGGGGTGAACGTTTAAACATCAGATACATCGCTGGCGTTTCTCTCAGGCAGTCTTCATAACATAGAGAAAAGATTAGCATCCCCCCGGGGAGGATGTAAGAGGCGAAAGTGTAAAGTCTTGTATTGCCGGAATGAATAAGATGGGCCCGCATTATACGGGCCCGATTAATCAGATTACGCGCTTAATGCTCTGGTATTCGCCATTGGTATCAAGCTGGATAGTAATCGTCTTTGAACCACGATTTCGCCAGAACCAGCCATGCTTACCGTCAAAGGCCGCCTGCAACACACCATCCTTTGAGGTTATCTGGCGGCCCTTACCATAGCCGTGGTAAAACCCTTTCGGTGCGTTAACCGGATCGCCGTGTGCATCCACGTTGACAGGTCCAGAGCTTGTCCACTGGTAAGTCACCCGGGCATCCTTACGCATTTCCATCTTAACTTCAGCCGCTTCATTCGGTTTCAGAGTAATTAACAGCTGATTGCGCTGAGAACCGGCAGTTGGGGCTTCTGGCGCACGAGTTGTCGCCGGAACGCTCAGCTCCGGGTAGTTGTTTTGCGTGATTGTCGGCGGGTTATCCGCCACCGGGCGCTCATTCGTCGGAGTGGTTGACTGCCCCCACTGGCTCGTACTCGCCTGTTTGTCCGTGGCGGCTTCCTCCGCCAGCTGCGTTTTGATTTCGCCCATCTGTTTAAGGCCCAGCAGGCGGCCAACGCCCGTTGGATCGATACCATATTCTGAAGGCATCACGATGGTTATCAGCAGCGTTAAAGCAACAATAGCCGCCAGGATAGTGGACTGCATCAGCTTCATCGCAGATGGCAGCTCTGCGCGGGTCGGTAAATCGGTGTTATACATTCTCTTTTCTCCCTCAGGCTAAAACGTAGCCACAAATCTGGTAACTCATTAACAGGAAACCGGCGCTCATCATCACCACATTGGCGGTGTAGGCATGGCGGAAAAAGCTCGCCGTCTGCCGCCAGTAACTCATGATGATAAGGATGGCGCTCAGCGCCAGAAGCTGACCTATCTCGACCCCGACATTGAAGGCAATCAGGTTGACGAACAGGCCATCGGGGGAAATTTCGAACTCCTTGATTTTGGTCGCCAGGCCAAAGCCGTGGAAGAAACCAAAGATAAGCGTCGCCATCTTCGTATTAGGCTGAAAGCCAAACCAGCGCTGGAACGCGCCAAGGTTATCAAGGGCTTTGTAGACCACAGACAGTCCGATAATGGCATCAATGAGATAAGCGCTTACGCTGATGTCAAAGAACGTCCCAATGAGCAGCGTTGTGGAGTGTCCGATAGCAAACAGGCTGACGTACAGCCCGATATCGCGCATTTTGTAGAGAAAGAAAATCACGCCGAACAGAAACAGCAGGTGATCGTAGCCGGTCACCATATGCTTCGCGCCAAGGTAGATAAACGGGATGATGTTAATCCCGGTGATTTCCTGGATGTACCCTTTGTCGCCTTCGGCTACGCCATGTGCGGCCGCACCCTGGCTGTAGAAAAGCAATAACAATATGAAAAACAGACAAGCCGAACGCGCCTGAGTCGAAAACAGGCCACCGCTCAACCGGCCTTGTAAATTAAGGCAGGTGTTCATACAAAATCCTTACAGTTTGAATAATAACGAATTAACAGCAGTTATTACGCAAACAGGGATCTCGGAGGGCGTTCGGGGGTGGCCTGTGGCATTCGCAGAATTTGTTCTGAACTCAGCGCAAAGGTCGCCCGTATGCCCGCGTTCCAGGCCTGCAAAGCAGTCAGGGTGAAGAGTTTGTTCAGATCGTGGGAATGATCGGCATTGAGGTGGTGCACATTACCGTGCGAGTGGAACAGCAGCGGATCGTGCTCATTCAGCGGTTCATCGCTATCGTGCTGATGGTCACTGATGGTCGTTGTATCCTGGACGTTGTAGACAGCCTGTGGTTTTGCCATAAGCGAACTGCTCAGCACGGCAACAGCCATGATGATAAGCACGATTCTGGAAATGACTTCACGGCTAAAAAACACAGTCAACGGCATCCTGATGATACAAGGTAACAACGTGCGTAATGTATCTGTTTTGCTGACCCCATTTCAACAGGTCTTTTGGGGTTGGGGGTTTAATCACTGCGGAATCGTAGCGTCCGCTTTTGGCACACAGCAGCCGTTAAGATGTAAGGCCTTACGCCAACTAAATCTAATGGGACAGATTTAGTTGGTGATGGTCAAGTAATCTGCAAACGGTCACCAAGTAAAATGCAAATGGGTAGTCAAGTCCGATGCAATTACGCAGCCCGGCAAGGTGGGCCGATTCCCATATCGACATGTATGTAGCTTGTGTTATCCGTGGATTGTGCAGCTCAGCGGGTCGCTGGTCGTATGGCGTAGTGTCCCCCGTAACCGGCCGCGTGCGGCCGCTAACGCGCAGTACGGCGCCGCGACCCGAAGGCGGGCCGCCGTTCCCGCGCGCAGGCGCGCGGCGCCCACTGCGCACCACCGTGGGGGACGTGCGGCAGCTGCGTGGCGGCGGGCTGGGTTATGGCTTTGCAGGGAGGGGCTGGGCCGGGCGATACGGTCAGCGTTGCGGTTTCCGGCGATTTGCGGCCGGTGCCCGTTTAAGTCCGGCGTGGTCGCCTTCCATGCCCTGACGGGCATAAGAAAATAAAACCGCCATGCTGCGGTCATTCATGATTTTGTGGTGTAGCGATAAATAGTCATGCGAGAAACGTTGAAGCGCTTAGCAACTGCACCAACTGTCATTTCAGGATCAGCAAGTAAGATTCTAATTTGTTTAACATCTTCTTCAGAAAGTGACGGTTTTCTCCCTCCCACACGGCCCCTTGCGCGTGCAGCTGCAAGGCCTGAGCGCGTTCTTTCAATATTGCGGTTGCGTTCAAAGCTAGAGAATATCGCCATCAGATGAGTATAGATTTCCCCTATAACTGGCGCATTTGTGTCTATTCTGTCCTTGATGGCTATGAAAGTTATTCCGCGTTTCTTCAGGTCGTCGAGTAAAGTAATGACTTGACCCAATGAACCGCCGAGCCGATCTAGTGCCCAAACTACTAGGGTATCTCCCTCGCGCAATGCTTTCAGGCAGTTCTCCAGTTCCGGCGCACCTTTTTTGTCGCGCTTGGGGCCGCTACGTGAGGTCTGATCCTGATAGATTTGCTCACATCCAGCTTTTGTTAGTTCGTCAACCTGGTGCGCCACATCCTGAAGATGCGTAGATTTACGTGCATAGCCGATTTTCATTCTTTTCTCGCTAATTGGGGTCGGTTCCGGCTGAGGGCGAAATGA
>NZ_KV791686.1:0-1172 GCF_001807955.1 Morganella sp. HMSC11D09
AATTAACCCATCACTTTCGCTACAACACCCGCGCCAACGGTACGGCCGCCTTCACGGATTGCGAAACGCAGACCATCGTCCATTGCGATTGGGTGGATCAGGGTGACGATCATTTTGATGTTGTCGCCCGGCATTACCATTTCAACGCCTTCCGGCAGTTCGATAGTACCTGTTACGTCTGTGGTACGGAAGTAGAACTGTGGACGGTAGCCTTTGAAGAATGGAGTATGACGACCACCTTCATCTTTGCTCAGAATATAAACTTCTGATTCAAATTTGGTGTGTGGTTTGATTGAACCTGGTTTAGCCAGAACCTGACCACGTTCGATTTCTTCACGCTTGGTACCACGCAGCAGAACACCGACGTTCTCACCGGCACGGCCTTCGTCCAGCAGTTTGCGGAACATTTCAACACCGGTACAGGTGGTTTTCGCAGTATCTTTGATACCCACGATTTCAACTTCCTCACCAACCTTGATGATACCGCGCTCAACACGACCGGTAACAACGGTACCACGGCCGGAGATTGAGAATACGTCTTCGATTGGCAGCAGGAACGGCTTGTCAATTGCACGCTCTGGCTCCGGGATGTAAGAATCCAGGAAACCTGCCAGTTCAACGATCTTAGCTTCCCACTCTGGCTCGCCTTCCAGTGCTTTCAGCGCTGAACCGCGAACGATTGGCGTGTCGTCGCCAGGGAAATCGTACTGAGACAGAAGTTCACGAACTTCCATTTCAACCAGTTCCAGCAGCTCTTCATCATCAACCATGTCACATTTGTTCAGGAATACGATGATGTAAGGAACGCCAACCTGACGACCTAACAGGATGTGCTCACGGGTCTGTGGCATAGGGCCATCAGTTGCAGCAACAACCAGGATAGCGCCGTCCATCTGTGCAGCACCGGTGATCATGTTTTTAACGTAGTCGGCGTGCCCCGGGCAGTCAACGTGCGCGTAGTGGCGAGTCGGAGTATCGTACTCTACGTGAGAAGTAGAGATGGTGATACCACGTGCTTTTTCTTCAGGCGCGTTATCGATCTGGTCGAATGCACGAGCGTTACCGCCGTAGGTTTTTGCCAGAACGGTGGTGATTGCAGCAGTCAGGGTAGTTTTACCGTGGTCAACGTGGCCGATAGTACCAACGTTAACGTGCGGTTTCGTACGTTCAAA
>NZ_KV791687.1:0-1201 GCF_001807955.1 Morganella sp. HMSC11D09
CAGCGACTTCCAGATTGCCGAAGCCGTGCCTTTCTCCATGTCATACTCGGCTTTGATGGAGTTCTGCGCACGGGCAAGGCTTTTATCTGCAGTGGCCTGTACTGCATCAAGGTGCTCAGCAAGCGCTTTGGTTTCCGTCACCACATAGTTATCAACGCGGATAATTTCAGCCTTCATCACACCATTTTCACGCTGCAGGTGCATCCACTGGCCATAGGTGTTGTTGGCGTTGTTGATAATGGCCTCGAATGAGTCCATGTCGTTATTGCTGAGTTCCTGAATAATTTTTGAGTCTTCCAGGATCGCTTCAACATCATCCAGAATAGCCTCTGTATCAAACTCGGCCACGCCGAGCACAAACTCAGTCCAGGGTGACTGATTGCCGGTTTTATCCACCAGCCGGGCACGGAAATAAAACGCGGTACCGGCGGCCAGACCGGCCAGTTCGTGAGAGCGGGATGGGTACGGCACATCGGCCAGCAGTAACAGATTCTGCCCGTCGTTGGTTTTGCTGTACTGAATTTCAGTTTTCAGGGTGTCTTCCGTAAATTTCCCGAACTCCCAGTTCAGTTTGATCCCGAATACCAGCGTGCTCGCGCGAAAGTTCAGCGGCACCGGCGGATTTCCCGCCTTGCCGGTCAGCCGGGTTTCCTCTGAATATCCCCAGCCGCTGGAGATTTCGGCTGCGTTGATTGCCCTGACCCGCACCAAATAGCGTCCTGAATAGACCCCGGGCACGTCAAATGAAGTCGTGGCATTGCGCGGTACATTGATCCAGTTGCCGTCATCACGCCGCCACTGCGCCTCATAGGCAATGGCATTCTCTGCCGGTGACCAGGTAACCTGCATGGTTTCAACGCTGATCCCCTGGTTCACGACAGAATAAGAGTTAATGATGATATCTTTCGGCGAGAACTGGTTGCCGGGCGGAATAACACTGATTGGCCGTTCATCGAGTACCGCGCCGGTGTCTATCCGGTCGTATTTGTCCGGATCATGCATGGCCGCCGATATCGTGAATGTGCCATCATCATTCTCAGTCACACTCACCACCCGGTACTGCTGGGCGTATAACTCGTCTGATTCCGTTACCCAGACACATTCCGGTTCCGGCGTTTCACTGTATTCCGTGGTAACAGTGACCACGTTAACCGTGACCATCTGAATAGTGCGGGCCTGTGATTTACCGGACGGCAGGTTC
>NZ_KV791688.1:0-17481 GCF_001807955.1 Morganella sp. HMSC11D09
TTGCATCTGTATGGTGGGCTGAAGGATAACCACCAGGCACTGAAAGATAAGCACTCTGCATTGACGGCGGTAAATAACATCACCCTATCTGCTGTCGCTATCAATCAGCGTGTGGCTCTCGACAACATCAAGGCCAAAGAAACAGAGGACACGGAGAATGTCAAAATTAAAACCGTTATCAGAACGGAGTTTAAAGACAGTGAGTGCGCTGTTACTCCTGTTTCCCCTGGCGTTGTTGGGAAGTTGCAGCAATACGAAAGAGACATTCGTGCCCGCGCCGGCGGTCCCGATCCCGCCACAGCTGACCGCTGATTGCCCGCAGCCGGTTATTCCGGATGAGCTGACCTACGGCGGCGCAATCCTGTTGCTGACCGATGCCATGAAGTCGATAGCAGACTGCAATCACGATAAGCGGGCAATACGGGAGATAGAAGCGGAGAGAGCGAAGTGAGCATTGAAACCGAGCTGGCTTACCTGAAATCAGGAAAAAGAAAGGTGCTTGAATTTATTGACAGCACGCCGCCGGAAGATGTTATCACCCTGATGAGCTGGAATAGCCAGTTGGATAAGCTAAACAAAGAAATTTTAGAGCTGGAAGAACAACAACTCCTCGCTAAATAGCGGGGCTTTTTAATGGAGAAATACTGTGGAACAGAAAGACACTGAATTTGAAGAACTGATTAAGCCGGTGATGAAGTTCCTGGCTGAAAATCACCACCCGCACACCAGCATCACAGTGACCAGTAACAGCGCAGAGATGCTTGAGTCAGTGCAGTGCGTTGCTACTGACGAATACCTGAAAGACTAATTCCACCGACAAGGAACCAGATTGTTAACCCCGTAAGGATGGTGATCCAATCCTATCTTGACATGCCGGAACAGACGGAAGTGACCAAAGTAACGTAGTGATGCGTGATGATGGTTGCGAACCAAATTAAACATACATCCAAGAGGTGACACTGTGACTGATAATGAAATTGAGAAAGAAATTCAGGATAAAGGTAAAACGGCGGCTCGCATAACGCCAGGCCATATCGATAACGTAATTCGCAGCGAACACTATTTCACTGCATATGATGGTCGTCATGGTGCTCTGTCAGTTGGGACGTATGTTGGCAGAGAAAAACCTCTCGATACTGAAAAAGATTTATTCCCGCTTCAGTTGCTCACATTCTGTGTGCTTGTATTAGAAAACGGCTTCACTGTTACCGGTGAGTCTGCCTGCGCCAGCCCGGAAAACTTTGATGCAGAGATTGGCAGAAAAATTGCCCGTCAGAATGCCGTAAATAAAATCTGGCCACTTGAAGGTTATCTTCTCAAGCAAAGCCTTCATATCAACGAGGCATCATCATGTTCACAATCAAAGTAACCACCGCATCAGGTAACGAAGTCATTGAGTCCGGCTATGGCATTCAGTGGTCACCGTGGGCGCATAAGCTGAATTACACCGATCACAATAACTGCGGTGATGACCTCACATTGCAGCCTGGCGATAAAGCCGAAATTATCAACAGCGCCGGTAAAACGGTAGCCCATTACGTAAACGACCCCAAATAACCAGCACTTTGCGCAGCGTTGTCGCGGTATAGCGTGTTAGCAATGACTCATCCTCCTTTTGTGACGAGCGCATGCTGATAGTCGAAAACAACGAATCCGGCATTTATTCATGTTGCGTAGTGGCAACGTCAGCCACCGGAGAAGAAGCGGCGTGACCATGGAGAGACATAACACTTATCTCAAAAACTACAGGTGCAAAAATGACAGAAATCACAGCACAGCATCAGATGCGTCTGGACTTACTGCGACTGGTGAGCAATGACACCGCCGCAGCTCAGGCCGCTATCGAGTTCGTTAAAGACGATGCGCTCAAGTTTGAGCTTTTCAAAGACGCTTACCACAAATGCCAGACTGAATCACAGTTTGTTGCCAGAGCACAAAAGGCAGCAAGAGAGGCGCAGGAAGCATTAGACCTGTTCGCATAGCCAATTACACAGCTCATTTCCGAGTGGGCTGGATAATTGATTAAGGGGGATATATGGCCGCACCAAAAGGAAACAGATTCTGGGAGGCTAGAAGCAGCCATGGGCGAAGCCCGAAGTTCGAGTCTCCTGATGATTTATGGAATGCATGCTGTGAGTATTTCCAGTGGGCAGAGGATAACCCGCTGTGGGAAATGAAAGCATTTAGTTATCAGGGCGAAGTGACGCAGGAGCCTATCGCTAAGATGCGAGCAATGACGCTCACAGGGCTTTGCCTGTTCCTGGATATAGCTGACAGCACATGGCAATTGTACCGCGCTCGTGAAGATTTTATGGCAGTCACTACGCGAGCAGAGAAAGTCATCTATGACCAGAAGTTTTCCGGTGCCGCCGCTGACCTGCTTAACGCAAACATTATTGCACGTGATTTAGGTCTCAAAGATCGCCAAGAGGTCGAGGATGTAACTCCGGACAAGGGAGACCGTGACAAGCGCCGCTCTCGTATTAAGGAGTTATTTAACCGTGGAAAATCTGGATCAGATACTTGATAACCTGAGCGACGACGAGCAATACGAATTGCTTGAGTTGCTGGAAGAAGAAGACGAATACAGGAAGACGCATCAGTTGTTTGAATATTCTCCGTATGCAAAGCAACGTGAGTTTATTGATGCCGGTAGTGAGTATTTTGAGCGCTGCTTTATGGCCGGTAACCAGTTGGGTAAGTCGTACACCGGCGGTGCAGAGGTGGCGTTCCACCTTACAGGGCGTTATCCGGGCACGAAAGGGTATCCGGAAGACGGAGCATGGAAAGGCGAGTGGAGCGGCAAACGATTTCTTGAGCCTAACGTGTGGTGGGTTGGTGGCGAAACAAACGAGACGGTAACAAAAACCACTCAGCGTATTCTCTGTGGCCGCGTTGAAGAAAATAACGAAATTGGTTACGGCTCTATCCCTAAAGAGGATGTGATCAGCTGGAAGAAGTCACCGTTTTACCCGAACCTTGTCGACCACATACTTATCCGGCACCACAATGCTGATGGCGTTGAAGATGGCATGTCTATCTGCTACTTCAAGCCGTATTCACAAGGCCGTGCAAGATGGCAGGGTGACACAATACACGGTGTCTGGTTCGATGAAGAGCCGCCATATTCCATTTACGCCGAAGGGCTTACCCGTACCAACAAATACGGCCAGTTTTCTATCCTCACTTTTACCCCGCTTATGGGGATGTCGTCAGTAGTAGAAAAGTTTCTGAAGAACCCGTCCAAGGCTCAGAAGGTGGTCAATATGACTATCTATGATGCCGAACACTACACTGACGATGAGAAAGAAAGGATTGTCGCCTCATACCCTGAACATGAGCGTGAGGCTCGTGCTCGTGGTATTCCGACAATGGGAAGCGGACGCATCTTTCAGATACCTGAAGAGATAATCAAATGTCAGCCGTTCGAATGCCCAGACCACTTCTACGTTATCAATGCGATGGACTTTGGTTGGGATCACCCACAGGCACAAATTCAACTTTGGTGGGATAAAGACGCGGACACCATGTATCTGGCAAGAGTATGGAAGAAGAAAGAGCATACAGCCGTGCAGGCTTGGGGAGCAGTAAAGCCGTGGGCTCAGAAAATACCAACTGCATGGCCTCATGACGGAAACCAGCATGAGAAGGGGGGAGGTGAGCAGCTTAAGAACCAATACTCTGATGCTGGATTCATGATGCTTCCTGAGCATGCCACATGGCCTGATGGTGGTAACGCCGTCGAGCCTGGAATTACCGAGTTGCGCGACATGATGCTTGATGGACGCTTCAAGGTATTCAACACCTGTGAGCCATTCTTTGAAGAGTTCCGCCTGTATCACCGCGATGAAAACGGGAAGATCGTCAAGATAAACGATGACGTTCTTTCAGCCGTGCGCTACGGCTACATGATGAGACGCTTCGCAAAAATGATGCGCGATATC
Organism: Morganella sp. HMSC11D09; assembly: GCF_001807955.1. Lineage (NCBI taxonomy): Bacteria > Pseudomonadati > Pseudomonadota > Gammaproteobacteria > Enterobacterales > Morganellaceae > Morganella > Morganella sp. HMSC11D09. Next base: position 3,945 of record NZ_KV791688.1, read on the forward strand.
AAAAAGCCAAAACAGAAAGTAATTCCCGCCCCGATTAAGCCTATCAGGAGACATTAATGGTCGATAAAAATGAGCGGCTGAATAGCATATTGCGCAAATTCGACCTCGATTACTCCGCGTCTGAAGCAGCACGAACGGAGGCGAGGAATGATTTGTTTTTCAGTCGCGTTTCACAGTGGGATGACTGGTTAGAAGACTATGTCACATTGCAGTATCGCGGGCAGTTTGATGTTGTGCGCCCTATGGTGCGTAAGCTCGTTGCTGAGATGCGCAAGAATCCGATAGAGATTCAGTACAGGCCGAAAGACACAGCCTCTCCTGATGCTGCTGACATCCTCATGGGGATGTACCGCACAGACATGCGCAATAACAGCTCAAAGATTTCTGTCAACGTGGCAGTCCGTGAGCAGATTGAGTGCGGTGTCGGCGCCTGGCGCATTGTCACCGAGTATGAGGATGATAACCCTACCAGCAATAACCAGATCATCCGGCGCAAACCTATCCATGAGTCATGCACCCATGTGATATGGGACTGTAACGCGAAGGAGATGGATAAATCTGATGCCAAGCGCTGCACGATAATTCACGCTCTCAATATTGACGGGTGGGAAGAATTTGCAGAGCAATACGGGTTAGACCCTGATGATGTTCCGACATTCCAGTCGCCGAACACTGATTGGTTGTTCACCTGGTCGAGCGGCAAAACAATTTATGTCGCTGAACACTACGAGGTTGAGGAGAAAAACGAGAAGGTATTCGTCTACTACAACCCGACAGTAATGGACTTTCAGAGCTACTACGCCAGTGAGATTAAAGATCACATTGAGCGCCTGTCAGCCGAAGGTGCCGAGAAAGCAGGTGAGCGCAAAGTTAAGCGCCGCAGGGTGTACAAATCCATCATCACCAGCACGGCGATTCTGAAGGACAGGATTCCGGTGGCCGGTGAGCATATCCCGATTGTACCTGTGTATGGGGAGTGGTCGTTCTTCGATGATACTGAGCTGTATGAGGGCGTTGTCCGCCTGTCTAAAGATGCTCAGAGGCTGCGTAACTTCATCCTGTCGAAGGGTGCTGATACGGTAGCGAAATCACCGAAGAAAAAGCCGTTCTTCTACCCCGAGCAGATTGCAGGGTATGAGCACATGTACAGCGGGGATGATGACTACCCATACTATCTGCTTAACCGAACCGATGAAAGTAACGTCGATTTACCACCCGGAGCCGTCTCCTATATGGAGAACCCGGAGATATCACCCGCTGATGCCGGGATGCTTGATGCGGCCACACAGGCGGCAAAAGAGGTTGCCCGTATCGGTGTTGACCCGTCTGCCGCAAATGGTCAGGTGGCCTTTGATACCGTCAATCAGCTTAACTCCCGCATCGACCTTGAGACATACGTGTTTCAGGATAACCTGGCAATCGCCATGCGCCGCGATGGTGAGATTTACGCTTCAATCGCCAGTGAGATTTATGACACAACGCGAACTGTTGTCACGACTGCCGAAGATGGCAACGAAAGCAACGTTGAGCTGATGTCTCAGGCTGTCGACTTTCAGCAGGGTCAGGTTGTCACTAAAAACGACATCCGCGGTAAGTATGAAACGTACACTGATGTCGGCCCGTCCTTCCAGTCACAGAAAGATGCAGCCCGCGCTGAGATAGGCGACCTGATTACCAAGGTTCCGCCTGAGCATCCTATGTGGAACGTCATGATGCTGACCTACGCCAACATGATGGAGGGTAAAGGCGTTGAGTACATCCGCGACTACGCTAACCGCGAGCTGATAGTTAACGGCCTGAAGAAGCCGGAGACTGACGAAGAGCAGCAGTGGTTAATGGAAGCGCAGCAGGCTCAGCAGGGCAAACAAGACCCGATGATGATTGCAGCTATGGCAGAGCAGAAGAAAGCCGAGGCTGAACTTGTCAGCGCTCAGACAAGGGCGCAGGAAACACAAATCAAAGCATTTACTGCTCAGAATAACGCACTTGAATCACAGGCAAACACTACATTGACTCTGGCTAAGGCTGAGGACTTGCAGCAGGGCGCAGTGATGAAAGCTATCGAGCTTCTGAACAAGGTTGCAGAACAGCAACAACAAAACATCCCTTCCGGCTCACCAGCCGAGATACCTCAAACCATGTAAGAGAGTTAAATATCATGAGCACAACCACCGAAATTCAGAACCAGACTGAAGAATTAACCCTGCCCGGCGATCAGGCGGCGGCATCCGCAGATGGCTCAGTTGTCGATAATGCCAACGACAATGCAGGTCAGGAAGAAGGCTTCGACATTGTACTGAAAGACGATGAGGGGAAACCCAAACAAGACCCGGCAACAAACGCGGAATTTGCCCGTCGCCGCATTGAGCGCAAGCGTCAGCGTGAGCTTGAGCAGCAGATGGAGGCAGTGAAACGCGGTGAATTGCCGGAGCACTTACGGGTGAATCCTGAGTTACCAAAGCAGCCTGACCCGAACGATTTCTTCTCTGATGAATCGCTTGCCAAGTATGACTTTGACCAGAATCGCGCACTGGCCGCTTTCCAGCAGGCTAACAGTGACTGGCAGATGAAGGCCATGGACGCACGAAGCAATGCGGTAGCGGAGCAGGGGCGCAAGACTCAGGAATACACCCAACAGTCAGCGCAGTATGTGGAAGCCGCCCGTAAACACTATGACGCTGCGGAGAAACTCAATATCCCTGACTATCAGGATAAAGAAGATGCGTTTATGCAGTTGGTTCCGCCGCAGGTTGGCGCTGACATCATGCGCCTGTTCCCCGAGAAATCCGCAGCTGTCATGTATTACCTGGGTTCAAACCCGGAGAAAGCTCGCCAACTTCTGGCGATGGACGGGCAGTCCGCGCTCATTGAGCTGACACGCTTATCTGAACGATTAACTCTCACGCCACGCGGTAAACAGCGTTCAGACGCACCGCCTGCTGACGAACCATTAAGCGGAGATGTTTCAGCGGCTAATGTCGCCGGGCTTCAGAAGCAGATGGACAAAGCGGCCAGTGACGGAAACGTAGCGCTTTACCGCCAAATAAAGGCGAAATTACAAGGAATTAAATAATGGCTTTAAATGAAGGTCAAATCATCACCTATATGGTGGATGAAGTAGTAAACACCATCGAAAATAACTGCCCGATGGCTCAGCGTGTCAGTAAATACACGCCGCCTGCTGCTGACTTACAGCGGTCTCAGAATACAATCTGGATGCCGGTAGAGCAGGAGGCGCCGACTCAACCAGGATGGGATTTAACCAACAAAGCGACAGGTATTGTCGAGCTGTCTGTTAAGTGCAACATGGGCGTTCCTGATAACGACTTCTTCACGCTTCGTGCTGACGATACCCGTGATGAAACATCCATCCGCCGCCGTATGAAGGCATCCGGCCTGAAGCTGGCAAACAACATCGAAACATCTATCGCAAAACAGGCTGCTGATACCGCATCTCTGATTGTGACTGATGTCGATCATGTGGCTGTTGAAAACAAAGCATGGGATATGATGTCTGATGCCGAAGCGCTGATCTTCCAGCGTGAGCTTAACCGTAGTCAGGGGCTGAGTTACTTCTTTAACGCTGATGACTACAAAAAAGCGGGGATGTCTCTGGCTGGTAAAGACATGTATGGTCGCATTCCTGAAGAGGCGTATAAATCAGGCACCATCCAGAAGCAGGTTGCAGGGTTTAACGACGTTCTTCGCTCTCCTAAGCTGCCAACGCTGACAGCCGGTACTGCGACCGGCGTTACAGTTGATGGCGCTCAGAAGTTTAAACCTGAAGCGTGGAAAGAGGACGTTGACGGCAACCGTGAGAACGTTGATAACCGCACCGCAGTAGTGAAAGTAAGCGACGGGTCAGCATTCAAGCGCGGTGACAAAATCAGCTTTGCCGGTGTGAAATTCATCTCACAAATGGCAAAAGATCTGCTCACTCAGGACGCAACGTTTGCGGTAGTTGGTGTTGATGGCAACAACATCACCATTATGCCGAAGCCTATCGCTCTGGATGACGCAACTCTGAAGCCGGAAGAGCGTGCATATGCCAACGTCAATACCTCGCTGGCAGCAGGTGCGGCAATCAGCGTCATTAACGTGAAGACGGCCAAGACCAACATTTTCTGGGCTGATGATTCTATTACGCTGCTGTCCCAGCCGATCCCTCTCAACCATGCTCTGTTCAGCGGCATGAAAACAGAGGCGTTCAACATCCCGTCAGTCGGCCTGAATGGTGTTGTGGCTTACCAGGGTGATATTTCTACCCTCGAAGGTAAGTGCCGTATTGCTGTGTGGTATTCAGCATGCACCAAGCGCCCGGAAGCTGTCGGTGTCGGTCTGACCGGTCAGAAATAAATCCTCGTTGTCACATTGGGAGCTTCGGCTCCCTTTTTTACTGGAGAAGCAAAATGGCTAACTTTGGCGAAGCATTAGAGGCAGTAAAAGCAGGAAAAAAAATCTCACGGTCAGGATGGAATGGTGCTAATCAATTCGTAATTAAAGCAGGTGGCTATAAGGTAAGTGAGCCTCGTGTTGGAAGTGATTACCATCGCGCCGGGATTACTGGTGAGTTTACTATCGCGCCACACCTTGATTTAAAAAATGCGCAAGGAATCATGCAGCCTGGCTGGGTTCCATCTCAGGGCGATTTATTTGCCGAAGATTGGGTTATTCAGGGGGAGTGACCAATGAGCACGATGCTTTATAAAGCCAATGGCAATGTAAAAATCTGGGGTATGAAGCTGCAAATCATCACGGTTGAAGATGATGAGATTGAAAATTATCTCGACGCTGGCTGGTATATGCACCCGGAAGACACTCAAACTCTGCCAGAGCCAGAGCCAGAGCCAGAGCCAGAAAAGAAACCTCGCACCCCGCGAAAAAAGGCGGTGAAAGATGCAGATACTAACGAAGGGTGAATTAGTCGTTGCGGCGCTTCGTAAAATCGGCGTTGCGTCTGATGCCACACTGACAGACATCGAGCCGCAGTCTATTGAGGATGGCGTTAATGATCTTGAGGCAATGATGTTTGAGTGGTACGAAGACGGCAAAGGTATCATTACCGGCTATAAATTTGCACCAGACGACACTCCGATTGATCAGGGTGACGCCCACGGTATCAGTAAAGCAGCCATCAGCGCCGTTATTTACAACCTCGCATTACGAATTGCGCCAGATTACCAGATTGCCCCGCTCGATAAGGTCATCACTACCGCCCGTTATGGCAAAGAACGCCTGTTGCGCACTGTTTCATTGCGCAAGGCCAGAGAGGCCAGATCGCATTACCCTAACGGGTTCCCGATTGGCTCAGGAAACAGGCTGGCAACGATGAACGGGTATCGATACTTCCACCGGAGTAAAGACAATGCCGAAGATTCAGGTTCCGATATCTAGGGGGCTGTCGAAAGATTTCAGGACTGCTGATTATGTCGACTCTCTGCCGGTGAATATGCTGGCAACGCCGAAAGAAGTCCTGAATGCAGCCGGTTATATGCGGTCATTTCCCGGAGTCGAAAAGCTTCGTGATGCTGACGGAGTGTCTCGCGGTGTCCAGTACAATACCGCGAAGAATGCTGTATATCGTGTCCTCGGCGGCAAGCTGTATCGCGGTGACAGTGTGATCGGCAGCGTGTCCGGAAAATCACGCGTATCGATGGCATACAGTGCTACCAGTCAGGCTGTTTTGTCCGGCGGAAAAATAACGCAGTATCGCTATGACGGCGGAGAAAAGACGATCACCAACTGGCCTGTCGATACCGGATATATCCAGTATGAGCTCGGTGAGGCGAGTGACGTTGCCCGTGTTAAAGGCCGGTATGTGTGGTCGAAAGCAGGCACTGACAGCTTTTTCATTTCAGACCTTGAGGATGAATCTCACCCTGACAAATACAGCGGTCAGTATCGTGCCGAATCCCAGCCTGACGGCATTATCGGCATCGGCGTGTGGCGTGACTTCATTGTGTGCTTCGGTGCTTCCACGATTGAGTATTTCACGCTTACCGGTTCGACCACTGTCGGCGCTGCTCTCTACATGGCTAACCCGTCATACATGGTCAGCAAGGGTATTGCCGGGACATTCTGCAAATGCAACTACATGGATGCGTTCGCTATCATCAGCCATCCGGCCAGCGGCGCACCGTCCGTTTATCTGGTTGACTCCGGCCAGGTTAAATCTATCGCCACGGCAACCATCGAGAAGATACTGCGCGGTTACACTGCCGATGAATTATCCGGCGGCATCATGGAGTCGGTGCGGTTTGACTCTCACGAATTGCTGATCATTCACCTTCCACGGCATGTACTGGTATTCGACGCGGCAGCAAGCCAGAACGGCCAGCAATGGGCTGTGCTGAAAACCGGCCTGTTTGATGAGCCGTACAGGGCAGTTGATTTTATGTATGAAGGTAATCAGATAACCGTCGGTGACAAAAAGCAGCCTGTTGTTGGTCGTCTGGTGTTCAATTCCTCATCGCAGTATGACGCGCAGACAGAGCACCTGCTGTACACCCCGCTGATTAAGGCCGATAACGCCAGACTGTTTGACCTTGAGCTTGAAGCATCGACCGGCGTCGCTCAGATTGCTGACCGGTTATTCCTGTCGGCCACCACTGACGGTATTAATTACGGCCGCGAGCAGATGATTTCTCAGAATGCACCGTTCCGTTATGACCAGCGCATTATCTGGAAGCGGATTGGCCGCATCCGCAAAAATGTCGGATTCAAAATCAGGGTAATAACCAAAGCGCCGGTAACACTGTCTGACCTGGCAGTAAGGGCGGAATAATGGCTGATGAAAGTTTAAAAGACCCCATCGCAGTGACTGCGGTCGGAATTAATGCTGCGTCGCTCCCTGTCGTGTTTTCTCCTGCTTACCGGATGTATGTGCTGTCTCAGTCACTGGACTTCACCAGAGTGACAGGGAAAGCAAATGAGGCCGGTCAGGGGGCATATGATGCACAGGTTAAAAATGATGAGCAGGATGTAGTTCTCGCAGACCATGAGCAACGCATTCAGCAGCTGCGGATAGAAGTCGATGACCATGAGCTCCGCATTACGGCCAACACCAACGCAATTCAGTTGCTTGATGTCCGCCTGACCACGGCAGAAGGCCAGATAGTCACACTGCGCAGTGATGTTGATTACCTGACAGGAAAGGTCGTCGAAATTGAAGGCGACATGGTGTCGAAGTCTGCTGCCACTGACCAGGTTATTCAGTCTGCTGGCGGGTCATTCATTATCGGCAATGCGGTAACTCCAACCACGGATAAATTGCAGGTTATCGGCGATATCACCGCCTCATCATCGTACAAGGTCAGCGGCGTTAAGGTGGTAGGCAGTCGTGTTACCGGCTTCACTGGGGCAACCGGGTCGGCGCTGAAAGGTGCGTTTAATGCCAGCCAGGCATACAAGGTAAGCGCCACATACACGCAATCAGAAGTACAGGCGATGGCTTCCGGCCTTACTGCTGCACGACAGCGCATAAAAGCCCTTGAGGATGCCATGCGTTCACACGGACTGATTGACTGAGGTAATCATGATCACATTCAAACCAACGAGGAATATCGACCTGATTGAGGCCGTTGGTAATCACCCTGATATTATTGCCGGGAGCAACAACGGGGACGGGTTCGATTATAAACCGGAACGCAGACACTTTGAGGTTGATGTTCACGGACAATTCGGCGGCATCGTGTATTACGAAGAAGTGCAGCCGATGACGTTCGAGTGTCACGCTATGTACCTCCCCGAGGTCAGGGGGTTCAGTAAAGACATTGGTCTGGCATTCTGGCAGTTCATCCTCTCATCAACTTACGTCCAGTGCGTGACATCATTCGCAGCGCGTAAATTCCGCCACGGCCAGATGTACTGTGCAAGTATCGGACTTGGCCGTGTGGGCACCATCAGGAAGTATTTCAAAGGCGTTGATGACGTCACTTTTTACTCAGCAACGCGTGAAGAATTAACCGAATTCCTCAGTAATCAGCGGAGATAATTATGTCCGGATATATTTTTAAACTGGCACGAAAGATTGCCGGTGAAGAACCTCTGTTCCCTGAAAAAGGCGGCAAAGGTGGTGGCGGCGATAATGGTGCAGGCGCTCAGGCTGAGGCAATGAAATATTCAGCTGATCTGCAAAACGATCAGTTCAACAGAATCATGGCAAACCTTGCTCCTTTCACTGATTACGCGCAGAAATATGTTGGTCAGATGGCAAACCTTTCAACGTTGGAAGGGCAAAATCAGGCATTGCAGGGCTACTATGGCTCTGACCAATACAAAGGCATGGCTGACCAGGCTCGCTATCAGGCTCTTAACGCGGCTGAAGCTACCGGAGGATTAGGGTCAACGGCCACCATGAACCAACTTGCTGCCATCGCTCCAACGCTCGGTCAGTCATGGCTTGGCGATCAGATGAACAGTGCACAGAATCTGGCAAATATCGGCCTCGGAGCATTACAGGGGCAGGCCAACGCTGGGCAGAACTACGCCAACAATATGGGCTCTCTTTATCAGCAGCAGGCAGCATTGGCGGCAGCGAATGCTAATCGCCCGTCTGGTTTCCAGCAGGCAATCAGCGGCGGCGCATCAGGGGCTATGTTGGGCGGTGGCATTGCGAGTGCTATTGGTGCTTCTACTCCGTGGGGTGCCGGTATTGGCGCTGGCCTTGGGTTACTCGGCAGTCTGTTTTAAGGGGGAATTATGGCAACGTGGAATCAGGGCGGTATTGCCGGAAGTCTTCTCGGCGGAATTGGCGGGGTAAATAGCAATGCGCCTCGCGCAACCGATGCTAACACGGCACTGTCATTAATCCGTGAGAATAATGATATTCAGCGGTCAGGTGCCAATAACCCTGTATTACAGGGATTGCAGGGACTGTATGGTGTCGCTCAGATGTACCAGGCTGACCAGCAGGCACAGCGACAGCAGGAGTTTTTCCAGAAATATGGAACAGCCCGCGCTGCCGGTGATACTGCATCTATGCGCCAACTCTTTGCTGAGTATCCCGAAATGAATGAGCAGATCGGGAAAGGCATGGAAGGCATTTCCGCTGACACCCGCGAATCACTCGGTAATGTGGCCGCAAACTTTCGCATGGCAGTCAATGCCGGAACGGGTGATCAGTTCGTTGCCAAAAACGCGGCTGAACTTATGCGCCTCGGTATTGACCCGAAAGAAGCACAGCGACTGGCTAAGGCTGATCCGAAAGGCGCTGTTGAGTTGGCTGACACCATCGGCATGAGTGCGCTCACTCCTGAAAAATACTTTGATGTTATCGGTGCCAATGAAGGCCGTCAGATTGACCGTGAGAAGCTGGCTGAAACAGTGCGCAGCAATCAGGCTGGTGAGGCTCTTACTGCCAGAGGTCAGGATGTTCAGGTGAGAGGCCAGAACCTAAGTTACCAGTCAGCAATGACAGGGCACTCTATTGCCAGGGAACGACTGAATCTCGACCGTGAATTAAAAGCGATGGAGACCCAGGAGAAAGTATTAGACCGCCGGTTAGCCAGGGAGACCGACGAGCTCAAGAGAACGGAGCTTGAGCAAAAGCTTGATGGTATTCGAACCCAAAAAGAGGCAGCCAAGGCAGAACGGTATGACACCGTTGCAAGTCAGGTGGATTCGGCAGACAGGGCAATAAAAACGGCTCAGAGCATCATTAATTCACCTGGTTTTACAGGGTATTTTGGTGTGAACGTAAACCCGTTTGGTAGCCGGTTCTTACCTGGTACTGATGCATCCGACACTTCGGCCATGGTTGATACTCTGAAATCTCAGGGCTTTATGTCTGGTATTCAGCAGATGCGAGGCATGGGCGCACTTTCTGATGCCGAGGGTCGGAAGGTTATGGATGCAATTGGTAGCCTTGATTCAGGCATGTCAGAGAAGCAGGCAAAAAAATCAATTGAGGGAATTATCGAAACTTTCGAGCAGGGGAAAAAACGGTTGGAAAGCAGATATCCTGATGAATTCAGTAAATACTCAGGCGAACTTAACCAGAGTAAATACGGCTTGCCGATAGGCCACCAGGAAGGCGGGTATACGTATAAAGGCGGAGACCCTTCAGATAAAAATAACTGGAGCAAATAATTATGGCCGCACCATGGGAGAACTACCAAAATCAGGCCGCATCACAGCAATCTGAAAATGATGCCCCATGGCTTAAATACAAGCCAGCGAGTCAGCCAGAGCCTGAAAGTGATTGGGTTGATGATCTGAAATACGGGGTGAAAGAAGCAGGAAAATCGGTTGCTCAAGCTGGCGTTAACACCGCTAATATCATACCAGAAATCGGTGATTCAATTGTTAGTGCTGCGGCATGGGCTGGTGAGAAAATCGGTCTTGGTGATGGTACTTATACACCGGCAATGCGGTTTTCACTTCCTGAAGATATGAAGCCAGAGACAACAGGAGGTAAGATCGCCTCTGAGGTAATCCCGTATCTTGTCCCTGCCATGGGGCCAGAAAAAGCGGCCGCTGCCTTAGGTACTGCTGCCGATGCTGGTCGTCTTGAGCGCGGGGCTTCCAAAGTTGCCGATCTTGCTCAGGAAAACATCATTGGCGCACTTGCTCAGAATAGCCAGCGCAATGATTCTGGTTCGCTTGCTGCCGACCTTGGTTTGGGAATGACTGCATCCGGTGCGGCTCGACTGGTTACTCCGCTTATCGGTAAGGCATACAACGCAGTATCTCAGAAGGTAGGCGACATCCTCGGCAGAAGCCCACCTCCGCCGGGTGGTGGCGGCGCTGGTGATGTTGAGACTGTTCTCAGGCAGGCTGCGGCAGATAAAAATCCAGATCTTGCCAGCACGCTCAACGGTCTCGATGTAAAACCAAACGCCGAGGTAGCTGGAGCAGCTGAAAGGCTTGGCATGACTGACGACCTATTGCCATCACATCTTTCAGGTAATCAGCAATACCAGGCGGTAGAGCAGGCAATTAAATCTCGCCCCGGTTCTGCACTTAAAGCACAGGAAGATCAGGCGATCATGAAGCTGTCAGAGAGTGCCGGAAGACTGATTGATGATGTTGCCAGTGTTCCTGATGCGCTATCTCTTAACCAAAAAGTGATTGGGCAGTTTGACGGCAGAATGTCAGCTCTGGAAGGTAAAAGCGATCAGCTTTACAGGCGTGTTGATAATGCATTGCCAGCTAACGCAAGAGTATCTGCAAACAACACAGCGGAAGCGCTGGAGAGGAAAGCGGATGAATTAGGCGGATGGGAAAACCTGGACACTATTGAGAAAAATGTGTTTAAGGCAGTCAACCCTGGTCAGGATGGTGTTCTGACGTATGCCAATCTTAATAAACAGCGCCGGTTGGTGGGGCAGGCTCTTTATAAAAATCGTGGGCCATATAAAGACGCAGACGAGGGGGCGCTCAAATATCTGTACCGGCAGCTATCTGAAGATCAGCGTGCTGCACTCGGTGAGGTCGGAGTAAGGCGTGACTTCGAAGTTGCACAGAGACTGGTTCAAATGCGTAAAAACATGGAAGACCAGATGGTGTCTCTGCGCGGTAAAAACCTTACAGGCGATGTCGCAAATAAAGGCTCTCTTGCCGTTGCTTCGCTGGCTAAAGGTAACTCAAAACAATTCATTGATCTGATGAATAGCCTCCCTACCAGACAAATGAGGCAGGAGGTTGCCGGTGTAGCTATCCGGGATATGTTATCAGCCGGAAAGCGCGGCGCCGATTTTAATCCGGCTGGCTTTGCCGACTGGTACCAGAACCTGAGAGCATCAGGAAACCTCCGGGTTCTGGCTAACCACATGCCGAAGGAGTTCATGTCAGGTCTTCACGACACATATGTGGTGGCTAACGCCATTCGCAGGGCAAAGTCATTCGAGATAACTACCGGAAGACTGAACGACTTCACCAAACGTTTTGATGCGGTTACTGCTCAATATGAGTTCGCAGCTAAGCATGCTGAAAAGCTTGGCTCTGTGGTTGGCGCAAATGCTGGGCCACTTGGTGCGCTTGCAGGAGGTTCACTTGGTGCCAGAGTGGCAGCTAAAGCCAGGAAGCTCGGCGGGGCTGAATCAAGTGCCGCAGCTGAAAAACTTATAGCATCGACTGAGTTTCAGCAGGCCGCAAAAGGACTGACCACACCGTCACCACGCGGTCGGTCACGCATCGGACAGATGTTTGATGAGTCAAAGTTAAGAACTTCTCAGGCATGGCGTGAGTTTTATGATGTGCTGCCAATAAAAGATAAGCGCATTATTGCCAGAATGGGGTTTTTGTGGTGGCTGATGCAGGAAGACCAGGAAGAAGGGCAATAGCCCTTCTTTTACTATTAGTTATTAGTGATAACGCCATGGCCCATCATAATACTCTGTATTATCACATGCGACAGAGATGACATTACCTTTTTCATCCAAAGAGAGACTTGAATAATAATCGCATGCATCCCCGGCCCGTCGATGTAATGTTAAAGAACTATTTGACACCCTCCCAGATGAAAATACGGAATACTTTTCGCCAACACGTATGACCACATGATGGTCAGTGTCTGGGATAAACCACAGATACAGAGATGATGATGAACCAAAATCACTTCTAATAAATTCAAGCGGCTTAGATTTTTGTGTAAATGGTATGGCTTTTTTTAGTATTGCATTTTCTTTTTTATTTATTTCATACTCATTGTAAGCAAAAATTATCGCAAACGTAGAAATTAAAATAGCCACAAGTATTGCTATTATCTTTATTGCCTTTTTTACTAGCGATTTAGTGTCGCTATAAATTTTTCCTGACACGTTATCGTTCATAGTCGCCACCACCTCACAATTGTTTATTTTTTGTCATTATATAGCGTAATTACCCCGTAAAACATAACTCACACCATAAAACTGGTGCGACCACTCACGTTTGGAGAAAGCAATGTCAGAACAAATTATTCCTAATGTTGTAGTGAGCATGCCTTCGCAGTTGTTCACGCTTGCACGCAAATTCCAGGCGGCGAGTAATGGGAAAATCTTCATCGGAAAAATTGACACAGATCCGACTATCCCGGAAAACCAAATCCAGGTGTATCTGGAAAACGAAGATGGAACGCACGTTCCTGCTCCTCAACCACTGATTATTAACCAAGCTGGCTATCCGGTATATAACGGGCAGATTGCCAAGTTTGTTACTGTACAAGGTCATTCCATGGCAGTGTATGACTCATATGGTGCGCAGCAGTTCTATTATCCTAATGTTTTGAAGTATGACCCTGATCAATTTGAAGCTAGACTCATGGACGAGTTAAAAAATGGAAATGGGTCAATTATAGGAATTGGGGATGGACATAATTTATCAGAGATAACAGGGGATGGCGGCGCCAGCCTAATCGGAACAAATGATGGCGGGTCTGTGCAGGATTTTATAATAGCCAATGACAGCGCTGAGTACAGAGCAAAGAATATAGCTAAATTAGCTTGGATTGATTATCAGGTACATAAACGAGGTAAGTTTGGGGTGTGTTTTTTAGGTGACTCGATGACGGCTGGGTGTGACAGGGCATCCAGTGATGTAATTCCACCTCAGGATG
>NZ_KV791688.1:17501-19026 GCF_001807955.1 Morganella sp. HMSC11D09
AACTAGGGCATCTATGAATTATCCATATAGGTTTGCAGAATATCTTAAAGAACAGTCAGGCTGTGAGGTTAATCCATTTGTTATGAGGGCGGTTACTGGATATACGGCAATGCAGGCTTTCAATAATCAGGCGTGGAAAACTAACCCTAATTGCGATGTGGCAATTATTATGTTTGGAATTAATGATTCAGGAAGTGGGGCGGCGGGGTCTATCGATGTTTACATGGATTATATGGAGAAATTAATCAGAAGATATATTGATTGGGGGTGCGCCATTGTCGTTCAAATGCCGACCCACGGAGGGCAGGGGGCTGGTAATCCAGCATGGCTGTATTGGGCTAAACGTATGAGAATGATGTCCTCTATTTATGGTTGTGCTGTTTTCAATGGTCATGAGGTTAATCTTTATCGCCACGCCGCGTCAGTCCAGTCAGATAGCATTCACTTTAATTCTATGGGGTACGCGATTCACGGAGAAAAACTAGCGTCAATGTTCATGGCTGGTGGATTGAATGATACTTATAGACCAGTAATCAATGAGACACTAATATGGCCGAGCATGATGTCTGATAGCATTGGCTGGTGCGATGCCATGAACAATATCAGCACGTCACGCAGCGACTCCGCTTATACCAGAAGTAAAATTATTGGCGGCATGCCCGCAGGTTCTAAATCTCTTATGTCGTTTAGTTTTTACTTAGATGCCGAAGCAGCACACATTTACGGCAAGCTTGAAGGTAAGATAATTACCAATTATTCCAGTGGGAAAAACTGGAATAACAACGCTAAACCTTATTATCAGCAGGCTGCAGATCAAGTAACTTCATTCGGAGGAGGGTTAAATCGGAATGTCAAAAGTTCAGACACTTATGGTGCTGGGTATGTTAAGGGTGTTAGCCGTTTTATTGGTAGGTTGATCGGGCGCGGATGGCATACTATCACATTCCATCGTGACATCGATGATGCGCAATATGAAGCGTATGTTAATAGCATTACAGTTCAGCCTATTCCGATAGGTTTGTCTGTTGAGCAAATGTGGGGGCAGGACGAAGAGCGACGCTATAGAGTTGTGCACTCTCGCAAGTTTCCGTCCCCGTCAGGTATGGGGGAGGTATTGGCTCAGCCGGTTACTCTGACACAATTCCACATGAGATCACCACAGTGTGTTCTTGGGACTGGTCCCGGAATAGCAGCGGCGTCATCACCGTTTTTCTACAACGCAGTGCCGGCAAAGTTAATTATTACAAACGAGAAAGGGTGGTATATAGAATGCCTTGTAAGCAAAGTGTCAGGAACAGATGGGGCATTTAACGTATCAGTATTAAAATCAACGTTAGGTCAGGATAAAATTCCGTCGATTTCATGCAATATAGCGACAGCAGAAAGGAATACCATCGTTGTAGCTGGCGCATATGGAAACAACCAACCAATTGAAAATATATATGACTATAACGCACGTATCCACAAACAGAATTTCACATCCAGTGACATTAGCTATGCTGGAGGAATATACCTGATATTCGAT
>NZ_KV791688.1:19046-93141 GCF_001807955.1 Morganella sp. HMSC11D09
TAAGATAGGTCAGCATGAACGTGACATGATTACCCCCTCTCATACTCAAACCCGCGTGGGAATCTTTTCCCGATCTCCCTGTAGTAATCCAATCTCTCTCTGAAGTACGGGCGTAAATGCTCGGGCTGCCGCTTTTCTGTTTCGTACAGATCAACCTGCAGTCCGAGCCTTTCTTTGTACGCGATACCGGAGGCGGCTAAATCGGCATTAATTTTGTCTTTTTCGTCTTGTGGCAGGTTGGCTATGTTGTGCATGTTGGTTTCGGAGTGGTGGGTGATGATGGGAGTATAGCAGGGGGATTGTGACGTGGTGTGCCAAATTTGTGACACAAAATTGAGGGAGATTGATTAAAATCGGCAGAAATATACAAAGCATGTTTTTGCTGGCTGGCGTGTACAGCGGCTTTGCAAGCGTTTACAATGCGTCAAATTTTATAAATCATCAGACTGTTTTTCTGATGCCGGAGGTTTTGTGAAATATGAACTGCAGACGACAGACGGCCGTGCGCGCCGTGGTCGCTTAATTTTTGATCGTGGCGTTGTTGAAACCCCTGCATTTATGCCGGTGGGGACTTATGGCACAGTGAAAGGGATGACACCGGAAGAAGTGAAAGAGACCGGTGCGCAAATCTTATTAGGCAACACGTTCCATCTGTGGCTGCGCCCCGGCCAGGAAATTATGAAGCTGCACGGCGACCTGCATGATTTTATGCAGTGGAAAGGCCCGATTCTGACTGACTCCGGCGGTTTCCAGGTGTTCAGCCTGGGTGCGATGCGTAAAATCAAAGAAGAAGGCGTGCATTTCCGCAACCCGATCAACGGTGAAAAAATCTTCTTAAGTCCTGAAAAATCGATGGAAATCCAGTACGATCTCGGGTCTGATATCGTGATGATTTTTGACGAGTGCACACCGTATCCGGCGGACTGGGACTACGCGAAGAAATCCATGGAAATGTCTCTGCGCTGGGCTAAACGCAGCCGTGACCGTTTCGATGAGCTGGGTAACCCGAATGCGCTGTTCGGTATCATCCAGGGCAGTGTTTACGAAGATTTACGCGATGTGTCTGTGAAAGGACTGGTGGAAATCGGATTTGATGGGTACGCTGTGGGCGGTCTGGCTGTCGGCGAGCCGAAAGAAGATATGCACCGGATTCTCGAGCATGTCTGTCCGCAGATCCCGGAAGATAAACCGCGCTATTTAATGGGCGTGGGTAAACCGGAAGATCTGGTGGAAGGTGTGCGCCGCGGTATTGATATGTTCGACTGCGTGATGCCGACCCGTAATGCCCGTAACGGTCATCTGTTTGTGACGGACGGCGTGGTAAAAATCCGTAATGCGAAGTATAAATCAGATACATCGCCGCTGGATGCGGAATGTGACTGCTATACCTGCCGCAATTATACGCGCGCTTACCTGCATCATTTGGATCGCTGTAATGAAATCCTTGGCGCGCGCTTAAATACCATTCATAATCTGCGCTACTATCAGCGTCTGATGGCGGGTATCCGGCAGGCAATTGAAGAAGGCCGTCTGGAAGCATTTGCCGCTGAATTTTATCAGCGGATCGGGAAACCCGTTCCGCCGTTAAGTGAGTGATTTCCCCGAAACGGGATCACCCGGTGGTGTATAACATAGGCGATACACCACCGGCAGGTTTATCTGCCTGATAATTATGTGAATAACAAGAGGATAGTTTGATGAGTTTTTTCATTTCTGACGCAGTAGCATCAACCGGTGCAGCCGCTTCTCAGGGCAGCCCGATGTCTCTGATTGTTATGCTGGTCGTTTTCGTGCTGATTTTCTACTTCATGATCCTGCGCCCGCAACAGAAACGTGCTAAATCACACAAGCAATTAATGGACTCCATCACCAAAGGTGATGAAGTGTTAACTACCGGTGGTCTGATCGGTCGTGTGGCTAAAGTGTCTGACACCGGCTACATCGTTCTGGAACTGAACGAAACAACTGAAGTAACCATCAAACGTGATTTCGTCGCAGCAGTTTTACCGAAAGGTACACTGAAGGCGCTGTAATCTTCCTGTAGTATGATTTTCCCGAAGGGACTGCCGTGTTAAACCGTTATCCTTTGTGGAAGTATCTGATGCTGATCGCTGCGATCCTCATCGGTTTGCTTTATGCGCTTCCAAACCTGTATGGAGAGGATCCGGCTGTTCAAATCACTGGCGCGCGGGGAACCGCCGCCAATGAACAGACCCTGGATCAGGTCCGGACCATTTTAGAAAAAGATCAGATCGCGAGTAAGTCGGTCGCACTGGAAAACGGTGTGATACTTGCCCGTTTCTCAAATCCTGATATCCAGTTACGTGCCCGTGAAGAGCTGGTGAAAGGCTTAGGTGAGCAATATGTTGTTGCCCTGAACCTTGCCCCGGCGACACCAAAATGGCTGACCGCCGTGGGTGGCGAGCCGATGAAACTGGGTCTCGACCTGCGTGGTGGTGTGCACTTCCTGATGGAAGTGGATATGGAAACCGCGCTGGGTAAACTGCAGGAGCAGAACCTCGATGGTATCCGCTCGCTGCTGCGTGAAAACAGCATTCCGTTTGCGTCTGTCCGCAAATCAGCGGATTACGGCGTGGAAGTCCGCTTCCGTGATGATGCATCACGTTCCGAAGCCAGCTCGCTGTTATCAAAACGCCTGCGCGATTTAGTCTTCAAAGACGGCACAGATAACACACTGACTGCCGTGATGAGCGACCAGCGCTTAAGTGAAGCGCGCAGCTATGCTGTCATGCAGAACATCACTATCCTGCGTAACCGTGTTAACCAGCTCGGTGTTGCCGAGCCGCTGGTACAGCGCCAGGGTGCGGACCGCATCGTGGTGGAATTACCGGGTATTCAGGACACCGCACGGGCGAAAGAAATCCTCGGGGCAACCGCCACCCTGGAATTCCGTCTGGTCAACGGTGCTGTTGACCCTGCCGCTATCGAAGCAGGCCGTATCCCGGGTGACACTGAAGTGAAATACACCCGTGACGGACGCAAAGTCGCCCTGTACAAGCGTGTGATTCTGACCGGTGACCACATTACTGACTCCACTTCACAGAGTGATGAGTACGGTCAGCCGCAGGTCAGCATCTCGCTGGACAGCGCCGGTGGTAACACCATGTCCGATTTCACCAAGGATAACCTGTATAAGCCGATGGCGACCCTGTTTGTCGAATATAAAGACAGCGGGCGTAAAGATGCCGCAGGCCGCTCAATCCTTGAGAAAAACGAAGAAGTTATCAACATTGCCAATATTCAGTCCCGTTTAGGATCAAACTTCCGTATCACCGGGATTGATAATGCCAATGAAGCACGTCAGTTATCACTGCTGCTGCGTGCCGGTGCCCTGATTGCACCAATCCAGATTGTGGAAGAGCGGACCATCGGGCCGACTCTGGGTCTGCAGAATATCGAGCAGGGCCTGGAAGCGTGTCTGTGGGGGCTGATGGCCTCAATTCTGTTCATGGTGATCTACTACCGTAAATTCGGTCTGATCGCGAGCAGCGCGTTACTGGCGAACCTTATCCTGATTGTCGGGGTGATGTCGCTGTTACCGGGCGCTACGCTGACCATGCCGGGGATTGCGGGGATCGTGCTGACCCTTGCGGTTGCGGTTGATGCGAACGTTCTGATAAACGAACGTATCAAAGAGGAACTGCGCAACGGGCGTTCTGTCCAGCAGGCAATCCATGAAGGGTACAAAGGCGCCTTCTCAAGTATTATCGACGCAAACTTAACCACACTGATTACCGCTGTCATTCTTTACGCGGTCGGTACCGGTTCGATTAAAGGGTTTGCGATTACGACAGCCATTGGTGTGGCAACCTCCATGTTTACAGCGATTATCGGTACACGCGCCATCGTGAACCTGCTGTATGGCGGTAAACGTATTAATAAGCTGTCTATTTAAGGAGCACGTTGTGGCACAGGATTATACTGTTGAACAATTAAACCACGGCCGCAGAGTCTATGACTTTATGCGCTGGGACAACGTGGCATTTACTATCTCGGCATTGCTGCTGATTGCCTCTGTGGCAATCATCGGCGTGAAAGGGTTTAACTGGGGTCTGGACTTCACCGGCGGTACCGTCATTGAAGTTAACTTCAGCCAGCCGGCAGATCTGGATAAAATCCGTGATACCGTTGCGCAGGCCGGGTTTAAAGATCCGCTGATCCAGAACTTCGGCAGCAGCCGTGACATCATGGTACGTCTGCCGCCGGCAGAAGGTACTGCGGGTCAGGAACTGGGTAAAACCGTTATCAATGTGATCAATAAAAACATTGATGAGAGTGCGGTGGTCAAACGTATCGAGTTCGTCGGCCCGAGTGTGGGTGCGGAACTGGCTCAGACCGGCGCAATGGCGCTGATCGCGGCATTAATCTGTATCCTGATCTATGTGGCGATGCGGTTTGAATGGCGTCTGGCGTTAGGTGCGGTTATCGCGCTGGCGCACGACGTTATCATCACCCTCGGCGTACTGTCGCTGTTCCATATTGAGATTGACCTGACCATTGTGGCATCCCTGATGTCGGTTATCGGTTACTCACTGAACGACAGCATCGTGGTATCTGACCGTATCCGTGAGAACTTCCGCAAAATCCGCCGTGGTACCTCGTATGAGATCATGAACGTTTCCCTGACTCAGACGTTAAGCCGTACCATTATGACATCGGCAACCACCCTGTTAGTGGTTCTGATGCTCTATATCTTCGGTGGTGCAATGCTGAAAGGCTTCTCGCTGGTCATGCTGATTGGTGTGTCTATCGGTACGATTTCCTCAATCTACGTGGCGTCTGCGCTGGCCCTGAAACTGGGTATGAAGCGTGAGCACCTGATTGTGCAGAAAGTGGAAAAAGAAGGCGCGGACCAGGAATCTATCCTGCCGTAATTTCTGCCGCGAAAAAACATAAAACACCCTGTATGTGCATGCATGCAGGGTGTTTTTTATGTGTAAACAGGGTAAACTACCGCAACAGTTCATTGACCCGCAGGATAATTTATGCATTGCCCGTTTTGCTCCGCCGTTGATACCAAAGTCATCGACTCACGCCTGGTGGGTGATGGTTCTCAGGTCCGCCGCCGCCGTCAGTGCCTGGAATGCCACGAACGTTTTACCACGTTTGAGGTTGCCGAGCTGGTGATGCCGCGTGTGGTCAAAAGTGATGACAGCCGCGAACCGTTTGATGAAGAAAAACTGCGCCGCGGTATGCAGAAGGCGCTGGAAAAACGTCCGGTCAGCTCTGACGATATCGAAACCTCCCTCAGTCATATCAAATCGCAGTTACGGGCTACCGGCGAACGGGAAGTCTCTGCTAAGTTTGTCGGCGAACTGGTGATGAGCGAGCTGAAAAAGCTGGATAAAGTCGCGTATATCCGCTTTGCATCGGTTTACCGCAGTTTTGAGGATATCCGTGAATTCGGCGAGGAAATTGCCCGCCTGCAGGACTGAACATGATGCATTCTGATGAATTTTATATGGCCCGCGCCCTTGAACTGGCGGCGCTGGGTCGTTTTACTACCGCGCCGAACCCGAATGTCGGCTGTGTGATTGTCCGTGACGGCGAAATTGTTGGTGAAGGTTACCATC
Organism: Morganella sp. HMSC11D09; assembly: GCF_001807955.1. Classification (NCBI taxonomy): domain Bacteria; kingdom Pseudomonadati; phylum Pseudomonadota; class Gammaproteobacteria; order Enterobacterales; family Morganellaceae; genus Morganella; species Morganella sp. HMSC11D09. The sequence goes on from NZ_KV791688.1 coordinate 24,641, forward strand.
AGCGTGCCGGTGAACCGCATGCGGAAGTGCATGCGCTGCGCATGGCCGGTGATAAAGCCCGTGGCGCCACCGCGTATGTCACACTGGAGCCGTGCAGTCATCACGGCCGCACACCGCCGTGCGCCGAAGCGCTGATAAATGCCGGTGTCAGCCGGGTGGTGGCCGCCATGCAGGATCCGAATCCGCAGGTGGCCGGGCGCGGTCTGTTTAAACTGCGCGAAGCCGGTATTGAAGTCAGCCACGGTGTGCTGATGCAGGAAACGGAAGCACTGAATAAGGGCTTCTTTAAGCGGATGCGTACCGGTTTCCCGTATATTCAGCTGAAAATGGCCGCCTCGATCGACGGTAAAACCGCATTAGCCAACGGCGAAAGCCAGTGGATCACCTCAAAAGCCGCGCGGCAGGATGTGCAACAGTTCCGTGCACAGGCCGGAGCGATTTTATCCACCAGTGCCACGGTTCTGGCAGATGATCCGGGCCTGACTGTCCGTCATGCGGATTTCCCGGCATCGTTGCAGCAGAGCTATCCGGAGGCGGATATCCGTCAGCCGGCGCGGATTATCACCGACAGCCGTCAGCGGGTGACCGCTCAGCACCGCGTCACACAATTGCCGGGCAGTTGCTGGCTGGCGCGGACCGCCTCTCAGCCGGATAACTGGCAGGGGGATGTTGAGGAAATGATCCTGCCGGAGAACGGCTGTGGTGTTGATTTGGTTCTGCTGATGATGCAGCTCGGCAAACGCAATATTAACCATATCTGGACAGAGTGCGGCTCACATATGGCGGGCGCACTGCTGAAAGCCGGACTGGCGGATGAAATCGTGCTTTATCTGGCACCGAAGATTCTGGGCAGTGATGCGCAGGATCTCTTTACACTGCCGCCGCTTGCGCATCTGCGTGATGCGCCGCAGTTGCGGATCGACGACTGCACGATGGTCGGGCCGGATCTCCGTCTGCGGTTGATCCCGGTTTATTAACCTCTGAATTTACGCCGGAATTTAATTTTTATTCCGGAGTTTGAAAAACACAGGCGCGGTGACGGAAAGAATGTGATAAAATCCGCGCCCCGCAGTATGAAACTCGTAAGAAGGAAAGGCTATGAACGTCATTAAAGGTGTTGTCAGTGCGCCGGGTGCGCGTATCGCCATCGCAATTGCCCGCTTTAACAACTTCATCAACGACAGCCTGTTAGACGGTGCGCTTGATGCGCTTGAGCGTATTGGCCAGGTCTCCTCTGAGAACATTACAACGGTCTGGGTGCCGGGTGCTTATGAACTGCCGCTGGCAGTGAAAACACTGGCTGATACCGGAAAATATGACGCTATTATTGCGCTGGGTACTGTTATCCGCGGCGGCACCGCACATTTTGAATATGTGTCCGGTGAATGCAGCTCCGGGTTATCTGCCGTTGCGATGAACAGCTCGATTCCGGTTACTTTCGGGGTGCTGACCACCGAAAATATTGAACAGGCCATTGAACGTGCGGGAACCAAAGCCGGTAACAAAGGGGCGGAAGCCGCGATGACCGCGCTGGAAATGATTAATGTAATTAAAGCCATCAAAGGCTGAATCCGGATTTTAGTAAGGGGATATGTGTGAAACCTGCAGCTCGTCGTCGTGCTCGTGAATGTGCCGTTCAGGCGCTTTATTCGTGGCAGTTATCCGGCAATAATATTGCGGATGTTGAATCAGAATTTCTGTCAGAGCAGGATGTCAAAGACGTTGATGTCGCCTATTTTCGTGAGCTGTTCTTCGGTGCGGCAACGAATGCAGTGCGCCTTGATGCACTGATGGCTCCGTACCTCTCCCGCCAGCTGGAGGAGTTAGGTCAGGTGGAAAAAGCGGTTCTGCGTCTGGCGATGTATGAATTAAGCTACCGTGAGGATGTCCCTTACAAAGTGGTTATCAACGAAGCGATTGAACTGGCAAAAGTGTTCGGCGCGGAAGAGAGCCACAAATTTGTCAATGGCGTGCTTGATAAAGCCGCGCCAAATGCCCGCAGAAAGTAATCATCTGATACTTTTATGCAAGGACATAAATGACATGATATAAAAGAGGCCGGTTTAACCGGCCTTTTGTCTTTATCTGATTGCGGAATTTCTGATTATGGCTTGTGGTGAATTTGATCTCATCCGGCGTTTTTTTGACCGGCAGCACTATTACCGCCGGGACGTTGAACTGGGTATCGGGGATGATTGCGCTCTGATGACCGTAGCGGAAAAACAGCAGGTTGCTGTCAGCACGGATACCCTGGTGTCCGGTATTCATTTTCTGCCTTCCGTTTCTGCCCGTGATCTGGCGTGGAAATCCCTTGCTGTGAATTTAAGTGATCTGGCCGCTATCGGCGCGGATCCGGCCTGGGTTTCCCTGGCGCTGACACTGCCGTCCATTGATGAAGCGTGGCTGGGTGAGTTCAGCGACAGCTTCTTTGAGCAACTGAATTATTACGGTATGCAGTTAATCGGCGGCGATACCACACGCGGCCCGATGAGCCTGACATTGACGGTTCATGGTCTGGTCCCGGCCGGGCGGGCGATGAAACGCGCCGGTGCCCGTAACGGCGACTGGATCTATGTCACCGGCACACTGGGTGACAGTGCCGCCGGACTGGCGATTTTACTGGGTGAGCTGCAGCCCGAAGACCCGGCACACAAAGAATATCTGCTGAAACGCCATCTGCGTCCGCAGCCGCGTATCCTGCAGGGACAGGCGCTGCGCGATCTCGCATCCTCTGCGATAGATATCTCTGACGGGCTGATTTCCGATCTCGGCCATATCCTGAAAGCCAGCCGCTGCGGTGCCAGGATTGAACTGGATAACTTACCGATGTCTGAGGCACTGAAAGCCTGTTCATCACCGGAGCAGGCTCTCGCCCGTGCACTGGCGGGCGGTGAGGATTATGAACTGTGCTTTACCGTTCCGGAAATCAATCGTGGCGCACTGGAAATGGCACTGGCACACACCGGCGCACCTTTCTGCTGTATCGGGCAGATGAAACCGGAGAGTGACGGCATCCGCTATTTCAGTAAAGGTGAGGAAGTAAAACCGGCCCTGAGCGGGTTTGACCACTTTGCGGTGAAAGCGGCTGCGGAGTAAGCGGCAAAGACATTATTGATGACATAAAAAACCCTGCATCAGCAGGGTTTTTTGTGTCCGGAAGGATAATCAGGCTTTTGCCAGGTACGCTTCGATGGACTTCTGAATATGCTCTGCATCCAGGCCCATATCGCTGCGGATCTCTTCCTGGTCGCCCTGCGGCACATAGCTGTCCGGCAGGCCGATATTGAGCACGGGCACCGGCTTGCGCTGCGCCATCAGGAATTCATTCACACCGCTGCCAGCACCGCCCATAACGGCGTTTTCCTCGACAGTCACCAGTGTGTCATGGCTCGCTGCCATCTCCAGGATCAGGGCTTCATCCAGCGGTTTGACAAAACGCATATCCACCACGGTGGCATTCAGGTTTTCTGCCGCTTTCAGGACTTCTTCCAGCAGGGTACCGAAGACCAGAATTGCGGTTTTCTCCCCTTCACGGCGCACAACACCTTTACCGATCTCAATCTGAGTCAGTGGCTGGAGTGTGGCACCACAGCCGCCGCCGCGCGGATAACGCACCGCAACCGGGCCTTTGCCGTAGTGATAACCGGTGTGCAGCATCTGGCGGCACTCGTTTTCATCACTCGGGGTCATGATCACCATGTTCGGCAGGATGCGCAGGAAGGAGAGATCAAACGCGCCCTGGTGTGTCGGACCGTCGTTGCCGACAATCCCGGCGCGGTCGATAGCAAACAGGACCGGCAGTTTCTGGATCGCGACATCGTGGATCACCTGATCGTAGGCGCGCTGCAGGAAGCTGGAGTAAATCGCAACAACCGGCTTGTAACCGCCGATAGCCAGCCCGGCGGCAAAAGTAACGGAGTGCTGTTCAGCAATCGCGACATCAAAATACTGATCCGGGAAGGATTTGGAGAAGCGTACCATACCGGAACCTTCGCGCATGGCGGGGGTAATCGCCATCAGTTTCGGGTCGTGCTCTGCTTCTTCACACAGCCAGTCACCGAAGATTTTTGAGAAGGTCGGTTTGGACGATTTGCTTTTCGGCAGGGTGCCGGTTGACGGATCAAACTGCGGGACGGCGTGCCAGCTGATCGGATCTTTTTCAGCCGGTTCATAACCGCGCCCTTTTTTCGTCATGATATGCAGGAACTGAGGACCTTTCAGGTCACGCATATTTTTCAGAGTCTGGATCAGCGCAAGCACATCGTGTCCGTCCACCGGGCCGATGTAATTGAAGCCCAGCTCTTCAAAGAAGGTGCTCGGTACCACCATGCCTTTGATGTGCTCTTCGGTTTTCTTCAGCAGATCTTTGATAGGCGGCAGGCCGGAGAACACTTTCTTTCCGCCTTCACGCAGTGTGGTGTAGAGTTTGCCGGAAAGCAGCTGCGCCAGGTGGTTATTGAGGGCACCGACGTTTTCGGAGATAGACATCTCGTTGTCATTGAGGATCACCAGCATGTCGGATTTGATATCCCCGCCGTGGTTCATTGCCTCAAAGGCCATTCCGGCGGTGATCGCGCCGTCGCCGATCACACAAACGGTTTTGCGGTTGCGTCCCTCACGGGCAGCGGCAACCGCCATCCCGACGCCGGCACTGATGGAGGTGGAGGAGTGACCGACACTCAGAACATCATATTCACTCTCTTCGCGCCACGGGAAAGCATGCAGCCCGTTTTTATGGCGGATGGTGTCAATGCGGTCACGGCGCCCGGTCAGGATCTTGTGCGGATAGGCCTGGTGGCCGACATCCCAGATCAGGTTATCAAACGGAGTCTGATAGACATAATGGAGTGCCACAGTCAGTTCAATCGTGCCGAGACCGGAGGCAAAATGCCCGCTGGAACGGCTGACACTGTTTAACAGATATTGCCGCAGTTCATCGCAGAGTTTCGGTAAACTCTCTTTCGGTAACAGACGCAAATCATCAGGCGTCTCAACGAGTGCCAAAGTCGGATATTTAGCGATATCAATACTCATGTAATGCTCACTAATTCTTATTAAAGTTTCTGAAAATACCGGAACGTGCCGGACGGATTAGCTGTTACGTTCAATCACAAAATTAGCAAGTTCACGCAGGGTTGCTGTGTTGTAATGATGTTCTTCAAGCTGTGAAAGCGCAGCCAGTGATTCCTGATAAAGCGCCTGTGCTTTATCCTGAGCCGCTTTCAGCCCGAGCAGTGACGGATATGTGCTCTTCCCGTGAGCGGCGTCGCTGCCCTGGCTTTTTCCGATCACATCCGTATGACCGATAACATCCAGAATGTCATCCTGAACCTGAAACGCCAGGCCGATAGCCTGTGCGTAAGTGTCGAGAGCCGGTAATACGGCATAGCCTGCTTCACCGGCACTCATCGCGCCCATACGGACGGAAGCACGGATTAAAGCACCGGTCTTATGGTTATGTATTTGTTCCAGCGCATGAATACCGATGTTTTTTCCTTCCGCTGCCAGATCAAGTGCCTGGCCGCCGCACATTCCGCCAAGACCGGCGGCATCCGCCAGTTCGGCGATCATCGCCAGACGGTCCTGCGGGCGGACATCCGGCATCGGCCGGGCGGCGAGAATTGCAAATGCCTGGGTTTGCAGGGCATCCCCCGCCAGAATAGCATTCGCTTCACCAAAGGCGACGTGGCAGGTTGGTTTGCCGCGGCGCAGTGTGTCGTCATCCATGGCCGGTAAATCGTCATGGATCAGGGAATAGGCGTGAATGCACTCAATGGCTGCTGCCGGGGCATCCAGGTTTTCAGCCGTCACACCAAACATTTCACCGGTGGCGTACACCAGGAACGGGCGCAGACGTTTTCCGCCGAGCAGGGCGCCGTAATGCATGGCTTTACCCATGTCGGTGGCGGCGAACGGCAGTGTGGTCAGGATCTCATCAAGAACGTGATCAACACGCTCTCTGGCCTGTGTCAGTTGGTTGCGGAATGTTTCGGGAGTTTGTTCTGGCATGGTCATTCTCGTTCACACAGGAACCGCCGGATCCGGGCGGTCAGTCGTTTTCAGGTGTAAAATCGCTCAGCGGGGCGTTTTCATCATCATTCAGCAGGATCTGAACCCGCTGTTCGGCTGCCATCAGGGTTTTCTGGCTGGTGCGGGTCAGTGCGATACCGCGTTCAAACTCGGCCAGGGCTTCTTCCAGCGGCAGGTTACCCGCTTCCAGACGGGTGACGATCCCTTCAAGGGCATCGAGTGATGCTTCAAAGCTCAGTGCATCGGTTTTCGTTGCGGATGTTTTTTTGGTCATGGTCTGTTTTTCAGTGATGTTGCATTTATGTCGCAAATAATTCCTAGTTTACACTTTTCAGTGAAAATTGTGCCTTTCATTTACGATTTTTACGGGGCAGATCGAGATATGGTGATATACTGCCGCCTTTCAATTTCATCAACGGGGATTGCCGCTGCCTGACACCGGCTGCTCCGTCCTTTGCAAATCAAGCCGATAGCCAGTAAACCGTTATGAAGTTTATCATTAAATTATTTCCTGAAATTACCATCAAAAGCCAGAGTGTCCGCCTGCGCTTTATTAAAATTCTGACCAGTAACATCCGTAATGTGCTTAAAGATCTGGCCGAAGATGTGGCGGTTGTCCGTCACTGGGACTATCTTGAAGTCCGCGTGAAGAAAGAAGAGCTTGGCGAAGGTGTGGCTGACCGCCTGACCCGTATTCCCGGTATCCACCATATTTTACAGGTGGAAGAGCGCGCATTTACCGATCTGCATAATATTTATGAGCAGACCTTCGAAATGTATGCCGCATCACTGGAAAACAAAACCTTTTGTGTCCGCGCCAAGCGCCGTGGTAAGCACCCGTTCAGTTCCATTGAGCTGGAGCGCTATGTCGGCGGCGGCCTGAACCAGCATATTCCGTCCGCGAAGGTAAAACTGACGCATCCGGATGTGACGGTGAATCTGGAAGTGGAAGATGACAAACTGATCCTCGTGGTACGCCGTCTGGAAGGGATCGGTGGTTTCCCGATCGGGACTCAGGAAGATGTGTTATCTCTGATCTCCGGCGGGTTCGATTCCGGTGTCTCCAGCTATATGCTGATGCGCCGCGGCTGCCGTGTTCACTACTGCTTCTTTAATTTAGGCGGTGCGGCACATGAAATCGGTGTGAAACAGGTGGCGCATTACCTGTGGAACCGCTTCGGCAGCTCGCACAAAGTCCGCTTTGTGGCAGTGAACTTTGAGCCGGTGGTGGCAGAAATTCTGGAAAAAGTGGATGACGGCCAGATGGGCGTGGTGCTCAAGCGGATGATGGTCCGTGCGGCATCCCGTGTCGCGGAACGCTATGGCGTGCAGGCGATTGTGACCGGCGAGGCGCTGGGACAGGTTTCCAGCCAGACGCTGACTAACCTGCGCATGATCGACAACGCGACAGACACCCTGGTGCTGCGTCCGCTGATCTCACACGACAAAGAAACCATTATCAATCTTGCCCGTCAGATCGGTACTGAAGATTTTGCCCGTACCATGCCGGAATTCTGCGGCGTGATCTCGAAAAACCCGACTGTGAAAGCGGTGAAAGAGAAAATCGAAGCCGAAGAAGAGAAATTCGACTTTGCGATTCTGGATGATGTGGTGCTCAACGCGCAGAACATGGATATCCGTGTGATCGCGCAGCAGAGTGAGCAGCAGGTTACTGAAGTGGAGATGGTATCAGAACTGTCTGCCACCGATGTGGTGCTGGATATCCGCTCGCCGGATGAACAGGAAGCGCATCCGCTGAAAATTGAGGGAACGGAAGTGCGCACACTGCCGTTCTACAAGCTCAGCACTCAGTTCGGTGATTTACCGGCGGAGACCACTTATCTGCTCTACTGCGATCGCGGGGTGATGAGCCGTCTGCAGGCGCTGTATCTGGCAGAGCAGGGCTATACCAATGTGAAGGTGTATCGTCCCTGAGTCGCAGCTGTCATTTATTTCTGAACCCCGCCTCTGTGGAGGCGGGGTTTTTTATTGTCTTTTTTCAGAGTTTAAGGGATACCGTTGTGCCGGTTCCGGCACTATGCTGTCCGGCAGCAACCTATATTACTGACGGGGTTTCAGAATGAAAAACAGTGCGCTTCAGGCACCGGCAAGCCGTTTTGTCTATGTTATTGTTATTGTGGTGGCGCTCCTTCAGGGGCTTACACTGAATGCAACATCCGATTACCTTATCCGCAGTTCGTGGCAGGTGCCGGGGTCGCTGGTCTGGCTGCCGATGCTGCTGGCGCTGTTTGTGCCGTCGGTATTCAGTTATCTGATTAACCGTTTTTCTTCGGCGGCACTCTGGGCAGGGCTGCTGCTGACTGCCGTTCTCTGTGTCTGGATGAATTTCTGGTATCTGAGTGAGGCAACGGCGGGCCACACCCGTGAGCTCTCTTCACTCATTCCTCTGATGGTACTGCTGTTCTGGCTGATTCTGCCGTGGTTTCAGTTGCGGCAGTTGTCCGGCTCGTGGAACCCGGATTATGCGCTGTTGACAGAGCAGTATGTCAGAAATACCGTGCTGGGTGCGCTGGCGGGGCTTATCGGCCTGCTGGTGATGGGAATGCTGTTTCTGGCGGTTTACCTGTTCCGGATTGTGAATCTGGAATTTCTCAGTGACTGGCTGAATGATTCTCTGTATTTCTGGATGAGTTTTTGTCTCGGATTCAATATCAGCCTTGTGTTTATCCGCACGGTATTCACCTTCAGCACCGGAAAAATCGCCGGTTATGTGGCGCGGGTACTGCTACCGCTGCTGACCGTGATCGGTGTGATTGCGGCAGGCGGATTGCTGTTATCCTTGGTGACCGGCGTCCGTGTCAGCGGGCTGGGTTCATTCACCATGATCTGGTTTGTTTCGCTGAATATCCTGCTGCTGAATCTGGTTTACGGTAATGAATGTGTGCCACGCTTCCGTTCATGGCTCAACGGACTGGTATTGGCTGGTGTGCTGTTGCTGAACGTTTTTTCGCTGTTATCGGTTTACGGCATTCTGGTGCGTGTTAATCAGTACAGCTGGAGTATTGATCGGTTATACGGATTTTGTATCGCACTGTTTCTGGCGGTGGTTGTGCTGGCGTACAGCGCGGCACTGTTATGGAAACGCAGCGGATGGGCAGTATTGCTCGGGGCGGTCAACAAAGCCGGATTACTGATACTGATGGCGATTATCCTGGTGATCAGCAGTCCGCTGGCGGATTTTAAACAGATCACGGCAAACAGTATTCTGGCGGGTATTGAAAAGGGCAGAATCAAAGTCACCTCTGATATCCGCTATACCCTGGAAGACCTGGGTAAACGGGGAGAGGCGGTACTCGCGATGCTGAATGAAAATCCGGAATACAGTAAAGCACTGACATACTCCTCTTATGATCAGGATAACCGCCGGACACTGCGGGAGGTAATGCTCACAGTAGCGGGCAGCCCGGCGCTGCCGGAATCCTGGTGGGAAGGAAAATATGATGTGACACGCGCCTGGTTCTGTACTGAATCCTCCGCAGGCGGGGAGTGTCTCGGCTTTATGGCGGATGCGGATGGCGACGGACAGGATGATGCGCTGGTCTGTGTCAGCGGTTATTCTGATTTATCGTTCTATTGTCAGATCTGGCAGCAAGCCACGGAAGTCACAGACGGTCAGCCGGATAAACAGGTCTGGGAAGAGCGTGATTACCAGGATATTCAGTATGCCTCTGAAGAAGAGAAGCAGGCGGCCTGGGCAGCGCTGAAAGCGGGACATTATTCACTGAAACCCAAAGTCTGGATGATGGTGGTTCCGGAGCCTGAAAAGGGTGCAGAACCGGAACAGGCTCCTGAGGTAATACAGGAGCCCGCAACACCGGCTCCGCTTGTTATTCAGCCCTGATCAGCCAGCGTGCGGTAAGGGGTATCCTGATAATCCCATATCCCCGGCGGCAGTACTAATTCTGCCGCCACTTTTGCTGCGGTTTCCTGTCCGCAAAGACGCTCTGTCAGACGCAGGGCAAAATCGATGGCGGTGGCCGGGCCCTGGCTGGTAAGCAGGTTAACGCGCTCATCAAAATAGACCCGCTGATTGACCCACTGTTTTGCCGGTATTTTATCTTCCAGCGCCGGATAGCCGGTCATATTGCCGAGCGGAAACAGGTTGTGGGTCACCAGAATGACAGACGGCGCTGCGCAGATAGCGGCAACAATGTGCCCGTCACAATGCATACGGCGGATTTTTTCAATCACCAGCGGGCTGTCACGCAGATTCTCCGCACCTTTCAGGCCACCCGGCAGCACAATGGCATCAAACGGGGTGTCCGCTACCCGCACCAGCGGTACATCAGCCATAATGCGGATCCCGCGTGAACCGGTGACCAGACAGCTGCCGTCATCATTGGCACTGGCGAGTGTGACCGTCACACCGGCACGGACCAGCAGATCAGCGGTGGTGACGGTTTCGGTTTCTTCGCAGCCGTCAGCGAGACAAATGAGAACTGAAGGGGGCATTTTGTTCCTCTTTTTGTTTGACGAGGCTGTAAACGTGAATATGCTCCGGCAGCAGGATCCCGTGATAACGGGCGCGTTGCAGCAGATAGCCGGTGATGTAATCAATTTCGGTATAACGGCCGTAAAGAATATCCCGGCGCATGGATGAGCTGTGATCGGCGGTTTTTTCAATCACATGAAGAATGTATTCATAGATATCATCACCGTCAGTGTGGATCCCTTCACGCAGCATCACTTCAGCAGCTTCATCACACAGCACACGGATTTGCGGCAGGTGCGCCATTAGTCCGCCGTTTTTGCAGTCATAGATAACGGTGAGCGGGGAAATGACACAGTTTACGGCGAGTTTTTGCCAGCTGGCCGCATCGATTTCATCATGCCAGGCTACGTCCGGCAGTGCATCATGCAGAATATCCGCCAGATGGCCGTAATGACGGGCGCGTTCATTCACAGGACCAATGTGGGTCAGTCCCCGGCGGCTGTGATGCAGCAGACCGTTTTCTTCATATGCGCCGTGGGAGGTGATGCCGGTCAGCAGAGGATTCGGGCAGCGGGACAACTCACGCGCCACACCCATACCATTGTGCAGCAGTAACACCGGGCAGGATTCCGGTATCTGCGGCAGCAGCTGATTTACGGCTTCGGAGGTTTGCCAGGCTTTCAGGCAAACCAGTAATAATTCGGTTTGTGCGAGGAATTCCGGATCGTTTGTGGTAAATTGCCCGTAAAACGGCTCTCCGTTCAGAGAGTCAATATTCACATTCAGGTAGGGCTGGGGAATACGCATCCATCCCTGCACCTCATGATTGCCTGACAGTGCAGCGAGCCAGAGTTTCCCGATTGCGCCGCAACCCAGTACTGTTATTTTCATAAGGACTCCGGACAGCGAAAAAGATGTGAGCAATATCACTGAATAGTACCACTTTTTGTCCGTTTGCACCTTAGTAAATATAGCGGGAAATATAGTGCTTTTGTTGGTTTGATAAACCCGGTATTATGCCGGTCAGTTGAATATAGGGAGGTCTTCCGATGCCATCATTTGATATTGTTTCTGAAGTTGAATTACATGAAGTGCGCAATGCCGTGGAAAACGCACAGCGTGAAGTGACCAGTCGCTGGGATTTCCGCAACATTACCGCCACGATTGAGCTCAATGAGAAAAATAACAGTGTTAAAATGACCAGTGAATCTGATTTCCAGGTCAATCAGCTGGTTGATATTATGCGGGAAAAACTGGCGAAACGCGGAATCGACGGTGCGTCTCTGACGGTACCGGATGAGATTGTTCACAGCGGTAAGCTGTACAGTGTTGAGGCAACCCTGTTACAGGGGATCGATGCTGCACTGGCGAAAAAAATCGTCAAGCTGATCAAAGACAGCAAACTCAAAGTGCAGGCGCAAATCCAGGGAGAAGAAGTCCGTGTGACCGGCAAATCCCGTGATGATTTACAGTCTGTTATGGCACTGGTACGCGAAGGGAAACTGGGGCAGCCTTTCCAGTTCAAAAACTTCCGCGACTGAGTGTTATCCGGCAGCCTGCATCAGCATGGTTGCCGGTTCCTGTCAGCCCTGTAAAACGGCTTCGAGTTGTTTGCGGTTTGACAGTCTGGTATCCGTTTTCACATACACCGCCCGTTCCTGCGCAATAATCACCACATCACGCACACCCGGCTGTCCGCGTAATTTCACGGCAATATCCGGATTATTCACGTCATTTTCCGGTAACTCCAGACGCAGGCTGCTGACATACGGCGGCTGACGCAGTGTCAGACTGACAGCCAGCCAGATAAGTGTCAGTATGAGACCACCGCCGAAAACCGTTACCGCACCATTGATGCCGTAGAGCAGGCCGCCGAGGCTGCCACCCAGCGCCACGCCGATAAACTGGCTGGTGGAGTAGATCCCCATCGCCGTCCCTTTGTAGCCCGCCGGCGCTTCTTTACTGATCAGTGACGGCAGAATTGCTTCCATTACATTGAAAGCGATAAAGAAAATCTGTAATCCGCCGTAAAGCAGCCACAGATTTTTGCCTGCCAGCAGAAACACGATTTCTGCCAGCGCCATCATAACCACGCAACTGACAAAAACCTGCTTCATTTTGCGGTACTTTTCCGCATAAATAATAAACGGCAGAACAGATACGAAGGCGATCAGCATCGTGTACAAATATGCTTTCCAGTGAGATTCCCGTGCCAGCCCAGCATCACTCATTACCAGAGGAAGCGCGACAAAGGTGGCCATCAGCAGGGTGTGCAGGGCGAGGATCCCGAAATTCAGCCGGGCGAGCTGTTTATCCATCAGCACCTGTTTAATCGCACCTTTTACCACGGCGGTTTCCCGGTTCTGGCGGTGCTCTTTGTTGTCCGGCACCACATACAAGGTGATGAGGATCCCGAAAAAGGCGAGCAGGGCAATGCCCCAGAACAGGCCGGACAGACCGACGATATCCGCCAGTACCGGGCCGAGTACCAGAGCGACCGCAAAGGTTACCCCGATACTGATACCGATAAACGCCATCGCTTTAGTGCGGTTCTGTTCACGGGTGGTATCGGACAGTAACGCCATGACGGCGGCGGAGATCGCCCCTGCGCCCTGGAGTGCCCGTCCGGCAATCACGCCGTAGATAGAGTGGCTGAGTGCGGCAACAATACTACCCGCCATAAAAATAATCAGCCCGCCGACAATCAGCGGCTTGCGGCCGATTTTGTCAGAAAGCAGGCCGAAGGGGATCTGGAAGATGGCCTGGGTCAGGCCGTAGACACCAATGGCAAAGCCTATCAGGGTGCTGGTGGCGTCTTTAAAATCGAGTCCGAACGTGGTGATAACAGGCAATACCATGAACATGCCGAGCATGCGCAGAGAAAATACCGAGCCTAACCCCCAGGTCGCACGACGCTCAAGCGGGGTCATTTTATTATCGTTCATGGGATAACCTCAAAAAGACAGACACCACATTCTAATGAGATTTGTGGTTTTTACTAAACACAAAATGGCAGGGGAGCCCTGCCATTTTGTTATTACAGAAAGTGTGTGTTAACGACTGTAGGCCAGCAGAACATCACCGGAGACGCTCGGGTCAACAGACATCATCACACTGAGTGACGTGATAGCGACAATGGAGAACACGAACAACTTACGCGCCCAGACACGATCATTGGTTGTCTTATAGCCCGATAACGCCATACCCAGCCACCAGACACTGACTGCCGCGGCGACAATCAGGTATTTATATCCCGCATACCCGCTGATGGCGAGCATCAGTGTGGCAAACATAAAGGCGATGATGTACAGGATAATGTGGTTTTTCGCCACAGAAATACCTTTAATCACCGGCAGTACAGGGATATTGGCCGCCTGGTAATCTTTGAAACGGAAGATGGCAATCGCGTAGGAGTGCGGCATCTGCCATAAACTGAAGATTAACAGCAGGATCAGTGCGCCGGTATCAAACTGGCCTGTCACTGCGCAGTAGCCGATAACCGGTGGTGCGGCACCGGACAGGCTGCCGACCAGTGTGCCGTAGACCGATTTGCGTTTCATGTACAGGCTGTAAACCCCGACATAAACCACAAAGCCGACAACAGCAATCAGCATTGCCACCACATTGGCTGCCACTAACAGCAGCACCATGCCGGCAATACCCAGCACAGAGGCATAAACCAGACTGATTTTCGGGTCAATAAGCCCTCTTACCAGAGGGCGGTTTTTCGTGCGTTCCATGACGGAGTCGATGTCGCGGTCAATGTAATTGTTAAAAACACAACCGGAGGCCACGACCAGCGAGACACCGAGCAATGTCGCAATGAACAGAGGGTAATCAATGTCACCTTTGGAGGCGAGCAGGAATCCCCCGACCACAGAAATTAAATTTCCGAAAATAATTCCCGGTTTGGTCACTTGCAGGTATTGCTTCATCATATCGGCAACTCTTAATCAACCATCATATTGATGTTCAGGTTGTACATAATCCACAGTGAACCCACGACCACGATACCGATAATGAGGAGCGTGAACAGGAACGCAATCAGGTTCCAGCGCTCTTCAGACGCGGTATTCATGTGCAGGAAGCACACCAGGTGAACAAGAATCTGAACAACAGCAGTAATCACAACAGTCGCCAGCAGAACAGATGTTGAGGCGGTTCCCTCAATCACCATATAAAACGGGATGACTGTCAGAATGACCGACAATATAAAGCCGATCAGATAGGTTTTCACACTACCGTGGCTTGCCCCGGTACCGGCTGTATTTGAATGACTCATTACAGTGCCCCCAACAGATAAACAACGGTGAACACACAAATCCAGACCACGTCCAGGAAGTGCCAGAACAGGCTTAAGCAGTTCAGGCGGGTTTTATTCACTTCGGTCAGGCCGCGGCGGCTGGTCTGGATGATCATGATGATGATCCAGATAAGACCGGCTGTGACGTGAAGACCGTGTGTTGCCACCAGGGTGAAGAAACCGGACAGGAAGCCGCTGCGGTCAGGGCCGTAACCTTCGCTGATTAATTCATGGAATTCATAGATTTCCATCGCCACGAAGCCGAGGCCGAACAGGAAAGTCACAA
Source organism: Morganella sp. HMSC11D09 (assembly GCF_001807955.1). NCBI lineage: Bacteria > Pseudomonadati > Pseudomonadota > Gammaproteobacteria > Enterobacterales > Morganellaceae > Morganella > Morganella sp. HMSC11D09. The sequence continues at coordinate 39,713 of NZ_KV791688.1, forward strand.
ATAACCACAGATTAACCTGACCCACCTGATTGCGGTTCATTGCCAGCATGGCAAAGCCGTAGGTGATACTGCTGAATAACAGCAGGAAGGTTTCCACCAGTACAAACTGTAAGTTAAAGATCTCTTTGCCGGTCGGGCCGCCGGCGGTGCCGTCTTTCAGCACCACATAAATGGCGAACAGACTCGCAAACAGAATCAGGTCACTCATCAGGTAGACCCAGAATCCGAAGACCTTGGTCGCGCCTGCATCGTGATGCCCATGATTATCATGGGCGTTATTATGTTGAGTCAGGGTATTAGTTGACATTATCCACACCTGCCTTGCTCAGTTGTTCATAGTGGGCGTTTTCGATTTTTTCGACTTCAGCCACAGGAACATAGTAATCCACATCTTCGTCGAAGCTTTTTGCAATCCAGGTGACGATCATGCCGGCGAAACCGACAATAGCGAGCCACCAGATATGCCAGATCATGGCGAAACCAAAGATCAGGCTGAAACCGGCGATAATCACACCTGCTGCCGTGTTTTTCGGCATATGAATTTCTTCATATTTTGCAGGACGTTTATGCGCGGTGCCTTTTTCTTTCATATCCCACCATTCATCACGGGACTGAACATCCGGTACTTCAGCAAAGTTATAGAACGGAGGTGGTGAAGAGGTTGCCCACTCCAGCGTGCGGCCGCCCCACGGATCCCCGGTAAGGTCGCGGTTCTGGTCGCGGTCACGGATACTGACGTAGAACTGAATAACCTGGCACAGAATACCGACACCGATAATCGCCACGCCGACCGCTGCGATTAACAGCATGGTGTGGAAGGTCGGGTCAATGTTCTGGCTGATACGGCGGGTCATTCCCATGAAGCCCAGCACGTAAACCGGCATAAAGGCAACAAAGAAACCGATGAACCAGCACCAGAATGCGCGGACACCCCATTTTTCGTTCAGGGTGAAACCGAAGGCTTTCGGGAACCAGTAAGCGGTACCGGCGAAGCAACCGAAGACCACACCGCCGATGATGACGTTATGGAAGTGTGCAATCAGGAACAGGCTGTTATGCAGGACAAAGTTTGCCCCCGGCACGGCCAGCAGAACCCCGGTCATACCACCGACGGAGAAGGTGATAATAAAGCCGACTGTCCAGAGCATCGGGGTTTTGAACTCGATACGACCCTGATACATGGTAAACAGCCAGTTGAATATCTTCACCCCGGTCGGAATGGAGATTATCATCGTGGCGATACCGAAGAAGGCGTTGACGTTCGCGCCGGAGCCCATGGTAAAGAAGTGGTGCAGCCAGACGATAAAGGACAGAACAGTAATCGCGATAGTTGCCCATACCAGTGAGGTATAGCCGAACAGGCGTTTTTTCGAGAATGTCGCAGTGACTTCAGAGAAGACCCCGAAGACCGGCAGAACCAGGATATACACTTCCGGGTGGCCCCATGCCCACACCAGGTTGATGTACATCATCATGTTGCCGCCCATATCATTGGTGAAGAAATGGGTGCCCAGGTAGCGGTCTAATGTCAGGCCGGTTAAGGTGACAGTCAGAATCGGGAATGCGGCGATAATCAGGATATTGGTACAGAATGCCGCCCAGGTAAAGACCGGCATTTTCATCATCGACATACCCGGTGCACGCATACGCAGTACGGTGGCGAAGAAGTTCACCCCGGTCAGCAATGTACCGATACCGGATATCTGGAGACTCCACAGCCAGTAATCGACCCCGACACCAGGGTTATATTCCAGTCCCGACAGCGGCGGATAGGCCAGCCAGCCGGTCTGTGCAAATTCCCCGATACCCAGAGAGATATTCACCAGCATCACGCCGACCACGAAGAACCAGAAGCTCAGGGAGTTCAGGAACGGGAAGGCAACGTCACGGGCGCCGATCTGTAACGGTACAACCAGGTTCATCAGGCCGACAACAAACGGTGTCGCGACGAAGAAGATCATAATAACGCCGTGGGCGGTAAAGATCTGGTCGTAGTGTTCAGGCGGCAGGAATCCGGCTTCACCGGCAGACGAAAGGGCCTGCTGGGCGCGCATCATAATGGCGTCAGCAAAACCACGGATAAGCATCACCATCGAAACGATGATGTACATAATACCGATTTTTTTATGGTCAACGGTGGTTAACCATTCAGTCCATAACCACGTCCATTTGCGGAAGTAGGTGATAAGACCGACAAGTGCAGCACCACCCAGAATGATACCCAGTACCGTAATAACAACGATAGGTTCATGCAGAGGGATGGCATCCAGTGTTAATTTTCCGAACATGCTTTACCCCTCATTCCCGGCATGAGCTGCAGGCATATGGCTGCTGTGTTCATCTGCGCTCATGTTCATCATTGAATGGCTTTCGCCTTCCTGTGTCTTCCCGGCACCGTGGCCGCTGTGACCAAATTTGTTAATGGTGTCCACAAACAGATTTGGTTTGACCGCGGAGAAATAGACAACCGGGTTGTTCACACTCGGTTTTGCCAGTGCGTCAAACGCTTCGGTGGTGGTCAGAGTGTCCGGTGAGGCTTTCACCTTCGCAACCCACTCATCGAAGGCTTCGCGTGTCGGGGTGGCAGTGGCGGTAAATTTCATGTCAGAGAAACCGTGGCCGCTGTAGCTGGCAGAAATGCCTTTGTACACGCCCGGCTCTTCCGCAATCAGATGCAGTTTGGTCTGCATACCTGCCATCGCATAAATCTGGCCGCCTAACTGCGGGATGAAAAACGAGTTCATCACAGAATCAGAGGTGATTTTGAAATTGACAGGAACACCGACAGGGAATGCGATCTCATTGACAGTGGCAATGCCTTGATCCGGATAGATAAATAACCATTTCCAGTCCATTGAGATAACCTGGATGGTAACAGGCTCCTGGTCACTGACCAGCGGCTTGTACGGATCCAGCTCATGGGTGGTTTTCCATGTAATGGTACCCAGGATCAGAATGATAATGATCGGAACAGTCCAGACGACCAGCTCGATTTTATTGGAATGCGCCCAGTCAGGACGGTAAGTTGCTTTTCTGGTTTCCCGGTAACGCAGGGCAAAAACGATTGCCATGATAATGACCGGAATAACCACAATGAGCATCAGACCAATGGCGGTTAAAATCAGTGTTTTTTGCTCAGCACCGATAGTGCCTTTCGGGTTCATCAGTGCCATATCGCATCCGCCCAGCAAAAGTGCAGATGCGAGCAGCGAGATTACCCCAATACTCTTTTTGTAGTTCATAAGTCTCATCCAACGACCCCAAAAACAAAGGTACTCAAGTACTCTTGTCGTTTCATCAGTCCGCACATATTACGGCAAGGTAAGATCAGTGTAAATATATGTAATAAGATTGGTTGGTTTGTTGCCTCTTTATGTTAAAAGGATCACAAGTGAGCCAATTTTTATGAAATCGTGAAATAAAAATCACAATTTTAACAATCAGGAGACAAATTTATATTTAAGCTTAGATTAGGGAAGGAAATACCGAAAGGATGAAACACTGATTATTACACTTTATGTGACGTAATGGTGAAATTTTTTTGTTCAGAAACAGTTTCCTGGTAAAAATACGGGGGTTTTTGCCCCCCGCAGCGAAAAAATGTGATCTAGAAGTTATATTTTATGCTGTAAACCACAGCCTGCTGGTAAAAATCCTCACCCAGTTTGTTATCCGCATAGCGGTACTGAATGCCGGTTGTCACTGACGGAACCGGTGTCCACCATAAGGCCAGCGCGCCGTTGACGCCGTCACGCCCGCCGTTGCCGTAACGATCGTTGCGGTTAAGCTCGATTTCGTTCCAGTTGGTGACGCTGAATTTTTCATTCCACAGGTTAAAGTCATAACCGGCAACCCAGCCGAGAACATAACCGTTGTTGCCGCTGTAAAACGTTTGATCAACATAGTGCAGGGCAGCAAACGGTTTAAACCATAACCCGTTGAATTCAGTGTTATAACCGATACCGTACAGGGTGTTCACTTCATGGAAGTTACCGCCGTTACCCGGCAGAGAGTAGGTACCGTAAACATGACCGTAGGCGTTGAAACCGGTATCACCGAGGTAGATACGCGCCGTGGTTTTGAAGGTGTAACGCTGGTTATCACCGGCATCGGAATCGTTTTTACTGTTAAACGCGTTCTCGAGGTCGAAGAAACCATAGAGCTCACCCCAGCTGAAACCGGCACCGCCCTCAAGCTCGAGATACGCAAAGTCATCCTTATGCGTGCTGTTGCCGCTCTTGTGAGTGGTATGCGGAGTCCAGTCCAGATAGTTCATGCTGACGTTAGCAAATCCCCACTGATATTCAGCCTGCGCAGAAAACGCGGCGGTTGCAGCGATCAGGGCTGCAATAGTCGTTTTTTTCATAATTTATTAGCTGTTTATTTGGTCGTTAAAGAGTACAGAAGTCAGAAGTAACAGCGCGAATATAGGGTGAAGGCACAAAAAGGAAAATGGGTGATGTGACGTATTTGTGGTTTTGAATGTAATTTTAAGAAATAAATTACAAAAATTGTGACTTACATCTAAAATTAAACATGAAAAAAGCCGGTAAAAACCGGCTTTATAAACTTTTGATTGAATTTTTTCTGATATTCGTAACAGCCTGTCAGGCCAGTTTATCGCGGCGGAGTGCACAATAATCGAGCAGCCCGCCGAGGAACAACCCGGCAATACCGATATTCAGGCCGTAAATAAACAGGTCGCCTTTCAGCGTGTCCGGAATAAAGCCCGGAGTCAGTTCAAATACCCCGATCAGCAGCAGGATCAGGCTGGCTGCGAACAGTACTGCGGTGATACCGAGCAGTGACATCGCCGTCCGGTAGCCGTTGCGGAAGTGCTGCCTCGGCAGAAACTGCTCCGTTTTCTGGGTGTATAGCAGCGTTTTGCGGCACAACATCAGCAGCAGCAATCCCGGAATTGCGGCAAACACGGTGAACAGATAGAACCAGCTCCAGCCGTAGGCCTCCACCATCCAGCCGGCAAACGGGCCGGTATAGACGCGGCCGACAGCAGACAGTGCTGACAGCAGGGCAAACTGTGTGGCGGAGAAGGACCGGTTACAGAGTGTCATCAGCAGGGCGACAAAGGCGGCTGTGCCCATCCCGCCGCAGATATTCTCGATAAATACCACGCCGCCCATCATATAGATATTTTGTGGTGTGACAGATAACACCCAGTAGCCGAGGTTGGAAAATCCCTGCAGGATCCCGAAGAACATCAGGGATTTAAACAGGCTCCAGCGCTGCATCAGATAACCGCCGTACAGGGCCCCGACAATCGTGGCGGCCAGCCCCAGGGTTTTATTGATAAGTCCCACTTCGTCCGGACCGAACCCGGCTCCGCGGATCAGAAACGGTGTGCTCAGTGTCAGGGCGAAGGCGTCCCCCATCTTATAAAGGACGATCAGCAGTAACAGCAGCCAGGTGTTGTTACGGGAGAAAAACTCCGCCAGCGGCTCCCGGACAGCCTCACGCAGTGTGCGCGGCGGCGGGGCATCGGTTTCCGGCTCTTTTGCGCGCAGTGTGGCGAACACACCAATCAGCATCATCGCCGCCATCAGCAGGTACATATTCTGCCAGCCGGTATAACGGTGGGCGATAAACAGCGCCAGCCCGCCGGAGAGCAGCATGGCCAGCCGGTAACCTAAGGTTGATATCGCAGCCCCGGTACCGCGATCTTTCGCGGACAGCAAATCCGTTTTATAGGCATCAAAAATGATGTCCTGTGAGGCGGAGCAGAAAGCGACAATCGCGGCGGCAGCAGCCAGCCACCAGAGGTGTTCCGTCGGTTTCAGCATCCCCATACCGGCGATACTGACAACCAGCAGGAGCTGGGTGGCGATCATCCAGCCGCGGCGGCGTCCGAGGAACGGCAGCTGGTAGCGATCCATAAACGGTGCCCACAGGAATTTAAACACATAGGCCTGGCTGACAAGGGTGAAAAACCCGATGGTCCTGATATCCACGTTTTCGACGGTGATCCAGGCCTGGAGTGTGCCGCTGGTCAGTGCCAGCGGTAATCCGGATGCGAAACCGAGCAGTAAAAGAATACGGGCATTACGCTCGCTGTAAGTCGCCCAAATACTCCGGAGCATGATTATCCTCACACGCCGCAGACTGCGGCGCATTGACAGTGACTGAAAACAGCGGGCCGCCCGGCGTTATCCGGCAGCAGGCGGCACGGCAGATTAGTAGCGGGTGTTCTGCTTAATGAACTGGCTGATTTGGGTATCCTGAGCCATGTCCGCGACGATATCGCTGAGTGCGCGGTTAAAGGCGTCAGTGATTTTTTCATTGCTGGCGCTTAACGGGCCCTGCACATTATAGCTGGTGCGGAAAGTCCGGCTCTTTGTGCTGTTATTCTGCGCGGTGGCGAGAATGGTAATATCAATATTGACGGTGATATTATGGCGCAGGCTGCCTTCCTGTACATCCGCCTTAAAGGTATTGATGGAAATCTGCACATTGGCATTTGCCGGTGAGCCAATCATAAAACCGCGCGCTGTCATCTGTTTTTCCAGGGTTTCCTGCATCAGGAAACGCAGGTCACGGGACGGGCGCAGCTGTGCCAGCTGGCCGTTACGGCTGAATTCGGCCAGAGTCTGTGACGGGCGTTTATCCACACCGGTAATCGAGATAGTGGCGGCACCGAGCGTCGGATCCGCAGACGGTAATTTCATCACCGGTTCAATGGACAGGGTGTTGGACGGCGCCTGACACCCGGCCAGTAAGAGCATTGCGAACAGCGGGAGGAGGTATTTTTTCAACATAATATGAATCCGTTACAAGTTGTTGAAGTCAGTCACAGCACCGGATAAACGCCGGGGTGTGAGTGTTCGGCTTAACGCATGATGATAATCGGCTTTATCCGCGAATGGTATGGATTTTGATAAAAAACTCACTACACTGAGCTTTCTCTGAAAGCCAGTATTGACCGGAAGGATAGTTATGTCGGCATCATTTCCTGCTGTAATGCAGCAGCGTATTGAAGAAAAACTGAATCACGCGCTTGCGCCTCATTATATCAGTGTGGTGAATGAGAGCAGCCAGCACAATGTTCCGGCGGGATCGGAAACCCATTTTAAGGTGGTGGTGGTCAGTGAGACCTTTGCGGGCATGCGCCCGGTGGCACGTCACCGTCATATGTACACGCTGCTGGCTGATGAGCTGGCTGGCGGGGTTCACGCTCTGGCGCTGCATACTTATACCCCGGATGAGTGGAATCACAGTCAGGGCGGGGTGAATCCGTCCCCGCGTTGTCATGGTGGCGGAAAGTAAGCCGCTGTTTGAGTGAAAAAGCAGCGCACAGCACAAAATTTAACAGAAAAAGGGTGAAATTCAGACTCTTTTGTCTGCACTTCTCGACGCGGCCTGTCAGCATCGCTATAATGTCGCGTCTGAAATTCCGTATGGTTTCGGGACGCTTCTGAATATAAGGGAACTCGGTTTTTAAATGCGACCGCCCCGGTTCATTATCGTTTCACACAGGCATCGGGCCGGTGTGAGATATGGAGTTGACCGAGCAATAGACTTTTTTGAGGTAATAAGATGCAAGTTTCTGTTGAAACGACTGAAGGCCTTGGGCGTCGTGTATTAATCACCGTTCCTGCAGCCGATATTGACAAAGAAGTAACTAAACAATTAGCTGAAATCGCCAAGAAAGCACGTATCGACGGTTTCCGTAAAGGTAAAGTGCCGCACAACATCATCAAACAGCGTTACGGCGATGTGGCGGTTCAGGATGCACTGAGCGACCTGATGTCACGTAACTTTGTCAGCGCTATCATCGAAAACAAAATCAACCCTGTCGGCGCGCCTGACTACAAAGTTGATGAGCCGTATAAAGAAGGTCAGGATTTCACTTACACTGTTGAGTTCGAAGTCTTCCCTGAAATTGAGCTGAAAGGTCTGGAAACAATCGAAGTTGAAAAACCGGTTGTTGAAGTTAAAGACGAAGACATCGACGGCATGGTTGAGACTCTGCGCAAACAGCAGGCTGAGTGGAAAGTGACTGAAGGCGCAGCTAAAGCTGACGATCGCATCACTATCGACTTCACCGGTTCTGTTGACGGCGAAGAGTTCGAAGGCGGCAAATCTTCTGATTTCGTCCTGGTCATGGGCCAGAATCGTATGATCCCGGGCTTCGAAGACGGTATCGTGGGTCACAAAGCCGGTGAAGAATTCGACATCGAAGTGACATTCCCGGAAGATTACCACGCTGAAAACCTGAAAGGGAAAGCAGCGAAATTCGCTATCAGCCTGAAAAAAGTGGAAGAGCGCGAACTGCCGGAAATGACTGAAGAGTTCATCAAACGTTTCGGTATCGGCGACGGTTCCCTGGAAGGTCTGAAAGCGGAAATCCGCAAAAATATGGAACGCGAACTGAAAAACGCAGTACGCAACCGTATCAAAACCCAGGTTATCGACGGTCTGCTGAAAGCAAACGAAATCGATGTACCGAAAGCAGCTGTTGACAGCGAAATCGAAGAACTGCGCCGTCAGGCGGCACAGCGTTTCGGTGGCTCTGAAAAACAGGCGATGGAACTGCCTCGCGAACTGTTTGAAGGTCAGGCTAAGCGCCGTGTAATGGTTGGTCTGCTGTTAGGCGAAGTGATTTCTTCTAACGAACTGAAAGCCGAAGACGATCGCGTTAATGCGCTGATCGACGAAATGGCATCAGCGTACGAAGATCCGGCTGAAGTTGTGGAATACTACAACAAAAACAAACAGATGATGGATGGTATCCGTAATCTGGCACTGGAAGAGCAGGCTGTTGAAACTGTTCTGGCGAAAGCAAAAGTGACAGATAAAGAAACCGGCTTCACTGATCTGATGAACCAGGTTCAGGCAGCAGGTTAATCCTCTCTCTTTGTGAACGGCCGAAGGCTGTTTATCTGATATAAAACCGCAGGCAATGTGTATTGTCTGCGGTTTTTTCGTCATTTCTGACAATATTCCTTGAAAACTGCGGTGGTTATCCCCCATATTTGCCATACAGGGTATCTGCCGGACAGTATATGCTGCTTATGTGACCGGATCGCGTATAGCGCATGGTCATCGCACCGGATCTCAAGTAAAATAACCGGTATCCGCCAGGCACCAATAAAATTCAATCAGGAGATGGACATGTCATATCACGACAATCAGGATACTTTCGCACCCAACATGGCGCTGGTGCCGATGGTTATCGAGCAGACTTCACGCGGTGAACGCTCCTACGATATCTATTCCCGTTTATTAAAAGACCGTATTATCTTTTTAACCGGCCAGGTTGAAGATCATATGGCAAACCTGATCGTGGCACAGTTACTCTTCCTGGAAGCTGAGAACCCGGAAAAAGACATCAGTCTTTATATCAACTCGCCGGGCGGCGTGATCACCGCAGGGATGTCCATTTATGACACCATGCAGTTCATCAAACCGCAGGTCAGCACCATCTGTGTGGGCCAGGCCTGCTCAATGGGTTCTTTCTTACTGGCGGCAGGTGCGCCGGGCAAACGTTACTGTCTGCCGAACTCCCGGGTGATGATTCACCAGCCGCTGGGCGGCTATCAGGGACAAGCCACTGATATTGAAATTCATGCTCAGGAAATTCTGAAAGTGAAAGCGCGCATGAATGATTTATTAGCTCACCATACCGGTAAATCCGTTGAGGAAATTCAGCGTGATACCGAGCGTGACCGCTTCCTGTCCGCGAAAGAAGCGCAGGAATACGGTCTGGTTGACCATATTTACACACACCGGTAAGTAACACAGGCACTGCCCGTATCCTGCCGGGCGGCAGGGTACTGCGGTGCTGTGACATTTTTTGCGGCTCACAGGCGGTGAGCTGTACTGATTAAGTGAGGTTTACTGATGACAGACAAACGCAAAGACGGTTCAGGAAAGCTGCTGTACTGCTCTTTCTGCGGAAAAAGTCAGCATGAGGTTAAGAAACTGATTGCCGGCCCGTCAGTGTATATCTGTGATGAATGCGTTGATTTATGCAACGATATTATCCGTGAAGAAATTAAAGATCTGATCCCGGCCCGTGGCAGTGAGCGCAGTGAACTGCCGACGCCTCATGAAATTCGTCAGCACCTCGATGACTATGTCATTGGTCAGGAACTGGCTAAAAAAGTGCTGGCAGTCGCGGTATACAACCACTACAAACGTCTGCGCAACGGCGATAAAACCGCTGACGGTGTGGAACTGGGTAAAAGTAACATTCTGCTGATCGGCCCGACCGGCAGCGGTAAAACCCTGCTGGCTGAAACTCTGGCCCGCTACCTGGATGTGCCGTTCACCATGGCGGATGCCACCACACTGACCGAAGCCGGTTATGTGGGGGAGGATGTCGAAAACATCATTCAGAAGCTTTTACAGAAATGCGACTATGATGTGGAGAAAGCACAGCGCGGTATCGTCTATATTGATGAAATCGATAAAATCTCCCGTAAATCAGATAACCCGTCGATTACCCGTGATGTTTCCGGTGAAGGCGTTCAGCAGGCTCTGCTGAAACTGGTTGAAGGGACTATCGCTGCTGTTCCGCCGCAGGGCGGGCGCAAACATCCGCAGCAGGAGTTTTTACAGGTTGATACCTCGAAAATTCTGTTTATCTGCGGCGGGGCGTTTGCCGGTCTGGATAAAGTGGTCGGTCAGCGTCTGAACACCCGTTCCGGTATCGGTTTCGGTGCGGAAGTGCGCGGCGAGAAAGACAAAGCGACAGAAGGCGAATTACTGGCTCAGGTTGAACCGGAAGATCTGATCAAATTTGGTCTGATCCCGGAATTTATCGGCCGTCTGCCTGTCGTGGCAACGCTCGGTGAACTGAGTGAGGATGCGCTGATTCAGATCCTTCAGGAACCGAAAAACGCGCTGACAAAACAGTATCAGGCGCTGTTCAGCATTGAAGATGTTGAACTTGAGTTCCGCCGTGAAGCACTGATTGCCATTGCGAAAAAAGCCATGAACCGTAAAACCGGTGCCCGTGGTCTGCGTTCCATCGTTGAGGCTGCGTTGCTCAACACGATGTATGATTTACCGTCGATGGAAAATGTCGAAAAAGTGGTTATCGATGAAAACGTGATAACCAACCAGACCGAACCGATGCTGATTTACCGCAAACCGGAAGCTCAGGTTTCCGGCGAGTAACGGAAAGTTAGCGCAGTTGTTATCAATATTAACTAAATGAGGGAATTTTCCCTCATTTTGCTTTTCTTACTAAATAAAGTGTTGAATGTGAGAAATGCATCCCCATATATTGATTATTCTATGGAGTGGAACCCGTGATAACGCGTTTCACGACGTTCCCAACAAGGCGTAAGCTAAACGAAGAGAGTGCTCTATGAATCCTGAGCGTGCTGAACGCATTGAAATCCCGGTACTGCCTTTGCGCGATGTGGTGGTCTACCCCCACATGGTTATTCCTTTATTTGTCGGGCGCGAAAAATCTATCCACTGTCTGGAAACAGCGATGGATATGGATAAAAAAGTGCTGCTGGTAGCACAAAAAGAAGCGTCAACGGATGAGCCGGGCGTCAATGATTTATTTTCCGTCGGGACAGTCGCGTCTGTATTACAGATGCTGAAACTGCCGGACGGCACCGTCAAAGTGCTGGTCGAAGGCCTGCAACGTGCGCATATCAAAACATTAAGTGACAACGGAGATTTCTTCTCTGCCCAGGCAGAGCTGATGGAATCCCCTGTCGTGGACGAGCGCGAGCAGGAAGTATTGCTGCGCACGGCGATCAACCAGTTTGAAGGCTATATCAAGCTGAATAAAAAGATCCCGCCGGAAGTCCTGACATCTCTGCACAGTATCGACGATGTCGCCAAACTGGCTGACACTATCGCTTCCCATATGACACTGAAATTACAGGACAAACAGTCTGTTCTGGAAATGTCAGATGTGGTTGAGCGTCTCGAATATCTGATGGCGATGATGGAATCGGAAATCGATCTGTTACAGGTTGAGAAACGCATCCGTAACCGCGTCAAAAAGCAGATGGAAAAAAGCCAGCGCGAGTACTATCTCAATGAGCAGATGAAAGCTATCCAGAAAGAACTGGGTGAGATGGACGACGCGCCGGATGAAGCAGAAGCGCTGAAACGCAAAATCGAAGAAGCGCAGATGCCGAAAGAGGCAAAAGAGAAAGCCGAAGCGGAATTACAGAAACTGAAAATGATGTCGCCGATGTCAGCGGAAGCGACGGTTGTCCGCAGCTATATTGACTGGATGATTCAGGTTCCGTGGGTCAAGCGCAGTAAAGTGAAAAAAGATCTGCTTAAAGCGCAGGAAATCCTCGACAGTGACCATTACGGCCTGGAGCGGGTGAAAGAGCGCATCCTTGAATATCTGGCGGTACAAAGCCGTATCAGCAAAATCAAGGGGCCTATCCTGTGCCTCGTCGGACCGCCGGGGGTGGGTAAAACCTCTCTGGGGCAGTCCATTGCCCGTGCAACCGGCCGTAAATATGTCCGTATGGCGCTGGGCGGCGTGCGTGATGAAGCGGAAATCCGCGGTCACCGCCGTACCTACATCGGTTCTATGCCGGGTAAACTTATCCAGAAAATGGCAAAAGTTGGCGTGAAAAACCCGCTGTTCCTGCTGGATGAAATCGATAAAATGTCATCGGATATGCGCGGCGATCCGGCTTCCGCACTGCTTGAGGTGCTGGATCCGGAACAGAATATCGCGTTTAACGATCACTACCTGGAAGTGGATTACGATCTGTCCGACGTCATGTTTGTCGCGACATCCAACTCCATGAATATTCCGGCACCGCTGCTGGATCGTATGGAAGTGATCCGTCTGTCCGGTTATACGGAAGATGAGAAACTCAACATTGCCAAGCGCCACCTGCTGCCGAAGCAGATTGAGCGCAACGCACTGAAGAAAACCGAGCTGCATATTGATGACAGCGCGATCCTCGGCATTATCCGTTATTACACCCGTGAAGCGGGCGTGCGCGGACTGGAGCGTGAAATCTCCAAACTGTGCCGTAAAGCGGTGAAACAGCTGCTGATGGATAAGACACTGAAACACATCGAGATTAATCAGGACAACCTGAAAGATTACCTGGGTGTGCAGAAAGTGGATTACGGCCGTGCTGATACTGAAAACCGTGTGGGCCAGGTTACCGGTCTGGCGTGGACAGAAGTCGGCGGTGACCTGCTGACCATCGAAACCGCAGCGGTTCCGGGTAAAGGGAAACTCTCCTACACCGGTTCACTGGGTGAAGTGATGCAGGAATCTATCCAGGCAGCGTTAACCGTGGTGCGTGCCCGGGCGGATAAATTAGGGATCAACAATGATTTCTATGAAAAACGCGACATTCACGTCCACGTACCGGAAGGTGCAACACCAAAAGACGGCCCGAGTGCCGGTACCGCAATGTGTACCGCACTGGTTTCCGCACTGACCGGTAACCCGGTACGTGCGGATGTGGCGATGACCGGGGAAATTACCCTGCGTGGTCTGGTGCTGCCAATCGGCGGTCTGAAAGAAAAACTGCTGGCAGCACACCGCGGCGGCATTAAGACTGTTCTGATTCCGGACGAAAACCGCCGTGATCTGGAAGAAATTCCGGATAACGTAAAAGCGGATCTGGATATTCATCCGGTTAAAACAATAGATGAAGTTCTTTCACTTGCCTTAGTGAATCCTGCTTTTGGTATGGAAGTGGTAAGTAAAAAGGCGTAGGAAATAGTGACCTGCGTCAAGAAGTTCAGATAAATAAAGGGCTGACAGGTACTTTAGGACTTGTCAGCCTTTTTTTGTCCCGCTAATTTAGCGAACATTCTTACGAAACATGCGAAGTCTGCAATCTTGCCAAGAGCGAAAAGGCTTGATATAACGGCTGTGGCTGTCAGGAACATACTTCGTAAATCCGGGCCGAAAATTCTGAAAGGGGATGATAATAGTGAATAAGTCACAATTGGTCGATAAAATTGCTGCAGACGCTAATATTTCTAAAGCTGCGGCTGGTCGCGCGTTAGATGCAATTATTGGTTCAGTAACCGATTCTCTGAAGGGCGGGGATGACGTGGCTCTGGTTGGTTTCGGTACTTTCACTGTTCGTGAGCGTGCAGCACGTACAGGCCGTAACCCGCAGACCGGAAAAGAGATCAAAATCGCCGCTGCGAAAGTCCCGGCTTTCCGTGCAGGTAAAGGTCTTAAAGACGCAGTAAACGGCTGAGTTTTTCCTCAGGCTCCGGGATATTTATCTGTCCCGGGCACAAAAACCGTATAAAGCTAAACAGGAAGCGCATCAGAATGATGCGCTTTTTTTTGTTTTAGGGCATAATTTCCCCTGACCTGATTTTTCTTTTACCAAAGCGGAGTTTGGATTTCTTATGATGGAAAACCTGCGCACAGCGGCGAACAACCCTGTGATTAAAATTGTCTTCGCCATCATTATCCTGTCATTTATTCTGACAGGTGTGGGTGGTTACCTCGTCAGCGGTTCTAACTATGCTGCCAAAGTGAACGATACTGAAATATCGGTCCAGCAGTTAGAGCGCGCCTTCCAGGAAGAGCGTAACCGCCAGCAGGCTCAGCTGGGTGATCTGTTCTCGCAGTTAGTCAGCACCGAAGAGGGCGTTAAACAAATCCGTTCTCAGGCGCTGAACCAGATGATTGACACCATTCTGCTGGAACAGTATGCACGGAAATTAGGTATCACCGTCAGTGATGACCAGATTATCAGCGCAATTCGTCAGGAGCCTGATTTTCAGGTTAACGGTCAGTTCAGCCAGCAGGCGTATGAGACATTCCTGTCCCGTAACGGTATCACCGGTGACAACTACGCAACTTATCTGCGCAAGCAGATGATTCAGGCACAGCTGGTTCAGCCGTTTGTGCGTGACTCATTTGTGCTTGATTCCGAAGTGACCAATGCCGCAGCTGTTTTACTCCAGTCACGTACCATCCGTACCGCGACACTGGATCTGGCTTCTGCTCAGGCAAAACAGACCACAACCGATGAAGAGCTGCAGGCTTATTACGCGAAGAATAAAAACAGCTTCATTGCGCCGCAGTCCTTAAAAATCAGTTTTGTTGAGCTGGATGCCGCGAATATCCAGGACAACACATCAGTCACTGAAGAACAGATTCAGGACTACTACGACAAAAATATCCCGCGTTTTACTGTGCCGGCAAAAGGCGAGTACAGTCAGATCACCCTGGCGACGGAAGATGATGCCAAAGCGGTACTGAATGAACTGAAAAACGGGGCGGATTTCAAAACCCTGGCTAAAGAAAAATCCACCGATAAACTGACTGCCCGTAACGGCGGCGTGATCGGCTGGATGGAAGATGCTGCGCTGATCCCTGAAATTAAAGGTGCCGGGCTGACAACCGCCGGTCAGATTTCAGAGGTTCTGAAAGTGGATAACGGCTACGCGATTTTCCGTCTGGATGTGTACGAGCCGGAAACCGTCAGACCGCTGGCGGATGTGAAAGAAGAAGCCACCCGTCTGGCCAAAGGCGAAGCGGCAAGCAAAGCCTTCTTTGACCTCCAGCAGAAAGCCAGTGAAGCTGCTGCGAACGATAACGAATCCCTGATGGGTGTTGAGCAGGCAACCGGCGTTAAAGCTGTACAGACTGACTGGTTTGCCCTGAACAGTCTGCCGGATGCGGTTAACTATCCGGAAGTGTTAAAAGCATTAACGGAAAACAAACTGTTTGATGAGAAAGGACCTTCCGGTGCTAACTCTGACATCATCACCGTTTCCGGTGACCGTGCCTTTGTGATCCGTGTTGATGAATATCGTCCGGAAGCAGTGGAATCCTTTGAAAAAGTGAAGTCAGACATTGACGCGCTGGTGAAGCGCAGCAAAGCGGAAGCCGCGCTGAATGCGGAAGCGGATAAACTGCTGACGGCACTGAAAGAAGGTAAAGGCGACGCCGCGTTAACAGAAGCCGGTGTGAAATTCGGTGCAGAGCAGACTGTTCAGCGCCTGAATCCGTCAGACCCGGTTATCAATGCTGCCTTTACCCAGCCGCATCCTGCGGACGGTAAACCGACCTACAGCCGCACCATTGACGGCAAGGGTAACATTGTTCTGGTACAGCTGGATAAAGTCACAGCCGGTACGGCAACGGATCAGGAAAAAACTGAACTGCGTACAGTGCTGCGTCAGCAAATGGCGTCCACTGAGCTGGAATCATTACTGCTGAACCTGCGTGCTAACGCAGATATTGATGTGAGAAATATGAACTAAAATTTTTCGATCTGTACCGAAAAATAAAATGTCGTTTTACATCATCTGAAAGGCTGCGTTCGCA
Organism: Morganella sp. HMSC11D09; assembly: GCF_001807955.1. NCBI lineage: Bacteria > Pseudomonadati > Pseudomonadota > Gammaproteobacteria > Enterobacterales > Morganellaceae > Morganella > Morganella sp. HMSC11D09. The sequence continues at coordinate 55,986 of NZ_KV791688.1, forward strand.
GCCTTTCGCATTTCTGTTCTGAAAATCCCCCGGCAGAAAAAATTTTTGCGACACTCCGTTTCGTGCTAAACACAAAAGGAGAAATAGCATGAAAACAAAATGGACATCTGCATTATTATTAACATCAGCACTGTTAACCGGTGGTTTTTTCAGTACTTCCGCACTGGCTCAGGCTGCACCACCGGCAGACAGTGCGCAGGTTCAGCAGTCTGTTGCACAGGAAACAAACCGCATCAGCATTAATACCGCGACTGCGGAAGAACTGGCCCGGGAACTCAGTGGTGTCGGGCCGAAAAAAGCACAGCGGATTGTGGAGTACCGCACGGAAAACGGACCATTTACTTCTGCGGAACAACTGAAGGATGTATATGGTATTGGTGAGCGTATTTTTACGATGAACAGCGATAAGATAGAGTTGTAATATCAGCAGAGGCTGATTTCCCTTCCCCGGGCTGACGGGGAAGGGAATACCGGAAACAGAGTAAAGGGAGAGATATTATGAGCACCACAATTAAAGTGATTGGCTACCATATTGATGCCTTCGGACATGTTAACAATGCGCGTTATCTGGAGTTTCTGGAGGCCGCCCGCTGGGACTGGCTGGAAAGCTACGATGCTTACCGCTGGTTCAAACAGATGGATATCGCCGTGGTGGTGGTGAATATCAATATTAACTACCGGCTGCCGGTGTATGTGGGAGAGCGGTTGGTGATAGACAGCTATTTGCAGCACGCGGGGCAGAAAAGCGGTGTTCTCAAACAGATAATTACCCGTCAGGAAGATAAGCAGGTTGTGGCGGATGCGGAAGTGACCTTTGTCTTTATTAATATGAAAACCGGCAAAGCGATCCCGATTGAAGGGGAAATCCGCGATAAATTTGAGTTGCTGACGGCACCGAAAGAGGGCTGATCACCGTCAGAGCAGAAGAGCGCCCGGCGGGTTGCCGGGCGTAACAGGCACTTATTGCAGGCCGGTAATTTTTTTCATGGCGGCCATAACAGCACTGCGATCAGCAAGATAGCTGTCCAGCCCGTTGCGGCGCAGATGGCAGGCGGCGCATTCCCCGCAGCCATCCCCCTGAATGCCGTTATAGCAGGTCAGTGTTTCTGTGCGGACGGTATCCAGTTGTCCGTAATAATCAGCCAGCGCCCAGGTCTGTGCTTTATCCAGCCACATCAGCGGGGTTTCAAAGCGGATATCACGGGCAAGACCGGCGTTGACGGCTTTGTTCAGTGCTTTGACAAACTCGTCCCGGCAATCCGGATAACCGGAAAAATCGGTTTCACAGACACCGGTGATAATCGCTTCTGCATTGACCTGATAAGCATAAATCGCCGTCAGGGTGAGAAACAGGATATTACGGCCCGGGACAAAGGTATTCGGGATATCGCTTTGTTCACTTTCACTGAACCCGGGCACCGGGATGTTATCACGGGTCAGGCTGCTGACCGCCAGTTCATTCAGCAGAGAGACATCCAGCACCTTATGTGCCGCTGCACCCAGTTTCAGGCTGAGTTTACGGGCAACGTCTATTTCCTGACTGTGGCGCTGTCCGTAATCAAACGTCACACAATGCACTTCATCATAGTTGCGTAGTGCCTGAATCAGGCAGGTTGTGGAGTCCTGCCCGCCACTGAATACGACCACAGCACGTTTCATCGGTAAACCTCATTATAAAAAGATAAGGTTTATGGTAACGGCTGCATCACCATTTGGGTAGTGTTGCCTGTGCGTCAGTCAGATCGCCGATGTTGTCTGCCACCCACTGCGGGTTGTAATAGGTGTCCGGATAGCGTTCGCCGCTGTCGCAAATCAGTGTCACAATTGAGCCGGTTTGTTGCTGTTCATGCATCTGTTTCGCCAGTTGCAGTGCGCCCCAGACGTTGGTACCGGTGGAGGCACCGGTGCGGCGGCCGAGCAGTTTTTCCAGCCAGTAAAGGGTGGCGATACTGCACTGGTCACTGACTTTGATCACATCATCAATCACGCCCGGGATAAAAGACGGTTCTGCGCGCGGACGGCCGATGCCTTCAATCTTACTGCCGGTATCGCAGCGCAGATGCGAGCATTTCTGATGGTAGCAGTCATAAAAAACAGAGTTTTCAGGATCGACGACAACCAGTTTTGTGTCATGTCCCTGATAGCGGATAAACCGGCCGAGCGTGGCAGAAGTACCGCCGGTACCTGCGCTCATCACAATGTAACGCGGTACCGGATGGGCTTCCCGTGACATCTGACGGTAAATACTTTCGGCAATATTGTTGTTGCCGCGCCAGTCAGTGGCACGCTCGGCATAGGTGAACTGATCCATATAGTGGCCGCCGGTTTCGCGGGCCAGGTGCTCGGATTCTGCATAAATCTGCGCACTGCTGTCCACAAAGTGGCACTGTCCGCCGTAGAACTCAATCTGTTCAATTTTGCGGCGTGCGGTGCAGCGCGGCATCACGGCGATAAACGGCAGGCCGAGCAGACGGGCGAAGTACGCTTCAGAGACAGCGGTGCTGCCGGAGGACGCTTCAATCACCGGTGTGCCTTCGCGGATCCAGCCGTTACACAGGCCGTACAGGAAAAGCGAACGCGCCAGGCGGTGTTTCAGGCTGCCGGTCGGGTGAGTGCTTTCATCTTTGAGATATAATGAAACCCCCGGGTAAACGGGTAATTCCAGCGGGATCAGGTGGGTGTCAGCACTGCGCTGATAATCGGCCTGAATGGCATTAATGGCGGATGTGGTCCATTGGGTTGTCATGTAGTATCTCCTCACGGTCTGTTGATGCATCTTAGCAATTCTGTGAGAGAAAAGGCTTTTTCTATTTTCTGTATCATGCATGATATGGAGAAATTTATTCTCTCTGGTGGTGATATGTTAGATAAAACAGACCGTAAATTGTTACAACTTTTGCAGGAAGATGCTGCATTATCACTGAACACCCTGTCCGAAGCGGTGAACCTGACATCCACTCCCTGCTGGAAACGGCTGAAACGGCTGGAAGATGAAGGGTATATCCGCAAACGTGTGGCGCTGCTGGACCCGGAGAAGCTCGGGCTGGGACTGACGGTGATCGTCATGATCAAGACACAGCACCACAGCAGTGAGTGGTATACTCAGTTTGTGGAATTTGTTCAGCAGATGCCTGATGTGGTGGAGTTTTACCGGATGGCCGGGGAATTTGACTACATGCTGCAGGTCGAGGTGGTGGACATGAAATGCTTCGATCATTTTTACAAAAAACTGGTTAACGGTGTGCCCGGTTTAATTGATGTGACTTCCAATTTTGCGATGGAGCGCATAAAGTACACCACCGCATTGCCGATTCCGGAGAAATGCAAAGCGGACTGATTATTAACCTGAGATGTTATACGGGATCCTGTGAGATTATTTGCACAATTAAAATGGTATTTCCTCAGTGAATGGCGGCGCTATACCGGTGCGGTCACTTTTCTGATCATTATCGCGGTGTTACAGATCCTGCCGCCGCGCTTTGTCGGCATCATTGTTGACGGCGTGACCAAAGAGACGATGACCACCACCACGCTGTGGGGCTGGGTCGGCGTGATGCTGCTTATCGCACTGGTGATTTATATTCTGCGCTATATCTGGCGGGTCTGGTTATTCGGTGCCTCCTACAAGCTGGCGGTGCGTCTGCGTCAGGATTTTTATCAGCAGTTCAGCCGCCAGTCTCCGGCCTTTTATCACCGTTACCGGACCGGTGACCTGATCGCCCGCAGTACCAATGATGTGGACAAAGTGGTGTTTGCCGCCGGAGAGGGGGTGCTGACGCTGGTGGATTCTTTTGTCATGGGACTGGTGGTCCTGCTGACGATGAGTATTGAGATCAGCTGGCAGCTGACACTGCTTTCCCTGCTGCCGATGCCGCTGATGGCTCTGGCTATCAAACGTTACGGGCAGCAGCTGCATCAGCGCTTTAAAACAGCGCAGGGTGCATTTTCCTCCCTGAATAACCACGCGCAGGAAAGCCTCAGCAGTATCCGGATGATTAAAGCTTTTGGCCTGGAAGATCATCAGTCTTCCCGGTTTGAATCCGTTGCGGCGGAAGCCGGACGCAAAAATATGCATGTGGCACAGATAGATGCCCGTTTCGACCCGACCATTATAATGGCTATCGGGATGTCAAACCTGCTCGCGGTTGCCGGCGGCAGTTGGATGGTGATGCAGGGCACACTGACGCTCGGCGGGCTGACCAGCTTTATTATGTATCTCGGGCTGATGATCTGGCCGATGCTGGCATTAGCCTGGATGTTTAACATTGTGGAGCGCGGCAGCGCGGCCTACAGCCGGATCCAATCTCTTCTTGAAACCCCGCCGGTACTGGCGGATGGTACAGAATCCCCGCAACCGGGACGCGGCGAGCTGTCCGTTGCTGTGAATGAATTCTGTTATCCGGAAAGCCGCCGGGCGGTTCTGCATGATATTCGTTTTACCCTCAGACCGGGCCAGCTGCTCGGGTTGTGCGGCCCGACCGGCTGCGGTAAATCCACGCTGCTGGCATTAATCCAGCGTCATTATGATGTGACAGCGGGAAGTATCTGTTTTCAGGGCAGACCGCTGCCGGAACTGACCTTCGCCGGCTGGCATGCCCGGCTGGCGGTGGTGAATCAGACGCCGTTTCTGTTCTCCGATACTATCGCCAATAATATTGCGCTGGGGCGGCCCGGGGCAACACAGGCAGAAATTGAACACGCGGCCCGGCTGGCCAGTGTTCATGATGATATTGAACGATTGCCGCTCGGTTATGAGACTCAGGCCGGTGAGCGGGGCGTGATGCTGTCCGGCGGGCAGAAACAGCGGATCTCCATTGCCCGTGCTTTGCTGATGGATGCGGAGATCCTGATCCTCGATGATGCACTTTCCGCAGTGGACGGGCAGACGGAATACCGGATCCTGCAAAATCTGCGGCGCTGGGGGGAGGGCCGTACGGTGATTATCAGTGCGCACCGGCTCTCGGCGCTGACCGAAGCCGACAATATTCTGGTGCTGCAACAGGGCGGTATCAGTGCACAGGGGCGTCATCAGGAGCTGATTAATCAGAACGGATGGTATCGCGAAATGTATCATTATCAGCAGTTAGAGGCCGCGCTCGATGAGTGAACAGACCCGCCCGGAAGCGGCAAAAAACCTGTGGCCGTCGCTGAAACGTCTGCTCGGCTATGGCCGTAACTACCGCCGTCCGATGGCCGTTGCCATTGTGATGCTGTGGCTGACAGCCATTGCTGAAGTCGCCGCACCGGTTCTGGTGAGCTATTTTATCGACAATATGGTGGCGAAAAATCAGATTGTCCTGTCAGTGACATTATTGCTGGTGGCCGGGTTTGTCGCCTTACAGATTGCCGCATCGCTGCTGCACTATTTTCAGCTGATTTATTTCAACCAGGCCGCTGTCGGCGTGGTCCAGACACTGCGCGCCGATGTGATGGATGCCGCACTGCGCCAGCCGCTGAGTGCATTTGACACCCAGCCGGTCGGGCAGTTGATCTCCCGTGTCACCAATGACACGGAGATGATCAAAGACCTGTTTGTCAACGTGCTGCCGACGCTGTTCCGCAGCGTGGCGCTGATTGTGGTGATGCTGATTGCCATGTACTCCCTGGAGTGGCGGATGGCGCTGGTGGCAACCGCGATGTTCCCGGCGGTGATGCTGGTGATGTGGATCTATCAGCGGCTGAGCACGCCGATTGTGCGCCGGGTGCGCAGTTATCTGGCCGATATTAACGATGGTTTCCATGAAATTATCAGCGGCATGACAGTGATTCAGCAGTTCCGCCAGCAGGCGCGTTTCGGGGAAAGGATGTTTGCCGCCAACCGCCGTCATTATGAGGTCAGAATGGCGGCACTGCGGCTGGACGGCATTTTGCTGCGTCCGCTGCTGAGCCTGTTTTCGGCGGCGATCCTCTGTGGTCTGATGTTATTGTTCGGGGTTGAGGGCACCGGCGTTATCGGCGTCGGGGTGTTATATGCGTTTATCACCTACCTCGGGCGGCTGAATGAACCGCTTATCACGCTGACATCCCAGCAGTCTGTTTTACAGCAGGCGGTGATTTCCGGTGAGCGTGTTTTTGAGCTGATGGACAGCCCGCAGCAGAAATACGGGGCAGATGATCAGCCGCTGACCGGCGGCAGTATCCGTGTATCACACCTGACATTTGCCTATCAACCCGGAAAACCGGTGCTGCGTGATATCAGTATCGATGTGGCGGAGCACAGTTTTGTCGCCTTTGTCGGGCATACCGGCAGCGGGAAAAGCACACTGGCAAACCTGCTGATGGGCTACTATCCGTGGCAGGCCGGGGAAATCAGCCTCGGTGGGCGTCCGCTGGAACAATTCTCACATAAAGCACTGCGGCAGGGCATCGCGATGGTGCAGCAGGATCCGGTCATTATGGCCGCCTCTTTCCGCGACAATATCACCCTCGGACGGGATATTGATGATGAGCGCATTCACCGGGTGCTGGAGATGGTTCAGCTGAGTGAGCATGTCTCACAGCTTGAATACGGGCTGGATACCGAACTGGGTGAGCAGGGTAACACCTTGTCTGACGGGCAGAAACAGTTGCTGGCCATGGCACGGGTGCTGGTGCAGACCCCGAAAATCCTGATACTGGATGAGGCAACCGCCAATATCGATTCCGGTACTGAGCAGGCTATCCAGAAAGCCTTACAGCTGATCCGCCGTGAAACCACACTGGTGGTGATTGCACACCGACTGTCCACGATTGTCGATGCGGACACCATTTATGTGCTCAACCGCGGCGAAATGGCGGAATCCGGCTCTCACCGGGTGTTACTGGCAGAGAAGGGCCGCTATTACCAGATGTATCAGCTGCAGCAGGTCGGGGAATCACTCAACGCCCCGGAAGAGAACTATACCCCTGCACTATAATTGTGAGATCGTTCACATAAACAGGTGCATGATGCTGTAAAAAAGTGCAATCCCCGCATCACAGGAAAAGGTGTCTGATGAATCAGACACCTTTTTTATTTTTATCTCATTGTAATTAATAGATTTAATTTCCATTCTGCTTATTGGCATCACTTTTGCAATTTGTCCTCAGGACACCAGCAACCTGAAGCGGAGAATGCGATGAAAATGATAATGGCCATCATCAAGCCTTTTAAACTTAATGACGTCAGAGATGCGCTGAACGAAGAGGGTATTCAGGGATTAACTGTACTGGAAGTACGGGGTGCGGGCAGACAGAAGGGGCACACTGAGCTGTACCGGGGGGAGGAGTACAGCACGGATTTTCTGCCGAAGACGCAGCTTACGATTGTTGTGCCTGATGATTCTCTTGATCGCATTATTGAGGCAATTTGCCGCTCGGCATACACCGGCAGTATCGGTGACGGGAAAATATTTGTTTCAGACATTACTCAGGCGGTGCGGATCCGTACCGGTGAACAAAATGATGAAGCTATTTAAACCGCGCGGAGATGCTCAGATGATGAAACGAAAAATGGTCTTGCCTGTTGTGATGTCCGCGGTGCTGCCGCTTCCGGCATTCAGTGCAACGGAAGGAATGGAGCGTGCGGATAATGGTTTTATGCTGATTTGTGCCGCACTGGTGTATTTTATGACACTTCCCGGTATCGCGCTGTTTTACGGCGGACTGGTACGACGTGAGAATGTGTTATCAGTCATGACACAGGTGATTGTCAGCTTCGCGCTGGTGCTGCTGTTATGGGTTTTTTATGGCTACAGCATGGCATTTTCTGACGGAAATGGGGTGATTGGCGGTCTGTCTCATGCATTTCTCAGCGGGATCACGCCTGTCAGTAACAGCGGCAGTATCAGCCAGCTGACACATGTTATTTTCCAGGGCTCTTTTGCGGCAATTACTGTTGCACTTATCACCGGTGCGCTGGCAGAACGGATCAAATTCACGGCCTTTCTGTTGTTCACCGTTATCTGGTTCTCTCTGGCTTATGTACCGATGGCGCATATGGTTTGGGGCGGCGGCTGGCTGGCGGAAGATGGCGCACTGGATTTTGCCGGGGGAACCGTTGTGCATATTAACGCGGCGGTTGCCGGGTTAGTTGGTGCTTACATATTGGGACCGCGCCTGTTACCGGGGAAAACCGCCACCAAACCGCACAGTCTGCCGATGGTATTTACCGGTACGGCGATCCTCTATATCGGCTGGTTCGGGTTTAATGCCGGATCGGCCGGAAAACCGGATGGTATTGCAGCACTGGCTTTTCTGAATACCGTGATTGCGGTGGCGGCGGGCGTGCTGGCGTGGGTGATTGCAGAGTGGTGCATGCGGGGTAAGCCCTCACTTCTCGGTGCGTGTTCCGGCTGTATCGGCGGTCTGGTCGGGATCACCCCGGCGGCCGGGACGGTGGGCGTCGCGGGGGCGATAGTTATCGGCCTTATCAGCGGTATTGCCGGTTATTGGGGCGTCACTGCACTGAAGCGCCGCCTGAAAGCGGATGATGTCTGCGATGTCTTCGGGATCCACGGCGTCTGCGGTATTGCGGGCTGTCTGCTGACCGGCGTGTTTACTGCGTCTGCTCTCGGCGGTACCGGCTATGCAGAAGGTGTCACTATGCTGCATCAGCTATGGATTCAGGCGGAAAGCATCCTGGTTACTGTGCTCTGGAGCGGAGTGATTACTTACATCGCATTCAAATGCGCGGCACTGACAACCGGTGTACGCTGCACAGAAGAAGATGAGATCAGCGGGCTGGATATCAGTACGCATGGTGAACAGGCCTATAACCGCTCATAGCTGAAAAAAAGTAAGCCCCCGCTCACCGATGTACAGCGGGGGCTTTTTTACCGCAGGCGCTTAAATATCCCGCAAGCGCAGAACGCCTTCCTGTACAGTGGATGCAACCAGCACGCCGGTCTGATTATAGAAGTGACCACGGACAAACCCGCGTCCGCCGGACGCTGTCGGGCTTTCCACGGCATACAGCAGCCATTCATCCAGCCGGAACGGGCGGTGATACCACATGGAATGATCAATCGTGGCAATCTGAATTTCCGGCTGCATAAAGCCGTAGCCGTGTGGCTGGAGGGCAGTCGGCAGGAAATTGTAGTCAGAAGCATAACTGAGCAGATACTGATGCAGCGCCTGATCATCCGGTATGGTGCCGTTGGTTTTCAGCCAGGTATAACGCACCGGCGGATTCTCCGGGTTCTGAAACGGGCTGTAAAAACGCACCGGCCGCCATTCAATAGCCTGCTCACGCAGGAACAGTGCCTGCATTTTCGGTGGCAGATTCGCGGCGATCTTGCGGGCAATATCAGTTTCAGAGGCGAGTTCGTCAGGGCCCGGAACTTCCGGCATGGCATTCTGATGCTCAAAACTGCTCTCTTCCCCCTGGAAAGAGGCGGTCATATAGAAAATCGGTTTTCCGTTCTGAATCGCGCTGACACGGCGGGCACTGAAACTTTTGCCGTCACGCAGATTTTCCACATCATAAATAATCGGTTTATGGCTGTCGCCGGGGCGCAGAAAATAGCTGTGGAATGAATGAACGCGGCGATCAGCCGGAACAGTCTGTCCCGCTGCATACAGTGCCTGTCCGGCAACTTGTCCGCCAAAGACCTGCGGCAGGCCGAGATCTTCACTTTGCCCCCGGAATAACCCGTCTTCGAGTTTTTCGAGTGCCATCAGGTTTATCAGATTTTCTAATGCCAGGCTCATGGTTACCCTTATTAAGTATTTTCAGCAGGAACCGGTCATTCTAATCGCTGTCAGTGCAATTGAAAAATGATAAACCGCCGTTATGTGCGGTTCCTGACCGGCAGATGTATGTCGTTGTGTCAGTAGTGTGTAAAAATACAGCGGTCAGCACCGGTTGCCTTGCTATTTCAGTGCTGATCCCGGATAATGGCACCGCCTCATTATTGAGGGTTCCTATGGGGGCTTTGTTGGTTCTCCCGCAACATGAACTTGTTAACTCGGTCAGGTCCGGAAGGAAGCAGCCATAGCAGGGGAATTGTGTGCCGGGATGTCGCTGGCAAGGCCCCCACCCATTTCTGTTGTACCCGTCTCTGTGATTATTCCGTTATTGATACTGTTTGCCTCTGTTTGCACAGCGAGTTTCTTCCGTTATTCATCCGGCGCATATTATTCATGTATTCATAATTTAACATTATCCCTGTCCGCACAAACTCCGGCATTCAGCGGGCAACATCAGATATAAGGATATAGCAATATAGGTAAAATTTGTTTTATGTTCTTAGTGTAAAAGAGAGAGTTTCACATAAAATCGCATGTTCAGGTAAAAATCTTATTTTTGATTTAACCCATTATAGTGGTAAACAGTGAAAATGAAATTTTCGCTATACATTGAGTTTAATAAATGGATATCGTCATTTAATAATCTGGTGAGTGAAACAAACATAAAATATATGCTTTTGTTATAAATTATATCTGTGTCGTAATATACGTAAAGAATAGCGGGATAAATAGCGGGCATGATCGGAAGCCAAAGTCAGTCAGCTGTGCCTTTGGCCCGGGATCACTAAAAATAAGACTATTGCCTGAAAGAGAGGCGGTTACAGCAGCTTGAATTAACGGACAAATTTCCAGACAGATGCCGGGATTTTGTCATACAGTTTATTCATGGTTAATTCGGCCAGACGATGGTCGGCTGCTGAATAAAAAACCTCCAGCTCATCATCAGTCAGTTCATATTTGTTCTTCTCAATGACACGTTCCAGTGTTTCAATAGAAGTGCACTTACGTAAGCGCATGAGATAGTCCAGTTTAGTCATCATATGTTATCTTCTTGCTGAGTTGTTAGTACGCAATATACTGATATATAAATCTGTATTCCGTTAGTGGACGAGATGCCCCTCGCTGGTCAGCATGCTGCTTACCAGTGATGCCATCTTCTTCCATTCCTCAACGTCATTAAACGAAACTTCCATCTGACCAAACAGCGCGTAAGTTTCATCGATGTATTCATCGACAAATGAGATGAGATCCTTATTTTGTGTATGTTTTATCTTAAAACTCCAGGCCACGTCAGCAATGTAACCTAATAATTCGTTAAGTTTTAAGTTTGAATCTGAGGCTAAATCATTAACCCAATAATTATTGCTTCTGATGAGGGTTTGTGTGCCTTCACGGCAAAGTTCATCACACAGATACTTCAGTACCGCAATATCGTAATTTCGTGGAGAATACTCGTCCATAATCACCTCCTGAATGTAACCGGGAATGATAAGGCGCTGAAAAACGTTAAATTATAATTAACACATGAGTAAGTTATTACGTTATCGACGTCGGTGTATTATATATATCATCAGCCTTTAGTTATAAATAAAGGTAATGTAAAGTTCCGTTCAGCACAAGCGGATAACCAGACGCTGATTACGTGTTAATCTGTTTCAGTCAGTGAACGTGATGTTCCGGAAAAAGATGTGAATAAAAAGGTCTGAGTTAACCTTGTTAGTAATATAACACTATTTCCGCTCTTGTCACTAGCCAAAATACAAAAAAAGTAAATTTAAATGCAGAATAAATGCGCTGATACACAGGTTATAATTACTCATCTGCTTAAATTTACTGAATTTTTATGGGAAAGGGCAGGTGATGAATCATAACGTGTTATGACAAAACCTTACATTTGCAAAATGTTATAATTTACATTCATCTATTGTTTATTTAAGTTTTTCTTACTCAAATTTAAAAATATTCATCATGTCAAAAAAATAAAAAAGGTCACTAATGTGACCTTTTTATGTTTAAGCAGGATTAAAATCCGTCAGGACTATCGCTCTTTTGCGTTACCGCATGAGCATGCTCAATGTCCTCATTCTTCTTACTGAAGCGGCGGCGGATAACCACATAGAAGACCGGTACGAAGAAGATAGCCAGTGAGGTTGCGGCGATCATACCACCGAACACACCTGTACCTACGGCGTTCTGTGCACCGGAACCGGCACCGTTACTCAGGACTAACGGAATAACCCCGAGCATAAAGGCCAGTGATGTCATCAGGATAGGACGCAGACGCATCTTAACGGCTTCCAGTGTTGCTTCAATCAGCCCTTTACCTTCTTTCTCCATCAGGTCTTTGGCGAATTCCACAATCAGGATGGCGTTCTTCGCCGACAGACCGATGGTTGTCAGCAGGCCGACCTTGAAGTACACGTCGTTTTCCAGCCCGCGTGCATGGGTCAGCAACAGCGCGCCGATAACCCCGAGCGGAACCACCAGCATAACAGAGAACGGAACCGACCAGCTTTCATATAACGCTGCCAGACAAAGGAAGACGATAATGAGTGAGATGGTATACAGCGCAGGCGCCTGGTTACCGGACATTTTTTCCTGATAAGACATACCTGTCCACTCAACGCCGAAGCCAGGCGGCAATTCTTTTGCCAGGTCTTCCATCAGGTTCATCGCATCACCACTACTTTTACCCGGTGCGGCACTCCCCTGAATCTGCATAGCCGGTAAACCGTTGTAACGCTCCAGACGTGGTGAACCAAATGACCACGGATCTTTCTTCGTATCAACAAAGGCGGAGAACGGAACCATCTGACCGTTGTTATTGCGGACATACTGTTCAGAAATATTCTGAGGAAGCATACGGAATTGTGCATCACTCTGAATATAGACTTTTTTGACACGTCCGCGATCGATAAAGTCGTTGACGTATGTTCCGCCGAACATGGTGCTCATTGTCGCATTGATAGTGCTGATGTCCACACCTAATGCTTCAGCTTTCTGCTGATCAACATAGAGATGATACTGAGATGTATCTTCCATCCCGTTCGGACGAACCTGAACCAGCATATCCGGATGTTTGCCTGCAAGTCCCAGTAACTGGTTACGGGCCTGAGTCAGAGCTTCATGTCCGTGGTTGGCATTGTCCATCAGTTCAAGGTCAAAGCCGCTGGATGTGCCGAGCTCAACAATTGCCGGAATGTTGAACGCATAAATAATTGCGCCTGAATTCTGACTGAATTTCGCGTTGGCACGGCCGACAATAGCTTCCACTTTATCTTCTTTTGCTTTACGTTCATCCCAGTTTTTCAGGACAACGAAAGCCAGACCCATGTTCTGTCCCTGACCGGCGAAACCGAAGCCGTTAACGGTAAAGGCAGATTCCACCACATTCTTCTCAGTATTAATGAAGTAATCACTGACTTCATTAAGGACAACCTGAGTCTGTTCCTGTGTGGAGCCCGGAGGTAACTGAACCATGGCAAGGAATACCCCCTGGTCTTCTTCCGGTAAGAAGGAAGACGGCAGACGGACAAACATCACAATCATGGCTGCAACCAGCACAACATACAGCAGCAGATAACGACCGGTACCGCGCAGCATGCGACCCACGCTGTCAGTATAGTGGTGAGTCTGTTCCTCAAAGATCCGGTTGAACCAGCCGAAGAATCCGGTCTGAGCACCGTGGCTGCCCTGTTTGATAGGCTTCAGCATGGTGGAACACAGGGCCGGTGTCAGAATTAATGCCACTAATACTGACAGGATCATGGCTGATACGATAGTTACAGAGAACTGACGGTAAATTGCCCCGGTTGAACCCCCGAAGAAGGCCATCGGAATAAATACCGCAGAAAGCACCATGGCGATACCCATCAGGGCACCCTGAATCTGCCCCATCGATACTTTTGTGGCTTCTTTCGGCGGCAGGCCGGTTTCCTGCATAACACGTTCAACGTTTTCCACCACCACGATGGCGTCATCCACCAGCAGGCCGATGGCCAGCACCATCGCGAACATCGTCAGGGTATTTATCGAATACCCGAAGGCGGCAAGAACGGCGAATGTACCTAATAACACGACCGGAACAGCGATAGTCGGGATCAATGTTGCACGGAAATTTTGCAGGAACAGATACATCACCACAAACACCAGCATGATTGCTTCGACCAGTGTTTTCACCACTTCGAAAATGGAGATTTTAACGAATGGTGTTGTATCGTAAGGATAAACAACCTGCATTCCGTCCGGGAAATACGGCTGCATTTCAGCCAGTTTTTCACGAACTGCGTTTGCTGTATCCAGGGCGTTGGCCCCTGTGGCAAGTTTAACCCCGATACCGGCAGATGGTTTACCGTTATAACGCGCGATAATCCCGTAGTTCTCTGCACCGAGTTCCACATAAGCAACGTCTTTCAGACGGACAACAGAACCGTCAGTATTCACGCGCAGCATGATTTCCTGGAACTGCTCAGGAGTATTCAGCCGGGTCTGTGCAATGATCGATGCGTTCAGACGCTGATCTTTAACAGAGGGCGTTCCCCCGAGCTGACCGGCAGCAACCTGGTTGTTCTGAATTTTAATCGAATTGATAACATCGACAGTGGTCAGGTTGTACTTCACCAGTTTATCGGGATCGAGCCAGATACGCATGGCGTACTGGGTACCGAAGAGCTGGGTTTCCCCCACACCGGTTACACGGCTGAGCGGGTCTTTCACGTTTGAACCGACATAGTCCGCAATATCATCCTGCGTCATGTCTTTATCATCGGAAATAAACGCGGCAACCAACAGGAAGGAGCTGGTTGATTTCTGAACCGTAATCCCCTGTTGCTGCACTTCCTGCGGCAGTAACGGCATAGCCAGCTGCAGTTTGTTCTGTACCTGAACCTGGGCAATATCCGGATCGGCGTCAGCTTCAAAGGTCAGCGAGATACTCATGTTACCTGCTGAGTCACTGGTTGAAGACATGTACACCATTTTGTCGATACCGTTCATGTTCTGTTCGATAACCTGGGTTACCGTATTCTGAACCGTCTCGGCATCCGCACCCGGATAGGTTGCGGAAATCGAAATCGCCGGCGGGGCAACAGTCGGATACTGTGCCACCGGCAGTTTCATGATCGCCAACAGACCTGCAAGCATGGTAATAATGGCGATTACCCATGCAAATATCGGTCTTTCAATAAAAAACTTTGGCATGAATCACTGACTCCTTATTGGGACTTCCTGGCAGATTCAGTTTCTTTCGGCGCAGCTGTTGCCGGCTGTGCATTTAAATCCACCTCTGTTGCCTTAACGACAGCACCCTGCTTGATTTTCTGGAAGCCTTCGACAACAACACGTTCGCCGTTATTCACACCGGCGGTAACCAGCCATTTGTTACCATATGCCTGGCCGACAGTGACCGGACGGACTTCGATTTCGTTTTTGGCGTTAACCACGTTAACCACTGCGCCACCTTTTGCAGTACGGATAACCCCTTGCTGCGGAACCAGGATGGCGTCAGGACGCACACCTTCATCCACACGGGCGCGGACAAACATGCCCGGCAGCAGGGATTCCTGCGGGTTAGGGAATACAGCACGCATGGTGATGGAGCCGGTGGTTTCGTCGACAGTCACATCGGAGAATTCCAGATAACCTTTATGGGTATAATCTTTGTTTTCAGCTGTCACCAGGCTGACCGCAACTTTGCCCTGTTCTTTATCCACGGCACCGCTGGCGATTTCGTGTTTCAGGCGCAGATAATCATCGCTGGACTGGGTCACATCCACATAGATAGGGTCAATCTGCTGAACCAGTGTCAGCGGCTGGCTCTGACCTGTTGCCACTAATGCACCTTCAGTCACGTTTGATTTACCGGACAGACCGGAAATCGGTGAAGTGACTTTGGTATAGTTCAGGTTGATTTGTGCTGTCTGAACAGCTGCCTGTGCAGCCCGGACCGCAGCCTGAGCCTGTGCATGTGTGGAGACAGCCTCATCATAATCCTGGCGGCTGATATAGTTTGTTCCCAGCAACGGTTTATAGCGGTTCACTGTCAGGCGGGCCAGTTCGGCATTCGCTCTGGCTTTTGCCAGTTCAGCCTGCGCGCTGTTCAGCGTGGCCTGAAAAGGAGCCGGATCAATTTGATAGAGCGATTCGCCTTCTTTGACGTCACTTCCTTCTTTGTAGTTGCGTTTTAAAATAATGCCGCCGACCTGAGGGCGCACTTCCGCGATGCGGTAAGCAGAAGTTCGTCCCGGCAGTTCCGTGCTCACTGTCAGTGGTGCAGCTTTCAGTGTGACGACTTTAACATCCGGCGGTGGCATTTCGCCCCCTTGCTTCTGCTCTTCACCACATCCGGACAGCAGAAAGCTCCCGGACAGAACGAGCATCGCCAGAGGTAGAACGCCTCTGTTTTTTCGCATAGTAAACCTCTATAAAATGTCGATTTTTAACCGGTAAATATGGTTGATTAACTAATAAATCAGCGTGCTATAATACAAACATACACGAATGTATGTAAATTAACTTCAGATGACACAGGCCTTACATGGCACGAAAAACTAAACAACAGGCCGGAGAAACCCGCCGCCAGATTATTGATGCCGCGTTAACCGCCTTCAGTGAGCAGGGCGTGTCTGCGACGTCATTAGTGGATATTGCAAAACAAGCAGGTGTGACCCGTGGTGCGATCTATTGGCACTTCAAAAATAAAGTTGATCTGTTTACTGAAGTCTGTTCGATAACCGATACGAAAATTGGCTTTATTGAACAAGAGTATCGGGCAAAATACCCGGATAATCCACTTTTAGTGTTTAAGAAAATATTAATTTACATTCTGACGTCTGTGGCTTCCGATCCCAAAATGCGGGCTATTCTGAGCATTTCATTTCATAAATGTGAATTTACCGGTGAAATGAGCGAATTAATTACCATCAGACAAAATTTATATGCTGCGGAATACTCAAGAATAGAGTCGTTCCTGATTGAAAGTGTCACACTGGGGCTGCTGCCTTCTACTCTCGACCTGCGTCGTGCCGCCATCATGCTGCGCGGAATGATAACCGGGCTGTTAGAAAACTGGCTCTTTTCCAGCGAGAGTTTTAATATCAGCGGGCAGGCTGAATATTTGGTTGACGGTTATCTGGATATGTTAATGCTCAGTAAAAATATGCAGCTACCGCCGGCAGACGCCTGATTTACATTTTATAACATTAACCTTAAGGATATCATGTATGAAGCCTGTATTAATTATTGCCAATGGCGCTGCGTATGGCAGTGAATCTTTATTTAACGCACTGCGTCTGGCAATTGCGATTAAAGAGCAGGACAGTCAGGTGCCGATGAATGTTTTTCTGATGTCAGATGCGGTGGTTGCCGGGTTACGCGGTCAGCAGCCGAAAGAGGGTTATAACCTGAAACAGATGCTGGAGATCCTGGTGGCACAGAAAACAGACATTAAGCTGTGCAAAACCTGCACCGATGCCCGCGGTATCACTGAGCTTCCGCTGGTGGACGGCGTGCAGGTCGGGACACTGGCCGAGCTGGCGCAGTGGTCACTTGATGCAGAAAAAATCATTACCTTTTAATCAGATAACCTGAAACAGACAGCCGGGGAAGGGCAGATACAGGTGGATATTATTATGAAGCGAATCAGCCGTGTCCCGGCTTCCGGTCTGCTGAGGCAGATTTTCCTCCGTCTTTTTACCTGTTTCATATTTCTGCTGCCGGTGCTGGTTCAGAACAGCGCGGTGGCGGCCGTACAGGATATTCCTGACCGCAACACCATTCAGACCGAACTCAATGCCCTGAATAACCGCAAAGAACAGACTGCCGCTGATAAGCTGTCAGTGCAGGATCTGGAGCGGGCGCTGGTGTTTTATGACAATCTCGATGCCCTGAAAGAAAAATCACAGGCACTGAAAAAACGGGTGGATGAAGCCCCGAAACTGTCAGATCAGGTCACACAAAAATTAACGCAGATAAAATCATTAACTGATGAAGGACTGGCGGAATACCGGGCCTCCATTGAAAATCTGCCGCTCTCGCAACTGGAGCTGAAACTTAACAGCACCCTTGAGGCGTTGCAGACCGCACAGAATAACCTCTCTTCTTATAATAGTGATCTGATTGCTCTCCAGACTCAGCCTGAGCGCGCACAGAATATTATGTACGGTAATGTGCAGCGTCTGCAGCAGATCCGCGTCCTGCTGAATGATTCGATGGCGGCCCAGAAAGTGCTGCGGCCGACGGAAATTGAAGCCCTTCAGGTGGAGCAGTATTACTTACAGCAGCAGATTGATTATCAGAAACGGGCATTACAGTCGAACACCCAGTTACAGAATCTGCTGCAGGTGCAGCGTGACTATGTGGTGGAGCGCATCAAACAGCTGGAAAGTAATATTGATGTAATTCAGGAAACGGTCAGCGGCAAGCGGCTGGATTATTCGGAAGAGGCGGCCAAAGAGGCGCAGAGTTCGGATGATACCCAGCGCAATATGCAGGATGATCCGCTGGTGCAGCGTGAAATCGCGCTCAACCATGATTTAAGTGAAAAGCTGGTCGCCGCCACCCGCGATAATAACCAGCTGGTGCAGCGCACCATTAAGGTACGCAGTATTCTGGATCGCGCACTGCAATCCGAGCGCAACCTCAAAGAGCAGATTACCGTGCTGCGCGGCAGCCTGCTGCTCTCCCGTATCCTGTTTAAAGAGCAGATCTACCTGCCGCCGGATTTGCTGATTAAAGATTTGCCGGACCGGATTGCGGACATGCGTCTGGCGCAGTTTGAAATCAACCAGCAGCGCGACAAGCTTTATCAGCCGGACAACTTTGTCAGCACCATGATTGACGAGTACGCCAAAACCCATGATATGCCGGCGACCGCAGCAGAGCTGCGGGCTCAGAAACATGCGCTGATGCAGGTGGTGTCTGTCCGTCAGGATTTATTGGATCAGCTGAATACCCAGATGGGTAACCAGATTTCCCAGGCGATTAACCTGCAGCTGGATCAGACTCAACTGGTCACCGTGGTGGCCTCACTGGAGAAAACCCTCGCGCAGCAGATTTTCTGGGTCAACAGTAACAAACCGGTCAACCTGGCCTGGTTCCAGTCCTTCCCGGGCGCGGCCAAACAGGAACTGACGTCACTGGATCTGAACTGGTCGCTGCAAAGCCTGATCAACGGTTTTGTCGATTCCCTCTTTATTACTATTCCGCTGCTGATTATTGCGCTGCTGCTGCGTTTCGGCACCAAGAATATTGATACCAAACTTGCTGAAATTAATGCTGATGTCGGGCGGCTGAAAAAAGACCGCCAGATCTACACACCAATGGCGCTGGGGCTGATGCTGATCAAAACCCTGCCGTCCTCACTGTTTGTGATTGCCTTCGGCTATTTCTGCCTGAAAACCGGCAGCGCGGATTCCGCACTGATGTGGACTATCTCCCGCCAGCTGGCTCTCTTCTGGGTGCTGTTCGAGTGGAGTTACCGGATTATGAAACCGGAGGGAATTGCAGTCACACACTTCGGGATCGATCCTGAAATCTGCCGTACCGGCCGCCGCAGACTGGTGCGCCTGGCGCTGCCGCTGCTGCCGATTATGCTGTGGGCGGCTTACGGGATGGAATACCCGCTGCGCCTGGTGGATGATGTGATTGGTCAACTGGTGGTGCCGGTGGCACTGGTGTTTGTCTTTGCATTCACATTGCCGTTCTGCATTGAAATCTGGCGCGAGAAGGGCTCTCATCTGGTGCGGGCGTTCCTGCTGACTTTACTGACATTCTCCCCGCTGGTACTGGTGGTGCTGGTCGGGCTGGGGTATTACTACACGGCACTGCGCCTGAGCAGCCGCTGGATAGACAGTCTCTATCTGCTGCTGCTGTGGTATATCGTCTATCATACCAGTCTGCGCGGCCTGGCACTGGCGGCACGGCGTCTGACCTATCAGCGTGCGCTGGCCCGCCGGCAGAAACAGCAGGTTCAGCATAAAGAGCAGCATGAGGGGGATGATGTCCCGGATGTGATTGTGGAAGAGCCGCCGATGTCGATGGAGCTGATTAACCAGCAGTCACTGCGTCTGACCTCGATGGTTCTGTTTATTGTCTTTGCAGCGGCGTTCTACGGCATATGGTCTGATTTTATTACCATTTTCTCCTTCTTTGACAGTATCACGCTGTGGCATTACAACGTCGATACCGCGCTGGGGAATGTGGTGGAGGCAATCACGCTCGGGGATCTGATCCTGTCTGTCCTGATTGTGGTGGTGTCCTGGATAATGATGCGCAACCTGCCCGGTCTGCTTGAAGTCCTTGTACTCTCGCGGCTCTCGCTGCGCCAGGGCACCTCGTATGCTATCACCACCATTCTGACTTATATGATTGTCGGGATCGGGACGATTGCCGCGTTCGGCACCCTCGGGGTGTCGTGGGGTAAATTACAGTGGCTGGCAGCAGCCTTAACCTTCGGTCTCAGCTTCGGGTTACAGGAAATCTTTGCTAACTTTGTTTCGGGTATCATTATTTTGTTCGAACGCCCGATCCGTATCGGCGATACCGTCACTATCGGTACTTTCTCCGGTACGGTTAACAAGATCCGTATCCGTGCGACCACGGTGATTGATTTTGACCGCAAAGAAGTCATTATCCCGAACAAAGCCTTTATGACCGAGCGCCTGACCAACTGGTCACTGTCCGATACAGTAACGCGGATCGTGATTAATGTCGGTGTGGCTTACGGCTCGGATCTGGCGAAAGTGAAAGAGGTCTTGCTGAAAGCGGCCACCGATAACCCGAAAGTGATGACCGACCCGGCACCGGGTGTGTATTTCACCGAGTTTGGCGCCAGCAGCCTCGATCATCAGCTGCGTTTCTATGTGCGCACCATTGGTGACCGCAGTGCCACCACGGATGAAGTGAACCGCGCGATTGACCGGATGGCGCGTGAAAACGATATTAATATCGCCTTCAATCAGCTGGAAGTGTATCTCCACGATCAGAACAGCGGCAAAGAAGTGCAGGTGCAGGGAAAGGATGACGGCGCTCAGCCGGCCTGATCGCTCTCTGTATCGCGCAGTTTGTTTTCATAATCGCGGCGGACAATCTGTAACGCCGCGAGCACGGTTGCGGCCGGGATGCGGTTCTCTTCCAGCAGACAGATAAGATCGACCGCCAGTTTTACCTCATCGGGGGCATTTTCAAGACTCATGGGATATCCGGTATCTGATTAAAATTCGGTGCCGTCGTGGCGTTCAATCTGCCGCTCTATCCGCTGCAGTGCCTGACGGCAGCGGACAAGGCGCCCGGCCAGTGCCGCCAGCTCTTTCTGCAGCTTTTGCTGCTCGGCAAAGGTCTGTGCGCGGCCGAGTGCCAGTTCACGGTCATCGGTCATCTGTGCCAGGCGGCGCTCATAATCCTGATGCTGCGCCAGGCGCTGATACAGATCCACCTGGCTGTCCCGTTTCACATAGCTCTGTTCTTTCTGCCGCAGCGCCTGAGTGGCGGCCTCGCGGTTCAGTGCCGCAATCTGGGCGACAATTTTTTCTGCCAGAAAACGTACCTGCTCAGCCCTGTTTTCGTCCGCACACTGCGCCAGCTGGTCAGTATGGTGCAGTAATTCATCCATGCACAGGCGCAGGGTTTTATTACGGGCGGCGAACAGGGTATCATCGAAGCGGCGCTGGCTCAGTTCCCGGTCTGCTATCGGGGCAATCTGTGTTTCCAGCGCGCTGATTTTCTGTCGCAGCGCCTGTAACAATTGTCTGGTGTTCATTATCCGCCTCAGTGAAATGTGCCCGGGATCGTCGTTGAGGATCTGTTGAGGATCTATAGTTACAGAAGCATTTCTTAGTCTGTTTGATATAAAACAACAAATAATCGGCAAAGTCACGGGATACGGTTGCAATTTTCCCCTGATTTGCATAGATTCTGAGGTTTCGTGTTATCTCTATGGCACCCATTATGAGCGCAACTGCTGAACAACTGCAATTTATTAAAGAAAGTATCCGGACTATCCCTGACTATCCTAAGGAAGGGGTACTGTTTCGCGACATCACCACATTACTGGCCAACCCGGAAGCCTATCGTCTGACGATTGATATGCTGGTGGAGCATTTCGCAGACAAAGGGATCACCAAAGTCGTGGGCACTGAAGCCCGTGGATTCTTATTCGGCGCACCGGTTGCGTTACGTCTGGGGGTCGGCTTTGTGCCGGTCCGCAAAAAAGGGAAATTACCGTGTGATACCCTCAGCGAGACCTATGATCTGGAATACGGCACTGATACCCTGGAGATGCATAAAGACAGCATCAGCAGCGGTGACAACGTGCTGGTTGTCGATGACCTGCTGGCCACCGGCGGCACCGTTAATGCGACCATCCGTCTGATCCGCCGTCTGGGCGGTGAAGTGCATGAAGCAGCCTTTATTATCGGCCTGCCTGATCTCGGCGGCGCGGAACGCCTTGAAGCGGAAGGTGTGCACAGCTTCTGCCTGCTGGAATATGCCGGCGGCTGAGTCTCTCCCCGTATTAAACGCAAACTCAGCCTCGCCCATTGTGGTGAGGCTGTGGTAGCATGATGGAAAATCATGTTCACTCTCTGCGGAATCCATGAGCTATCAAGTCCTTGCCCGTAAGTGGCGACCACAAACATTTTCACAGGTTATCGGTCAGCAGCATGTTCTGACAGCGCTCGCAAACGGGCTGGAACATCAGCGGCTGCATCATGCCTATCTCTTTTCCGGTACCCGCGGGGTCGGAAAAACCACCCTGGCACGCCTGTTTGCCAAAGGTCTTAACTGTGAACAGGGCATCACGGCTACGCCGTGCGGTAAATGCCAGAACTGCCTTGAAATTGAGCAGGGGCGGTTTGTTGATCTGATTGAGATCGATGCCGCATCGCGCACCAAGGTGGAAGATACCCGTGAACTGCTGG
This sequence comes from Morganella sp. HMSC11D09, assembly GCF_001807955.1. NCBI lineage: Bacteria > Pseudomonadati > Pseudomonadota > Gammaproteobacteria > Enterobacterales > Morganellaceae > Morganella > Morganella sp. HMSC11D09. Next base: position 78,608 of record NZ_KV791688.1, read on the forward strand.
ATAACGTCCAGTACGCCCCGTCACGCGGACGTTTCAAAGTTTATCTTATCGACGAAGTTCACATGCTCTCCCGTCACAGCTTTAATGCGCTGCTGAAAACCCTGGAAGAGCCGCCGGAGCACGTCAAATTCCTGCTGGCAACCACCGATCCGCAAAAACTGCCGGTGACGATTTTATCCCGCTGCTTACAGTTCCATCTCAAAGCACTGGATGTGGATCAGATCAGTCAGCAGCTCGATACCATTCTGACCGCAGAACAGATTGAAAATGATGCCCGTGCACGGCTGTTACTGGCCCGTGCCGCAGACGGCAGTATGCGTGACGCGCTGAGTCTGGCGGACCAGGCGATTGCCCTGGGCGCCGGGAAAGTGACCACAGAGGTGGTAACGCAGATGCTCGGCACTCTGGACGACGAACAGCCGCTGACTATCCTGGAAGCCCTGGTGAAAGGGGATGGCGTTCAGGTGATGAACGGCGTGAATGATGCCGCATCACGGGGCGCGGACTGGGATAACCTGCTGACAGAAATGCTGGCCGCGCTGCATAAAATCGCCATGCTGCAACTGCTGCCGGTACAGGATAACAGTGCCGGGGTGACAGACGAACGTCTGCGCATCCTGGCAAGAGCAATTGCTCCGGCGGATCTGCAACTCTATTATCAGACACTGCTGGTTGGCCGCAAAGAGCTGCCGTATGCCCCTGACAGACGCATGGGCGCTGAAATGGCACTGCTGCGCGCACTGGCATTTCATCCGCGTAATGTGATTGATGAAGTGATCACCGCGCCGTCCGTGGTACCGGTCTCTCTGCCGTCACAGCCGCAGACAGCGGCACCGGCCGCACCGGCGCGCAGTACGCCGCCGCCGGCGATGCCGCAGGAAACGGAAAACAACCCGACAGCTCAGTTGCTGAAAGCCCGTGACGCACTGAACCGGCAGGAGATCCCGCCGTCAAAAAAGTCTGAGCCGGTTACCTCAACAGAGAAGGGTAAACCGGCGAACTCAGCACTGGAGCGACTCGCTGCCGTGACTGAAAACCGCCGGGGCCGTGCTGTGTCTGCACCGCAGCCGAAAGTATCCGGTAAACCGCAGCCGTATCAGTGGCGTCCGCAGAAACAGGATGAACCGGAAGAGAAACCCCCGGTTGCGCGGCCGAAAGATATCAAAAAAGCCCTTGAGCACGAAAAAACGCCGGAAGTGGCTGAAAAACTGGCTGTTGCTGCCCGGGAACGGGATCCGTGGGCGGCGGATATTGATAAAATGCAGCTGCCGAAACTGGTGCAGCAACTGGCGCTGAACGCGGTGAAAGAGCAGACCGGGGAAGACAGTATCTGTCTGCATCTGCGCACCTCACAGCGCCACCTGAATTCAAAATCAGCACACAGCGTGCTGAGTGATGCACTGAGTGAACTTTATGGTAAAGTTATCAGTCTCACAATTTGTGAAGACGATGATGTCAGCATGAAAACGCCGCTGGAATGGCGGCAGGCTATCTATGAAGAGATGCTGGCGCAGGCGCGTCAGTCCATTGTGACGGATAAAACCATTCAGACTCTGCTGACCTTTTTTGATGCGGAACTGGATGAAGAGAGTATCCGGCCTGTTTAACCACCTTGCGTTAGAATACGCAATTTAGTCAAAGAGAGAAAACTATGTTCGGTAAAGGCGGTTTGGGCAATCTCATGAAACAAGCCCAGCAAATGCAGGATAAAATGCAGCAGATGCAGGAAGAGATTGCAAATACGGAAGTCACCGGTGAATCCGGTGCAGGCCTGGTTAAAGTGACTATCAACGGCGCACATAACTGCCGCCGCGTGGAAATCGACCCAAGCCTGATGGAAGACGACAAAGAGATGCTCGAAGATCTGATTGCTGCCGCATTCAATGATGCCGCGCGTCGTATCGACGAAACCCAGAAAGAAAAAATGGCGTCAGTCTCCAGCGGAATGCAGCTGCCGCCGGGCTTTAAGATGCCGTTCTGATGCAAACCAGTCCGCTTCTTGAAGCACTGATGGACGCCCTGCGCTGCCTGCCGGGCGTCGGGCCGAAATCGGCACAGCGTATGGCGTTTCAGCTGTTACAGCGCGACCGCAGCGGCGGGATGCGTCTGGCACAGGCACTGACCCGTGCCATGTCGGAAATCGGCCACTGCCGGGACTGCCGGACCTTTACCGAGCAGGAACAGTGCACTATCTGCGCCAACCCGCGCCGTCAGCAGACCGGTCTTATCTGTGTGGTGGAAAGCCCGGCGGATATCCACGCGATTGAGCAGACAGGGCAGTTCTCCGGCCGCTACTTTGTGCTGATGGGACACCTGTCACCGCTGGACGGCATCGGTCCGATGGATATCGGGCTGGATAAACTGGAGGAGCGGCTGTCTCAGGAAACCATCACTGAGGTGATCCTGGCTACCAATCCGACAGTGGAAGGGGAAGCCACTGCCAACTATATTGCGGAAATGTGCGCGCAGTATGATGTTTCCGCCAGCCGTATCGCCCACGGCGTACCGGTCGGCGGTGAGCTGGAAATGGTGGATGGCACGACCTTGTCCCACTCCATCGCCGGACGTCAGAAAATCCGTTACAACAGCGATTACTGACGGCGGTTTCTGCCTGTTACCCGGACAGACGGCCTGTGCCGTCTGTCACTTTTCCTCAGAATTGTCACAAAAAATTCCCCGTTTGCCTTGAAAACCCAAAGACCGGCCCCACCTGATTTTTATCCTGTTTTTTTTCGTTGATAAGTCAGTCTGAGGTTATTCATGAGTCTGCAAGAACAAGAAACCCGTGGTTTTCAGTCAGAAGTAAAACAACTTCTGCAGTTAATGATCCACTCACTTTATTCCAACAAAGAAATTTTCCTGCGCGAGCTTATCTCCAACGCTTCTGATGCGGCCGATAAGCTGCGTTTCCGTGCCTTATCCGACAGTTCACTGTATGAAAATGACGGTGATCTGCATGTCCGGCTGTCCGCTGATAAAGAAAAGCGCACTCTGACCATCAGTGATAACGGTATCGGGATGACCCGCGATGAGGTCATCGACAACCTGGGTACCATTGCCAAATCCGGCACCAAAGCTTTCCTGGAATCACTCGGCTCTGACGCGGCCAAAGACAGCCAGCTGATCGGCCAGTTCGGGGTGGGCTTCTACTCCGCTTTTATTGTGGCGGACAAAGTCACTGTGATCACCCGTGCGGCGGGTGTGCCGTCTGATCAGGCGGTGTTCTGGGAATCTGAAGGGGAAGGGGATTACTCCATCGCCAAAACCCATAAGGATTCACGCGGTACCGAAATCACCCTGCATTTCCGTGAAGGGGAAGATGAGTTCCTCGATGACTGGCGTCTGCGCTCGGTTATCGGCAAATATTCCGACCATATTGCGCTGCCGGTGGAAATCGAAAGCAAAAATGAAGAAGACGGCACCGTTATCTGGGAGAAAATCAACAAAGCTCAGGCACTGTGGACGCGCAATAAAAACGACATCAGTGATGAAGAATATAATGAGTTTTACAAGCATCTCTCCCATGACTTTGCGGATCCGCTGACATGGGCGCATAACCGCGTGGAAGGGAAGCAGGAGTACACCAGTCTGCTCTATATCCCGTCCGTGGCTCCGTTTGACCTTTGGAACCGCGCCCAGCGCCGTGGCCTGAGCCTGTATGTCCAGCGCGTGTTTATCATGGATGACGCGGAACAGTTTATGCCGAACTATCTGCGCTTTGTGCGCGGCCTGATAGATTCCAATGATCTGCCGCTCAACGTTTCCCGTGAGATTTTACAGGACAGCGCCGTCACCCGCAGCCTGCGCAGCGCCCTGACCAAACGTGTTCTGCAGATGCTGGAAAAACTGGCCAATAATGACGCGGAAAAATACCAGACATTCTGGCAGCAGTTCGGCCTGGTTCTGAAAGAAGGTCCGGGCGAGGACAGCTCCAATGCGGAACTGATCGCCAAACTGCTGCGTTTTGCCAGCACGAAGGAAGACACCTCCGCGCAGACCGTTTCCCTGGCGGATTATGTATCCCGCATGGCGGAAGGTCAGGAGAAAATTTACTACATCACCGCAGACAGCTATGCGGCTGCGAAAAACAGCCCGCACCTGGAACTGTTCCGTAAGAAAGGCATTGAAGTGCTGCTGCTCTCCGATCGTATCGATGAGTGGATGATGAATTACCTCAATGAATTTGAGGGTAAAACCTTCCAGTCTGTCAGCAAAGCGGATGAATCGCTGGAAAAACTGGCGGATGAAGATCCGGCAGCGAAAGAAGAAGCGGATAAAGAGCTGGCTCCGTTTGTTGAGCGTGTGAAAACACTGCTCGGCGACCGTGTGAAAGAGGTGAAACTGACCCATCGTCTGACCTCCACCCCGGCGATTGTCACCACCGACGCCGATGATATGAGCACTCAGATGGCGAAACTGTTTGCCGCCGCCGGCCAGCAGGCACCGGAAGTGAAATATAACTTTGAGCTGAACCCGGAGCATCCGCTGGTGAAACTGGCCGCAGAACAGCAGGACGAAAGCCGCTTTGCCGACTGGATCAATCTGCTGCTCGACCAGGCACTGTTTGTTGAACGCGGAACCCTGGAAGATCCGAACGAATTTGTTTCCCGGATGAATAGTCTGTTATTAGGCTAAAAACAGGCGTTCCCGCGCCGGGTGAGCACAATCGCGCATAACCCGCTTAAAAACCACATGATTTCATGACGATCATGTGGTTTTTTTATTGAAATGAGGAAAAACGAACGTCAGAGTTTCCCCGCTTTTCTTGAGTCCATACCCTGACAAATGGTATGGTAGCTTGTTTTTATCCGAATTATAAAAAAGCAACCAGCAAGGGGTTTACGCAATGCGTATTATTCTGCTCGGCGCTCCGGGCGCCGGTAAAGGGACTCAGGCTCAGTTTATCATGGAAAAATACGGGATCCCTCAGATCTCGACGGGTGACATGCTGCGTGCAGCAGTGAAATCCGGCAGTGAATTGGGTCTCCAGGCAAAAGAATTGATGGACAACGGCAAATTAGTGACTGACGCATTAGTTATCGCACTGGTTAAAGAGCGCATCAAACAGGATGACTGCCGTAATGGTTTCCTGCTGGACGGGTTCCCGCGTACCATTCCGCAGGCAGATGCAATGAAAGAAGCCGGTATCACCGTTGATTTCGTTCTGGAATTTGATGTTCCGGATGAAATTATCGTTGACCGTATTATCGGCCGCCGCGTACATGCGGGCTCAGGCCGTGTGTATCATGTAAAATACAATCCGCCGAAGACAGAAAATAAAGACGACGTGACCGGTGAAGAACTGACCATCCGTAAAGATGATCAGGAAGAGACCGTCCGTAAGCGTCTGGTGGAATACCATCAGCTGACTGCACCACTGATCCAGTACTATCAGAAAGAAGCTCAGATGAGTGACGTGAAATACAATCGTATTGACGGCACCCGTCCGGTAAGCGAAGTCAGTCAGGAATTAGCCCGTATTCTGGGTTAATCCGGCACTTATTTCTGTCAGGCAGCCAAACGGCTGCCTTTTTTTATCCTGCGCCGCCGGTGAACCAGCAGCCAACGAACCTGCGGACAAAAGGATGAAGAACATGAAGAACATGGCAGAAAAGAATAAGAATCATTATATACAATGCATTACCCTGACAATCATTCTCAGTTGCTGACAGGATTTTCTGATGACAAATCAACACAAACGCGGCGTTTTACTGGTTAACTTAGGTACTCCGGATGCACCGGAAACCCCGGCGGTAAAACGCTATCTGAAGCAGTTCCTGAGTGATCCGCGTGTGGTGGATGTCTCTCCGCTGCTCTGGCAGTGTATTCTGCGCGGTATTGTGCTGCCGTTCCGCTCGCCGCGTGTGGCGAAGCTTTATCAGTCTGTCTGGATGGAAGAGGGTTCCCCGCTGCTGGTATACAGCCGCCGTCAGCAGGCGGCACTGGCGGCACAGATGCCGGGCACACCGGTGGAGCTGGGAATGAGCTATGGTTCACCATCACTGGAATCCGCCGTTGATGCCCTTCTGGCACAGGGGGTGACACATCTGGATGTCCTGCCGCTGTACCCGCAGTATTCCTGCTCAACCACCGCTGCGGTGTTTGACGGGCTGGCGGATATCTTTAAACGCCGCCGGACATTCCCGTCACTGCATTTTATCCGCAGTTACGCGACACACCCGCTCTATATTGAGGCACTGGCGCAGTCAGCGGAGGCCGCATTTGCGGAGCACGGGGTGCCTGACCGGCTGATTTTATCCTATCACGGTATTCCTGTCCGTTATGCGAAAGAGGGTGATGTTTACCCGGCAGAATGTGAGGCCACGACGACATTGCTGCGGGAAAGGCTCAATTTTCCGGCTGAACATATCATGCACACTTATCAGTCCCGTTTTGGCCGTGAGCCGTGGCTTACGCCTTATACTGATGAAACAATGAAGTTATTACCCTCAAAAGGCGTGAAATCTGTTCAGGTGATGTGCCCGGGATTTTCGGCTGACTGCCTGGAAACGTTAGAGGAAATTAAGGAACAGAATAAAGCATTCTTTTTGTCTTCCGGCGGGGCGGAATATCATTACATTCAGTCCCTTAATGACGCTGATATTCATATAAAGCTGTTGCAAGAGTTGGTTGGCTAGTTTTTTCGCATTCCAATCTGGAATAGTCCGAAATATACCACTGTTATGCGTAGAATTTTAAGAAATTAATGTTAACATTAATCATGTAACAATTAATTAGCTGAAAATGACAGATATTATTGTTCATTTTAAGTGAAATTCAGTACTTCATCGCAGACAGGACAGGTGCTACGGACATGGTGAATGAGAAGGGTTCAGTGAACCTGAATAATGACGAGATCGATATTATTGATCTGCTGAAACTGTTATACCGCCATAAGGTTTTTATCGTCATTGTGACCGTATTATTCGCTACCGCCGGGTTCGGTGTCTCCAAAATACTGCCGCAGAAATGGACCAGTACCGCCGAAGTGACGGCAACAGAGCTTCGTGACATGCCGGAGCTGGATAAAGTCAGCCAGCAGATGAATGCACTCAATGTGACTGCGGTATCTGATCTGCCGGCTGCATTTAATGTGTTCGGTACTGTCTGGCAGTCGCCGTCAGTACAGGAATCATTCCGCCTCTCACAGGGCGATACTGCTGTTTCCGGTTCTTTTGGTTTTCAGAAAACGGACGGCGATATACTGAAACCGGCTACTGCCAAAGTGACCTTCACTGCGGCAGATCCGCAAACAGCACAGCAAATGTTGTCGGATTACCTCGATTACACCGCACAATACAGTCAGAATGTGATGCAGACGCAGTTACAGGAAAACCTGGCCGCTGCGCTGAGTGCCGGTCAGAGTCAGTATAATGTGGCGCTGGTGAGAGCGGAACATCAGCGGGAGCAAACGCTGGCTTACCTGGCTGCAGCTGAACGGGTTGCACCGGTGGCGGCATCTGTTCCGCCTCAGAATCCGGAAGCTGACCCGGTTGCCTCTTACAGTGCCATGGGGCGTCCGGCAGTGATGCAGATGAGAGACTCCCTGAAAGCTCTGGATTTACCGGCTGTGGATGCGGAACTTCTGGACAGAGCCTATGCGCTGAAGGCAATCAAAAATATCGCACCTTTCTCACTGAACATTGTTCCGTTCACCGTGACTGAATCCCCGGATCTGCCGGTGGTGAAAGACGGCCCCGGCACTAAAATGTATCTCATCGCATCCGCCTTTTTAGGGTTTATTCTGTCAGTGATGGCGGTTTTCGCATGGAATATGTTTGTTAACAGAAAAAAATCAGCATAATTTCCGGTTGAGCGGACATTGAGGGTTCTGTCCGCTCACATTCTTCCCCGCGTTATGATAAAATACGCCATCTTTTTTTCCGGCCATGAACCTTTATGAAATTCCCCGGCAGACGCAAATCCAAACACTATTTCCCGGTCAGCCTGCGTGACCCGTTATTACAGCCTGTCCAGCTGATGAAAGATGATGAAAATACCCGCGCGTATATCGTTGGTATTGATCAGACGCTGGTGGATATCGAAGCCAACGTGGATGATGATTTTATCCGCCGTTATCAGCTCAGCCGCGGGCATTCGCTGGTGATTGAGGATGATGTGGCTGAAGAGCTGTACCGTGAGCTGATTGAGCGTTCGCTGATCACCCATGAATTTGCCGGTGGTACTATCGGTAATACCCTTCACAATTATTCTGTTCTGGCGGACGACCGTTCTGTGCTGCTGGGCACCATGTGCAATAATATTCAGATTGGCAGCTATGCCTATTATTATCTGTGCAACACCTCCAGCCGTATGGATCTCAACTATTTACAGGGTGTCGACGGCCCGATTGGCCGCTGTTTTACCCTGATCAGTGAAAACGGTGAGCGGACATTTGCTATCAGCCCCGGGCTGATGAATCAGCTGCGCCCGGAAAGCATTCCGGAAGCGATAATTGCTGAAGCCTCCGCGCTGGTGCTGACGGCTTATCTGGTGCGCTGCAAACCGGGCGAACCGATGCCGGATGCCACCATGAAAGCTATCGAATATGCCCGGAAACATGATGTTCCGGTGGTTCTGACTCTGGGTACCAAACATGTGATTGCGGAAGATCCGCAGTGGTGGCGTGATTTCCTTGCGGAAAATGTCTCTGTGCTGGCGATGAATGAAGAAGAAGCGCTGGCACTGACCGGCGTTGCCGACCCGCTGCTGGCGTCAGATAAAGCCCTGGACTGGGTGGATCTGGTGCTGTGTACCGCAGGTCCTGCCGGGTTATATATGGCAGGTTATTCAGAAAAAGAATTTATGCGCGAAACCACCCACCCGCTGTTACCGGGCGCGCTGGCGGAGTTTAACCGTTATGAATTCAGCCGCGCAATGCGTCAGAAAGATTGTCAGGATGCGGCGCGGGTCTATTCCCATATCGAACCTTATATGGGCGGCCCGGATAAGATAATGAATACCAACGGTGCCGGCGACGGGGCATTATCCGCATTACTGCATGATATTACGGCCAACAGCTATCACCGGATGAATATCCCGAACTCCAGTAAGCATCAGCGCCGTTATCTGACATACTCTTCACTGGCGCAGGTCTGCAAATATGCCAACCGTGTCAGCTATCAGGTGCTGATTCAGCACTCACCGCGTCTGACCAAAGGGTTACCGGACCGGGAAGACAGCCTGGAAGAGTCATACTGGGAACGCTGATAACAATAACTGATAAAAAAACGCCGGAATTATCCGGCGTTTTTTTATCAGGAATAACAATATAAATGTCAGACAGAATTAATGTTTATATGTTATCGAACATAATTATAAGGTGTGATATTAAAATTAACTTAAATGGAAAATAATTCATCTTATAATGATGTCCAGCGTGATGTAAAAATAATCTGAATCCCGTAAATAAAAGATCATAATATCTGTTATGATCATGTATTCTGATAAATCCATATCATCCGGATGAGTGTCTTTTTCTCCAGAGGAGGTGTGATGCCTGACGCCGGCCAGTATTTTATTGTAGTATTACTGAGTTTTGTAAATGTCATCTGTTTCAGGGGGGTAATACTAAAACAAAAAATAGAGCCATTATATCCATACTTATATCAACATTATTTGTTACCGTATTTCCTCTTTTAAAATTGAGTATATTAAAAGAAACGCATTTCAATTTTTCATTTTTTACAGATATTAATTATGCTATCGCGATTATAGCAGGAAGTGTTATTAATCTGATCTCACTATGGGTATCAGATTCTGTAAAAAGGATTAAATAATATGAAATTATTAGCCGGGCATAAATAACAAGCCCGGAAAATCCGGGCTTGTTATTTCAGCAGGTTAAAACAAATTATGCCGACGGATGCGGATTCTGGTTCTCCGGGGCGGCATCTGCTTCAGGTTTGCGCAGCATGTCATGCAGTGAGCGGCCTTCCGTCTCTGTTTCCGCCGCCGGATTGATATTGACCGGGCAGCCGAATTCATGATCCGTCTGGTTTTCCACCAGCAGTGTGCTCATCGCACGGGCAATTTCAAACTCACCAATCACCACACGGTTTGCGCCACGCTCCATAATATAAGTGCGCTCGTCATCATAATGCGCGCGGACAATAATCGTCATATGTGCGTTCATGGCACGGGCTTTGGCGACAATCTCACCGGCCTCATAGCCGTTCGGAATGGTCAGCAGCAGCGCACTGGCGCAATCGGCACGGGCAAGCTCCAGCACATCCTGTGCCACCGCATTCCCCATCACGGAAGGGAAGCCGCGTTCCGCAAGCTCTTCAAAGCGGGCGCGGGTATCTTCCACCACCACAACCGGATACCCTTTATTATGCAGTTTATCCGCCAGCATCGCACCGACGCGGCCATAACCGACAATAATAGTATGTCCGCAGATATTGACCGGCACCTGAGTGATTTCTTCCAGCGTTTCTTCTTCCTGCTGCTCTTCCGGTGTTTCGGTTTTTTCCAGATAGCGGTCCAGCAGCGTGAACAGCACCGGGTTGAGCATGATAGAGACAATAGCACCGGCCAGGATCAGGTCATTAGCCTGGCGGTTGAGGACTTCCAGCGTAACCCCCATTCCCGCGAGGATAAAGGCGAATTCCCCGATTTGCGCGAGACTGACGGCGACTGTCAGGGCTGTCCGCCGGTTATGGCCGAACATCCTCACCAGCAGCAGGGCGGCGGCGGATTTACCGATGATGATAATCGCCAGCACACCGAGCACACCCAGCGGATGGTTAATCAGCACCATCGGGTCAAACAGCATTCCGACAGAGACAAAGAACAGTACCGCGAAGGCGTCACGCAGCGGTAGGGTATCCTGTGCGGCGCGGTGGCTCAGTTCTGACTCATTGAGCACCATACCGGCAAAGAACGCGCCGAGGGCAAACGAGGCATCAAACAGCGCGACAGCGGCATAAGCAATACCCAGCGCCAGCACCAGCACTGCCAGGGTAAACAGCTCGCGGGAGCCGGTAGCGGCTGTTCTGGCGAGTAACCACGGAATCACGCGGCGCCCGATAAAAATCATAATCAGGATGAATGCCACGACCTTACCGATAGTAATGCTCAGGCTTATCAGCAGATCTGATGTGCTGGCACTGGCCTCCGGGTTATTAATGATAGAAGCGGCAGCCGGTAACAGCACCAGGGTTAACACCATGGCGAGGTCTTCAACAATCAGCCAGCCGATGGCTATCTGACCGCGCTGGCTTTCTATCAGCTGCCTCTCTTCCAGGGCGCGCAGCAGCACCACGGTACTCGCGGTGGATAAGCTCAGACCAAATACGATCCCGGCAAATAATCCCCAGCCGAACAGACTGGAAAGGCCGAGACCTAAAATAGTTGCGACGGCTATCTGACAGATAGCACCCGGAATGGCGATATTTTTAACCGCCAGCAGATCTTTCAGTGAAAAATGGAGCCCGACCCCGAACATCAGCAGAATAACCCCGATTTCCGCCAGTTCCGGTGCCAGTGATGTATCGGCAACGAATCCCGGGGTAAAAGGGCCTGCTAACACACCCGCCGCCAGATAACCCACTAACGGGGAAATCTTTAACCGCTGCGCTAACATACCGAGTAAATAAGCGAGAACGAGACCGCCAACAATAGTTGTGATAAGAGGCGTTGAATGCACTTTTTTCATTCTCCTTTTGATTAGTGGTGTGAACGGATGTGGGTTAGCTATAAATATAATACATGTTTTCGTGACATAAATCGCGTTAAAAATATAACTAATTATGTAAAAAACAGGACTTAACAGCAGATACCATTCAGCTTTGACTATTTTCAGCGTATTCTGCTCTTTGTGATCCCCGTTCGTACCGTTATTTATTTACTTTAATCTTCAATATTATTGTTAATTAACAGGTTATTAAGTTCATTTGGTCTGTTTTTGATATCGATGCAGATGTATTTATAAAAATCAGCTGAAAAATACAGGTTTAATCGTGATATTTATGCCGGTTACGGTACGGTAATATTCCCGTGGTATAAAATAACTACATTTCTATGCAGCAGATAAATAGGCATTTTTCTCTGTTGTATATTGATATTTAACGATTTTTTAAGGATGCGTTATCGTATTTGTGCGGATCCGCTAAATGACAAAACATTGAGTCAGATCGCACTTTCTTGCCGTGTTTATCATAACCGGTGTAAAAATTTGTGAATTTTCATCATACTTTCAGCAGAACGCCGGAGAGAGTTGTTTCTGTGCCGGTATCATCATTCAGACACACAGGGAATGACCATGACATTTACACTGAAAACCACAGCCTGTGCGCTGGCGGTATCCGCAATGCTTTTTCCGGCGCTGGCGAATGCCTGGGAAAAAGATAAAACCTACGACATCACTATTTTGCACACCAATGACCACCACGGCCATTTCTGGCAGAACGATCACGGCGAATACGGCTTATCCGCCCAGAAGACCCTGGTGGACGGTATCCGTAAGGAAGTGGAAGAGAAGGGCGGCTCACTGCTGCTGCTCTCCGGCGGGGATATCAATACCGGCGTACCGGAATCCGATTTACAGAATGCCGAGCCGGATTTCAAAGGAATGAATCTGGTCGGTTACGATGCGATGGCGCTGGGCAACCACGAGTTTGATAATCCGCTTGAAACGCTGCGTACTCAGGAAAAATGGGCCACATTCCCGTTCCTGTCCGCCAATATTTATAAGAAAAGCACCGGTGAACGCCTGTTTAAGCCGTATGCCATGTTTGATAAGCAGGGTGTAAAAATTGCGGTAATCGGCCTGACAACGGATGACACAGCGAAAATCGGTAATCCGGGGAACTTCCCGGACACTGAATTCCGTGTCCCGGCTGAAGAAGCCAAAAAAGTGGTTGAAGCCCTGCGCGAAACGGAAAAACCGGACATCATTATCGCTGCCACCCACATGGGGCACTACGATGACAGCAATCACGGCTCCAACGCCCCCGGGGATGTGGAAATGGCACGCAGCCTGCCGGCCGGTTATCTGGATATGATTGTCGGCGGTCACTCGCAGGATCCTGTCTGTATGCAGCCGGAAAACAAGAATTACAAAATTGCAGATTACGTACCGGGCACCCCGTGTGCACCGGACAACCAGAACGGTACCTGGATTGTACAGGCACATGAATGGGGTAAATATGTCGGACGTGCGGACTTTCAGTTCCGCAACGGCGAATTCACGCTGAAACACTATCAGCTTATCCCGGTGAATCTGAAGAAAAAAGTCACCAAAGAGGATGGCACATCAGAGCGGGTGTATTACACCAGTGAAATCACCGAAAGCCCGGACATGCTTAAACTGCTGACACCGTACCAGGAAAAAGGCAATGAGCAGCTGAATATCAAAGTCGGCTCGGTTGACAGCAAACTGGAAGGTGATCGCAGCAAAGTCCGTTTTGAACAGACCAGTATGGGGCATCTTCTGCTGGCCGCACAGAAAGAGCGCGCAAATGCCGATTTCGCTATTATGAGCGGCGGTGGTGTGCGTGACTCCATCGAACCGGGCGATATTACCTATAAAAATGTGCTGAAAGTGCAGCCGTTTGCCAACGAGCTGGTGTATGTCGATTTCAAAGGCAGCGAAGTGCTGCCGTATCTGACCGCCGTGGCAAATATGAAAACGGATTCAGGTGCTTACGCACAGTTTTACAATGTCGGTCTGACACTGAATAAAGACGGCTCTGTGAGTGATGTGACGATTGACGGCAAACCGCTGGATCCGGCAAAAACCTACCGCATGGCGACACTGAATTTCAATGCGATCGGCGGGGATGGTTATCCGAAAATTGATTCTCACCCGGGCTATGTCAATACCGGCTTTGTCGATGCGGAAGTACTGAAAGGGTATATTGAAGCCCATTCACCGCTGAAAGCGGCAGATTATGAGCCGAAGGGCGAAATTATTTATAAAAACAAATAATCGATTATGACTGTCATAAAAAACCGGGGCTTGCTCCGGTTTTTTATTCATGAGTATTATGAAATGAGTTAATTATTATATTTTATGTATACAATTAATTGTTTTTTAATGAATTGTTTTTATTGTGAAAATTTAAAATAAAGCGTGTTTTGCTACGATTGGCTCTTCCTGATTTGTTCATTATTTTTAGAATAAGTGCCTGTCCGTGACGAAGATCTCAGAACCGGACAGATATCCCTCCTCTCAAAAGGACACTATTAATGAACAAAACAGAAAACACGTTACATAAAAAAACACCGTCGGTGACGGTACTGAGCAACCGGAGGCAGGCTGTACGCAATATTGGGTATCACCGCCATCCGGATACCCCGGATAAAACTGATGAACGCATTACCCGCCATCAGTTTGATGCGCGCGGTTTTTTGCAGCAGAGTGCTGATCCGCGTATGCAGGCGTCCGGGCTGAGCAATTTCCGCTATATCACCTCACTCTCCGGACAGGTGCTGCGTACGGAAAGTGCGGATGCGGGAACATCGCTGACACTAAATGATGCGGCAGGGCGACCGGCGACCAGCATCAGTCAGATCCGTACGGATAACGG
>NZ_KV791688.1:93161-93525 GCF_001807955.1 Morganella sp. HMSC11D09
GGTATGAAGGTGCGGATTCAGCCGGGCGTCCGCTGAGTATCACGGAACAGACCGCAGGGCAGAACGCTCAGGTAACCGAGCGCTTTGTGTATGCAGGCAGCAGTGAGGCGGAGAAAGCAAAAAACCTGGCGGGGGTCTGTACACACCATTATGATCCGGCCGGGCTGATGCAGACGGACAGCATTGCGCTGACCGGCGTGCCACTGTCGGTGACCCGTCAGTTGCTGAAAGATGCGGATAAGCCGGTTACCCGTGTTAACTGGCCGGAAAGCAATCCGGAGCGTTTGCTGTCAGCTGAAAAATACACCACACAGACTACGGCTGATACCACCGGTGCGGTACTGAACACCACGGATGCGGCGGG
>NZ_KV791689.1:0-1676 GCF_001807955.1 Morganella sp. HMSC11D09
GCTTTGTCGATCGGAGAGATGAAAGGTGTTGCATCGCCAGAAAGGCGTTTCCTGCGGCCCAGCTCCAAATGGAACCGTCATTTACGAGCTCAGGAAAAAGGAGATA
The DNA here is from genome assembly GCF_001807955.1 of Morganella sp. HMSC11D09. NCBI lineage: Bacteria > Pseudomonadati > Pseudomonadota > Gammaproteobacteria > Enterobacterales > Morganellaceae > Morganella > Morganella sp. HMSC11D09. Next base: position 107 of record NZ_KV791689.1, read on the forward strand.
CCCGTCTTTGGGAAGTGGCGGTACTCTTTCACCTCCGGGATGCTTTTCGTTCCGGAGATGTCTGGCTCGCTCATTCGCGCCGCTATGGTGACCTCAAGCAGGTACTGGTGCCGATGATCGCGGCGCAGGAAAATGCAAAACTGGCCGTGCCTTCCAACCCACAGGATTGGCTGGCAGACAGAAAGGCGCGACTCACGATCGCTCTTAAGCGGCTGGCCCGGGCTGCCCGTAACGGCACTATTCCGCACGGTAGCATAGAAGATGGAACGTTGCGGATCGACAGGTTGACAGCAGACGTGCCGGATGGTGCCGAGGCACTCATACTGGATCTGTATCGCCGAATGCCGTCCGTTCGGATTACCGACATGCTGCTTGAAGTTGATGCAGCCCTTGGTTTCACAGATGCGTTTACCCATCTGAGAACCGGGGCTCCATGTCGCGACCGGATCGGTCTGCTCAACGTCCTGCTCGCTGAAGGGCTCAATCTGGGCCTGCGTAAGATGGCGGAAGCTACAAACACGCATGATACTGGCAGCTCTCACGCCTTGCCCGCTGGCATGTTGAAAGCGAAGCCATGAACCAGGCATTGGCAATTGTGGTGGCCGCGCAGGGTAAACTGCCGATGTCACGCGTCTGGGGGATGGGCACGTCAGCATCGAGCGATGGTCAGTTTTTCCCGACAGCGCGGCATGGCGAAGCCATGAACATGGTCAATGCCAAATATGGTTCTGTTCCCGGCCTCAAAGCGTATACTCACGTAAGCGACCAGTTCGCGCCATTCGCTTGTCAGTCGATCCCGGCGACCGTGAGCGAGGCACCGTATATTCTCGATGGACTACTGATGAACGAGGTCGGTCGCCATGTTCGCGAACAGTATGCCGATACAGCAGGATTCACCGACCATTTGTTCGGAGCCAGTAGCCTGCTCGGCTACAATCTCGTTCTGCGAATCAGGGATCTGCCATCGAAGCGGTTGTACGTATTTAATCCCGATACGACCCCCAGGGAGTTACGCAAGTTGGTAGGTGGAAAAGCCCGGGAGGATCTTATCGTTGCGAACTGGCCTGATATTTTCCGTTGTGCCGCGACGATGACCGCTGGCAAAATCAGGCCCAGCCAACTCCTGCGCAAGCTCGCTTCTTACCCACGACAAAACAACCTTGCAGTTGCGCTTCGTGAAGTTGGTCGTATTGAACGGACCCTTTTCATTATTGAGTGGATCCTGGATACGGACATGCAGCGGCGTGCTCAGATCGGTCTTAACAAGGGAGAGGCCCACCATGCGCTCAAAAATGCGCTCCGTATCGGGAGGCAGGGGGAAATTCGCGATCGCACGACAGAGGGGCAGCACTACCGAATCGCTGGGCTCAATTTATTGACTGCGGTGATCATTTACTGGAATACCGTCCATCTTGGTCATGCCGTCACGGAGCGGCGGAACGAAGGGTTGGATGTTCCCCCTGAATTTCTTCCCCACATATCCCCATTGGGCTGGGCGCACATTCTACTGACTGGCGAATATCTTTGGCCCAAGGAACCGAAAGCTTAGGGTGTCATTTCGCCCTCAGCC
>NZ_KV791690.1:0-858 GCF_001807955.1 Morganella sp. HMSC11D09
TATTCGGACATCACGTAGCACAGGGAAGTGTATAGGAGGAAGTAACATGCCGATGTTTAAAGTAACGTGCAAATGGAACGGGAAGCCATGGGAAAAGGATATCGAGGCCGAGGATGAAGCCGACTGCACAGAGCACATGTATTTGTTCGGTGTGCTGATTGGCAAAGCCGACATCCAAGACCTTCAGATCACCGAAATCACACAGAAGTAACCCACCCTATCCCACATCGGGATATCAGCAGGTAATCACATGACTATCAATCAGAACGTTTTCCGTCTGGCGCAAGCACAGGCGCGGGTAGCTGTACGCCAGAAATGCGATGACATCTGGTGGTTAGCAATGGAATTACTCAGAGAAAGTTACGGGAGGCAGGTATGCACAAGATAACCATCGAATCAAAACACCTGGCGACAAGCACTGAGCAAGCAGGATGCGGAAATCAGCGCGCCGTCATTTATTTTGACCGTAATTCGAGCGTGGAAACAATGGACGTTGAAACGCTTATCTTGCTGCTTAATCCGGAGAAGGAAACTCTGGAAAAGATACTCAGGGAACGATACGGGGAGGCAGCATGAACGCATACGCAGCACAGGATGCCCAGGAAGAGCGCATAGACTTCACAGAGGATGTGATATTCGGACTCAGCACGGAAACGCTGGAATATCTCGGCACTGAGAAGGAAAACGAGATAAGGGAGGCAATTGATAGGGCATTAAGAAAAAGGAGCGCGAGAAATGGAAACGGGCGTTTATTTAGGGCTTAGCAACGAGGACTATCACAAGGATGAAGCGATAGGCTCTACGTCAATAAAGGCAATCAGCGTCAGTCCTGCAAATCTGTATTTCAACCCATTTAAA
>NZ_KV791690.1:878-1305 GCF_001807955.1 Morganella sp. HMSC11D09
TTTGCTGCCAGACGTCAAGGATCGGCGCTCGGCAGAATACAAGGATGCATTAAAACTGACGGATGCTGAAAAGATATTGGTGAACGGTGAGGTTGAAACAATACAAAGGATGATTGAATCGGCCAGCCTGAACAACGATTTCACTGATTACATGGCAACACCCGGACAATCTGAAATATCTATGTTCGCCACCTGCCCTGAAACAGGACTGAAATTAAAGTGCCGGTTTGACAGGATGTCAGACTCTTACCCTTACCCGCTTGATGTAAAAAGTTGCATGGATGCAACAGAGCGCGGGTTCAGTCAGGCTTTTGGGAAATATCACTATCATGTGCAGGCTGCATTTTATTTGTATGTGCTGAGATTAGTCACAGGAAGGGACTTAAATCAGTTCTGTTTTTTCGCCATTCAGAATAAGCCGCCGTAC
>NZ_KV791690.1:1325-1424 GCF_001807955.1 Morganella sp. HMSC11D09
ATCGGCACAGATTGGCACGGCAATTCACGCGGCATTACTGGAGCCGCAGGTATTTGAAAGGGACTTCATTTTGCTGCCAGACGTCAAGGATCGGCGCTC
>NZ_KV791691.1:0-95772 GCF_001807955.1 Morganella sp. HMSC11D09
GTCATTTCGCCCTCAGCCGGAACCGACCCCTATATGACAAAGATGAAAGAAACGGCGTTGTTCACTGCGCCGCTGACGCGGCGCGGGTTTGTCAAAGCCTCCGGTGCGGCCGGCGGTCTGGCAGTTGCAGCGGGCGGGTTATCCCTCCCGTTCAGCCATGCGGCGTCTGCCGCTGAAACTACCCCGGCACCTGCGGCGGCTTCTGATGAGAAAGTGGTCTGGAGTGCCTGTACGGTTAACTGCGGCAGCCGCTGTCCGTTACGGATGCATGTGGTTGACGGCGAAATCAGATATGTTGAAACCGACAATACCGGTGATGATGTCTACGAAGATCTGCATCAGGTACGCGCCTGCCTGCGCGGCCGTTCCATGCGCCGCCGGGTGTACAACCCGGATCGCCTGAAATACCCGATGAAACGTGTGGGTAAACGCGGTGAGAACAAATTCGAGCGTATCACCTGGGAAGAGGCGTTTGATACTATCGCCGGTACCATGAAACGCCTGATCCGCGATTACGGCAACGAATCTATCTATCTTAACTACGGCACCGGCACCCTCGGCGGCACCATGACCAAATCCTGGCCGCCGGGAGCAACACTGATTGCCCGTCTGATGAACTGCTGCGGCGGTTATCTGAATCACTACGGTGACTACAGTACCGCGCAGATTGCAGCCGGTCTGAATTACACCTACGGCGGCTGGGCGGACGGTAACAGCCCGTCAGATATTGAAAACAGCAAGCTGGTGGTTTTGTTCGGTAACAACCCGGGCGAAACCCGCATGAGCGGCGGCGGTGTGACCTATTATGTTGAGCAGGCACGCGAAAAATCAAATGCCCGCATGATTATCATCGATCCGCGTTATACCGATACCGGTGCAGGGCGCGAGGATGAATGGATCCCGATCCGTCCGGGTACGGATGCCGCACTGGTCAGCGCGCTGGCGTATGTGATGATCAAAGAAGACCTGGTGGATAAGCCGTTCCTTGACAAATATTGTGTCGGTTATGACGAAACCACCATGCCTGCCGGTGCACCGGCCAACGGCCACTATAAAGCGTATATTTTAGGTGAAGGGCCGGACGGCGTGGCGAAAACCCCGGAATGGGCAGCCAAAATCACCGGTATTCCGGCGGCGCGGATTGTGAAACTGGCGCGGGAAATCGGTACTGCCAAACCGGCGTATATCACTCAGGGCTGGGGCCCGCAGCGCCGCTCAAACGGCGAAACCGCATCCCGTGCCATTGCCATGCTCTCTATTCTGACCGGTAACGTGGGGATTAACGGCGGTAACACCGGTGCGCGTGAAGGCTCTTACGCAATCCCGTTTGTCCGTATGCCGACCCTGACTAACCCGGTGAAAACCAGTATCTCCATGTTTATGTGGACAGATGCGATTCTGCGCGGCGAAGAGATGACCGCCACCCGGGATGGTGTGCGCGGTAAAGACAAACTGGATGTGCCGATCAAAATGGTCTGGAACTATGCCGGTAACTGTCTGGTGAACCAGCACTCCGAAATCAACCGCACCCATGACATCCTTCAGGATGAGAGCAAGTGCGAGATGATTGTGGTGATCGATAACCATCTGACCTCGTCCGCCAAATATGCGGATATCCTGCTGCCGGACTGCACCGCTTCCGAACAGATGGATTTCTGCATGGATGCCTCTGCAGGCAACATGGGGTATGTGATTTTTGCCGATCAGGCAATCGCCCCGCGCTTTGAAAGCCGCAATATCTATGACATGACCAGCGAAATCGCCAAACGGATGGGGGTCGGTGATCAGTTTACCGAAGGCCGTACCCAGGAAGAGTGGCTGCGTCACCTGTATGAGCAGTCCCGCGCCGCGCTGCCGGAACTGCCGGAGTTTGATGAGTTCCGCAAACAGGGTATTTTCAAAAAACGTGACCCGCAGGGACACCATGTGGCGTACCGTGATTTCCGCAACGACCCGCAGGCAAACCCGCTGACCACGCCGTCAGGTAAAATCGAGATCTATTCCGCACAGCTGGCGGAACTCCGTGATACCTGGGAACTGAACGAAGGGGATGAAATCCATCCGCTGCCGGTTTATTCCGCAGGCTTTGAGCATGCCGGTGATCCGCTTCAGGAAAAATACCCGTTACAGATGACCGGTTTCCACTACAAATCCCGGACTCACTCCACTTACGGCAACGTTGATGTGCTGAAAGCCGCCTGTCCGCAGGAACTGTGGATTAACCCTGTCGATGCCGCGAAACGCGGGATTGCGCACGGTGATAATGTGAAGGTCTTTAACGATCGCGGGGAAGTGCGCGTCAATGTGAAGGTCACACCGCGTATTCTGCCGGGCGTTGTCGGTCTGGGTGAAGGTGCATGGTACAGCCCGGACGGCGATCGTATCGATCACGCGGGCAGCATTAACGTGTTAACCACTCAGCGCCCGTCGCCGCTGGCGAAAGGGAATCCGTCCCATTCCAACCTGGTTGAAGTCGTTAAGGCCTGAGGAAGCGATTTATGTCAACGCAATATGGTTTCTACATTGATTCAAGTCGCTGCACCGGCTGCAAAACCTGCGAGCTGGCCTGTAAAGACTTTAAAAACTTATCTCCGGAAGTGAATTTCCGCCGTATCTATGAGTATGCAGGCGGCGACTGGACAGAGCAGGATGGTGTGTATCAGCAGAATGTGTTTGCTTACTATCTCTCCATCTCCTGTAACCACTGTGATGATCCGGCCTGTGCCAAAGTTTGCCCGAGCGGTGCAATGCACAAGCGGGAAGACGGCTTTGTGGTGGTGAATGAGGAAGTATGTATCGGCTGCCGTTACTGTCATATGGCGTGCCCGTACGGCGCACCGCAGTTTGATGAGGTCAAAGGCCATATGACCAAATGTGACGGCTGCTATGAGCGCGTCGCGGAAGGCAAAAAGCCGATTTGTGTTGAATCCTGTCCGCTGCGGGCACTGGATATGGGACCGATTGAAGAGCTGCGGGCTAAATACGGCACACTGGCGGAAATCGCGCCGCTGCCGTCTGCGGAATACACACATCCGAATATCGTTTTAAAACTGAATGCCAACAGCCGTCCTGTCGGGGATACCACAGGCCATCTGGCGAACCCGGAGGAGGTATAACATGGGATCGGGAATTCATGAATGGCCGCTGATGTTTTTTACCACCATCGGGCAGAGTGTGGCAGGGGCATTTATTGTGATGGCGGCAGTGCTGCTGTCCGGAAAACTGTCACCGGAACTGAACCGTAAAGTGCATTACAGCATGTTCGGCCTGTGGGTGCTGATGGGCGTGGGTTTCCTGCTCTCCATGATGCACATGGGCACGCCGCTGCGTGCGTTTAATGCGTTTAACCGCCTCGGCAGTTCATCGCTCAGTAATGAAATTGCGGCCGGTTCGGTCTTCTTCGCTGCCGGTGGTTTTTACTGGCTGCTGGCGGTACTGAACAAAATGCCGGCGGCGCTCGGTAAGCTCTGGCTGCTGGTGGTAATGGTTCTGGCGGTGGTCTTTATTTACGCCATTCCGCAGGTTTACCAGATTGCCACGGTGCCGACCTGGTATACCCCGTACACCACGGTTCACTTTGTGCTGACAGCTCTGCTGGGCGGGCCGGTACTGGCTGCTCTGCTGCTGCGGATTGCCGGGTTTGACCTGCGCTGCATCAGCTGGCTGCCGCTGGTGGGTATCGTTGCGTTGGTGGCGAGTGCGGTCGCAGTGACGTCACAGGCGTTTGATCTGGCCTTTATCCGCAGTTCCGTACAGAGCGCTTCCGCGCTGGTACCGGAATTCGGCCTGTATATGGGCTGGCGTCTGGTTCTGCTGGCGCTGGGTCTGACCTGCTGGATCCTGCCGCTGGTGAAACGGACAAATCCGCCGGTGATTATGATGCTGATTGGTTTTGTTCTGGTGTTATCCGGGGAAATTATCGGCCGCGGTATTTTCTACGGACTGCACATGACAGCCGGTATGGCCTATCTGTCCTGATACAATCAGCGCGTATCCTGTTACTGTTTTCCGGACGGAAATCGTGGCAGGATACGCGGATATTTTATTGTGAGAGTCCTGAGTTATGAGTGAGCAAGCTGTCAGTGATGTTGCCTTAACGGCCCGTATTCTCGGGGCGGCATTTTACTACCCGCCGTCAGAAATCGTACAGATAACGGAACTGCTCTCTTCCGGGGAGTGGGTGGCGGAATGGCCGTACGGTAATGATGCGCAAAAGCAGGCCGCCGCACAGAAACTGGGTCTGACTGTCACCGGTGAGGAAACTTTAGCGCAGGCCTATCAGCGGCTGTTTATCGGCCCGCAGGCACTGCCCGCATCGCCGTGGGGCTCTGTCTGGCTGGATAAAGAACAGGTGCTGTTCGGGGATTCCACTGTTGCCCTGCGTGAGTGGATGCGTGCACATCAGGTGGATATTGTGCTGTCGCAGAATGAGCCGGAAGATCACATCGGCCTGTTACTGATGATGGCGGCCTGGACGGCGGAAAATCGTCCGGATGCCCTGAATTCACTGCTGGCGGAACACCTTCTGCCGTGGGCACGCTTTTATCTGGCGCGGATGCAGGAAAAATGCGGCAGCCCGTTCTATGAAGGATTATCTGCTCTGACGGCTCTGACTCTCAGAGGCTGGCAGGATGCACTGCTGGTGATCCCGGCAGAGAAAACCATTTTCGCCTGAGATATCACACTATCAGATCAAAAAGCCCTTCCGGTGCAGACCGGAAGGGCTTTTTTTACGGCGGATGTTACTGGCCGAGGTCAAATTCATTAATTTTTGCGAGCATCTCCGGGTCATTGCGGTACTTTTCACGCAAGACTTTTTGCTGCTCTTTGGCCGGAGGACAGGTTTCATCCAGTGCTTTTTTGATATCTTTTTTCTGATCTGCCGGCAGGGACACATCCCATTCACCGGCAAAATGGATGCAGTTTTCTGCATTATCCGTAAAGATTTCCAGCTCATCCGCACTGTTCTGATCTGCCGCGGCGGCGGGCAGTGAAAGCGCTGCCAGGCTCAGCAGCATTATCAGGTATTTCATCCGTGTCTCCTGTTTAAAAGGTCGTCTGTGTGTGCTGCGGGGTCAGCAGCGGTCATCGTGAAACGAGTATGATAATCACACATTCCGGAACGGGTTTAAAGCAGGGAGAACCCGGGATTACATATTCTTACACGGCTGCGGCGGAGCCGAATAACCGGCGGTTAAAATCCTCGATTTTACCGGTCATCAGACGGCGCTGCATGGTCAGTGTCCAGCTGGCGGAAAGTCCGGATGCCTGTAACAGATAACGGTATTCTGTTTCATCAAACGGCAGATGAAAAGCGATGGCAGCGGCTTCCCTGACAGACACCGCGCTGGTGCGGGTCAGCAGTTTCAGCGGCTGATCACTGCTGACATCCCCTTTCCCGACGACACGGTACAGCCAGCCGGTACGGCCGCAATCCTGCATCACCTGTGCAAAATCAGACACATCTGTCAGCGGATTCAGTTTGTAGCACGGTGAGCGCGGCTGGGTGACCTGAATCACGGCGCTGCCCCACTGATAAATATCCCCGATGAATACGGTTTCTTCTGTCATACCGAGGGTGGATATATTTTCCCCGAAGAACGGCGTGACAAAGCGATCCTCAATCTCCGGATACATCATTTTCCAGTAGTCGTAGTGTTCGCGGGGATAGTGACACAACGCACGGTCAGGGCCGCCGTGAAAGGCTTTTTCCGCCTGCTCGTCACCGGCGAGTCCGGTGGCACTGAGGGCAATCACGCCTTCGGTCTGACGCTTTTCAATTGCGCTGCGCCCGCAGCGGGCTGTATCCCTGACGGGACCGGTGAAAACTAAAGGTGTGTATGCCATGCCGCCTCCGTATTGAGTGAGACGGATATCATAATCGAAAGCGGGAAAGAAGAATATGTGCGGACAGCGTCCGCACATATTTCAGGACTTATTTTGCAGAAGCGAAACGCGCTGCTGCCTCATCCCAGTTCACCACAGACCAGAATGCTTTGATGTAATCCGGACGGCGGTTCTGGAACTTCAGATAATAGGCGTGTTCCCACACATCCAGACCGATGATCGGATAACCGGAGGTGCCGGAAATCGCTTCACCCATCAGCGGGCTGTCCTGGTTGGCGGTTGAAACCACAGCCAGTTTGCCGTCTTTCAGCACCAGCCAAGCCCAGCCGGAACCGAAACGGGTTGCGGCGGCTTTTTCAAACTCAGCCTGGAACGCCTCAACGCTGCCGAAATCGCGCTCAATCGCTGCTTTCAGGTCGCCCTGTAATGTGGTACCGGTTTTCAGGCCTTTCCAGAACATGCTGTGGTTGGAATGACCACCGGCGTTGTTGCGGATAAAGGTACGTTTGTCCGCCGGGAATTTATCCAGCTGTGTGATCAGATCGTCGATATCCAGATTTGCCATCTCAGGGAAGGCTTCCAGCGCGGTGTTGGTGTTATTCACATACGTCTGATGATGTTTGGTATGGTGAATTTCCATTGTCATTTTATCGAAATGCGGTTCTAACGCATCATAAGCGTACGGTAATGCAGGTAATACATAGCTCATAATTATAACTCCAGTAATTGACCGAACCGCTCACACCGTGTGTGAACAGGCAGACATTATAATGAAACAGATGATAATGAAAACGATTATCAGATCTGTGCGATCTGTGCGGATTCTTTTTATTTGTTAGTTTACTGTCTTATTTTAGTTAAATATTTTAGTTGGCGCTTCTCATCTGATGTCATGTGCTGTTTTTTATGTAACAGGTGATTTTTTATATCGCCGGTGGTTTTCGCATCAAATGATAACGCTGTGAATACCCCCTTTTTCAATCCGTGATCTTTAGCGCAAAAAAGAAACAAAGGCGGAAAGGTAACTTTATTTAACGTGATTTTGACATAGCATTAACAATTGAAAGGAGATGCATCATGACAAAAATAACGAAATATCCTGTACCCGAAGCAATTGCAGAAAACGCGCTAATCAATCATCAGCAGTATCTGGACGAGTATCAGCGGTCTGTTGAGGATCCCGACAGCTACTGGCGTGAGAAAGGTCAGATTGTAGACTGGATAAAGCCCTATACGCGGGTGAAAAACACCTCTTTTGATCCGGGCCATGTCAGTATTAAGTGGTTTGAGGACGGCACACTGAATCTCAGTGCCAACTGTCTTGACCGGCATCTGGCGGAGCGTGGTGATAAACCGGCGGTGATCTGGGAAGGTGACAGCCCGGATGAGTCCCGCACACTCACTTACCGTGAACTGCATCATGATGTCTGCCAGTTTGCCAATGTCCTGAAACAGCAGGGGATCCGCAAAGGTGATGTGGTTGCGATTTATATGCCGATGGTACCGGAAGCGATGGTTGCCATGCTGGCCTGTGCCCGTATCGGTGCGGTGCACTCGGTGATTTTTGCCGGGTTCTCACCGGAGGCGGTGTCCGGCCGTGTTATTGATTCCGGGGCAAAAATGGTGATTACGGCAGATGAAGGTCTGCGCGCCGGGCGCACTATCCCGCTGAAGAAAAATGTGGATGACGGCCTGAAAAACCCGGGCGTGACCACCGTCAGCAGTGTGATTGTTTTCCGCCGCACCGGCAATCCGGTGGAGTGGCAGGAAGGGCGTGATATCTGGTGGCATGACGCTGTCAGCGGTGTCAGTGCGGACTGCCCGCCGCAGGAGATGAATGCGGAAGATCCGCTGTTTATCCTCTATACCTCCGGCTCAACCGGCAAGCCGAAAGGCGTGCTGCACACCACCGGCGGTTACCTGGTTTATGCCACTCTGACATTTAAATATATCTTTGATTATCATGGTGATGAAGTGTTCTGGTGTACAGCGGATGTCGGCTGGGTAACCGGACACACCTACCTGGTTTACGGCCCGCTCTCCAACGGGGCCATCACGCTGATGTTTGAAGGCGTACCGAACCATCCGAAGGTCAACCGGATGTGTCAGATTGTCGATAAACATCAGGTCAATATCCTGTATACCGCACCGACCGCGATCCGCGCCCTGATGGCGGAAGGTCTCAGTGCGATTGAAGGTACCTCCCGCAAATCACTGCGCATTATGGGATCAGTCGGCGAGCCGATTAACCCGGAAGCCTGGGAGTGGTATTACAAAACTATCGGTGACAGCCGCTGCCCGATTGTCGATACCTGGTGGCAGACCGAAACCGGTGCCTGCATGATAGGTGCGATGCCGGGAGCGATTGAACTGAAACCGGGCTCCGCGACCGTCCCGTTCTTTGGTGTTCAGCCTGCGCTGGTGGATAACCAGGGTGAAATTCTGGACGGCGAAACCGAGGGGAATCTGGTGATCCTCGACTCCTGGCCGGGCCAGGCCCGTACCCTATTCGGTGATCATGAACGTTTTGAACAGACCTATTTTTCCGCCTTTAAAGGTATGTATTTTGCCGGGGACGGTACCCGCCGTGATGAAGACGGCTATTACTGGATCACCGGGCGGGTGGATGATGTGCTGAATATCTCCGGGCACCGCCTCGGTACCGCCGAAGTGGAATCCGCACTGGTTTCACACCCGAAAATTGCCGAAGCGGCCGTGGTCGGGATCCCGCACAGTATCAAAGGGCAGGCTATTTATGCCTATGTCACACTCAATCACGGCGAGGAGCCGACACCAGAGCTGTATGCGGAAGTGAGGAACTGGGTCCGTAAAGAAATCGGCCCGATTGCCACCCCGGATATTCTGCACTGGACCGACTCTCTGCCGAAAACGCGATCCGGTAAAATTATGCGCCGTATCCTCCGTAAAATCGCCGCCGGTGATACCGGTAATCTGGGTGATGTATCAACACTGGCCGACCCGGGTGTGGTCGAAAAACTGCTCGAAGAAAAGCAGGCCATCAAAATGAACTAGCACGCTAACCTCAGTCAGTGCCGTGTTACGCGGCACTGACACTCCGGATAACAAAAACAGAGGAGTATCCTCAATGAGCGCATCCATTTATCAGCAGGTGGAGAATGACCCTCGCTTTCAGGAACTGGTCAGAAAGCGCAGTCGGTTCTCATGGACATTGTCCGCTATCACACTTGTGCTGTATGTCAGCTTTATTATTCTGATTGCATTTGATCCGCAATGGCTGGGCACGCCACTCGGCGAAGGTCTGACGATTACCCGCGGGATCCCTGTCGGCGTCGGGCTGATTGTCAGTGCGTTTGTCCTGACCGGTATTTATACCATCCGCGCAAACGGGGAATTCGACCGTCTGACCGCCGAAATCATCAGCGGGGTGAAACAATGAAAACGCGCCTTTCTGCTCTTCTGTTATCCCTGCTATTTCCGCTGCTCAGTCACGCGAATGCCATCAGCGGGCCGGTGGAGCGCCAGCCGGTAAACTATCAGGCCATTATTATGTTCCTGGTTTTTGTCGGCCTGACACTGTACATCACTTACTGGGCGGCAAAACGGACACGTTCCCGCGCAGAGTATTACACCGCCGGGGGAAAAATTACCGGGTTTCAGAACGGGCTGGCGATCGCCGGTGACTTTATGTCTGCCGCCTCCTTCCTCGGGATCTCCGCACTGGTTTACACCTCCGGTTATGACGGCCTGATCTACTCCATCGGTTTCCTGATCGGCTGGCCGGTGATCCTGTTCCTGATTGCGGAACGTCTGCGTAACCTCGGGCGCTACACCTTTGCGGATGTGGTTTCTTACCGTCTGAAAGCCAGGCCGATTCGTGTGCTGTCTGCCAGCGGTTCGCTGGTGGTGGTGGCGCTGTATCTGATAGCGCAGATGGTCGGGGCCGGTAAGCTGATTGAGCTGTTATTCGGGCTCAACTATATCGTGGCGGTTGTGCTGGTCGGCATCCTGATGGTGTTTTATGTTCTGTTCGGCGGCATGCTGGCAACGACCTGGGTGCAGATTATCAAAGCGGTTCTGTTACTCGCCGGTGCCAGCTTTATGGCACTGATGGTGATGAAAGCTGTAGATTTCAACTTTAACACCCTGTTTAAAGACGCGGTTGCGGTACATAAAAACGGATTGGCGATTATGAGCCCGGGCGGCCTGGTATCAGATCCGATCTCCGCATTATCGCTGGGGCTGGCGCTGATGTTCGGTACCGCCGGGCTACCGCATATTATCATGCGTTTCTTCACGGTCAGTGATGCCAAAGAAGCGCGTAAGAGTGTGTTCTATGCCACCGGATTCATTGGTTACTTCTATATCCTGACCTTTATTATCGGCTTCGGCGCTATTTTGCTGGTCAGCCCGAACCCGGTATTTAAAGATGCGGCGGGGGCACTGATCGGCGGCACCAACATGGCGGCGGTGCATCTGGCGGATGCAGTCGGTGGTAATCTGTTCCTCGGCTTTATCTCCGCCGTGGCATTCGCGACCATTCTGGCGGTGGTTGCCGGTCTGACCCTGGCGGGGGCTTCTGCGGTTTCCCATGACCTGTATGCCTGTGTTATCAAAGACGGCAAAGCCAATGAACGGGATGAATTAAAAGTCTCCAAAGTGACGGTGATTATTCTCGGGATTGTCGCCATCGGGCTGGGTGTTCTGTTTGAAAAACAAAATATTGCCTTTATGGTGGGGCTGGCTTTCTCTATCGCGGCGAGTTGTAACTTCCCGATCATTCTGCTCTCCATGTACTGGAAACGCCTGACCACACGCGGTGCACTGGCCGGAGGCTGGCTGGGATTATTAACCGCTGTGATCCTGATGATCCTGGGACCGACTATCTGGGTCAATATTCTCGGGCACGAAAAAGCGATTTATCCGTATGAATATCCGGCACTTTTCTCAATGTTTGCTGCCTTTATTGCGGCCTGGCTGGTGTCTGTGACGGATAACTCCGCACAGGGTCAGGAAGAACGCAGCCGCTTTGAGGCGCAGTTTATCCGCTCTCAGATAGGCATCGGAATCGAGCAGGGCAAATCTCACTGACAGACGTCACAGCGCGGTCTCCGTTCCGGAGGCCGTGTTTTTCTTTCTCTCCGGCACTTGTTTTATCAGGTTGTTAATGGTTTACTGCAACCCGCTTGTTTATGTTATTTAAAAGTTAATTTATGCGTCTGTTTTCTTCTGTTTTACTGATTGTGCTGATTGCTCTGGCACCGGCGGTGTTATCCGGCGGACCGGGGGCGGAGTACAATGTGAAAATTACGGTGATGGGCACATTATTGCTGCTGGCGAATGTGTATCTCTGCCGCTATACCGCGGGCAAAATAGTTGTTGGCCTGCTGACCATTTTGTGGGGGCTGAATTTATCTGCCTCTGCGCTTTTCCGCCGCGAGGCGGGCGCTGAATATCTGACGAACCTTCCTGAGCTGCTCCATCAGGGCTATCCGTTATCAGCCGGTGATTTCCTGTCTGAAAACAGTGGTATCGTACTGTTTTTTATCGTGGTTTCTGTGGCGTATTTCGCGGTGGTTCACCTGCTGAGCCGTGCGTTGCCGCGCCGTGCTATCCGTAATGCCGGTATCTCGCTGTTATTACTCTCGTTTATTCTGCCCGTTGAATATTACGCGATGGAAAAAGATAAAACGCCGGGGCTGACGGTGTATGACCACTACCTGCTGGGTACGCCGCTCTATAATCTTGCCACAGTACCGATGGCATGGCGGGGATGCACCGGTATCAACTGAACAGCAGCAGCCGTCCGGGAGATCCGGACGGCTGCTGTATCAGTCAAACTGCAGAATAAATTGTGTGTTTGCTTCCAGCCTGCCGGGTTTAACGGAATCGCCATAGCGGTAATATTCAGCAACAAGCGGAACACGTGTTTTTCCGTCCTGTAAGTCCGCGATTTTAACAAACTCCTGATTAACCAGTACGGCATCATTATTCATCGGTGATGTGACAACAAAACCGACACCGGACGCATTATTATTACCTTCATCATCAGGAACGATAACAGACTCTTTTCCGTTATAATTTTCTGTTTTAGCCGCCATTAATTTCATATGAGCAGACAGATCGCCGTTACATGAAATAAATAAATTATCTTCAGCTTTATAATTACCGTCCGGAAATCCTTTGGACGAAAAGGCATTTACCGGTGCCCGTGGTAATTTAAATTCCAGGTCAGAATTTTCCAGCGAACATGATGACGGTGCGCTTTCAATCTTGCCTTTCAGTCTGTAACTGTATCCTACCGCTGTTGTGCCGCCGCCGGGGTTATATGCCTGAATTAAGACAGTACCAATATATGCTCCGCCGGTTAAAGAAAGCGTATCCGGATTATCTTTTGCGGCATAAATAATAACTGTTAAGTCAAGCGGCAGGAGCGGACCTGCCGGAACCGGAATATTACTTCCCGGCTGGTTTTGAAAATGCATACCGGTTCTGTTATCGATCAGAACATAAACAAAATTCCGATCTCCGCCCGGATAAATATGATATGCAGGATAGCCGTCAATATCACCATAATGCTTGGCGACAATACCACTGCCTTCACTGTAGCTGGTATAGCCGTGAATACCGGCATTCGGTCCGCAGTCTGCCACGCCGCCGATACCGCCTTCACGGACAAATGTGAAGCGGCCGACTTCCTGATTCTGCTTTATACTGCCGGTAAGACGCAGATTGATGGTTGACGTCATTGTGGAATGGTTCTGATTTCCGCCTCTGATACAGTCCTCGAGTGCATAAGCATGGCCGGCCGTACCTAATCCGCCTGCGGTAATTATCAGAGATAATATCAGATGTCTGGTTTTTTTTATCAGGTGACAGTATTTCATCAAATCTCCCGCTGACAATTCAGCTTTGTAATATATATTCCGTTCGTGGGTAAAGTGCCGGTAATGTCATACCGGATAATGCATTGCTGCATATTTCCGTCCTGCTTCCAGGTCACGCGGATATCACCTTTTTCTTTATCCGCAATGAAATAGAGCGTATTAAAATTAGATACCAGGTATTCAGTATCACCACCCATCGTTGCTTTTGCGCCTAACGGTATTTCTTTATTATCAGGTGTTTTCAGTGTGATCAGCAGTTTGTAGCCTTTCTTCACATTGAAATCGGCCAGAATTAGCGCGCCTTTTGTCGGAACAATATCGTTAATAATATTATTTTCGATCTCGGTATCACCGGGGATGGTCTGAGTATCAATCACAATATTATTTTTCCGGTATGGCGTCATACCGGAAACAACAGCAAGGCCCGAATTATTTGTCTGAGCAGACTGACCGTTAATGATACCCACACCGGCAGTATCTTTGGTCAGTACCAGTGCATTGGTATTCTGCAATGCGGGAGCGGTAACTACGCCATATTGTGTGGCCAGCAATGAACCATTCATACCATAGCTGAGATTTTTATTATTTTTACTGTATGAATAACCGGCATTAACAGACGCATATTGTGAGCGATAGGAACTACTCAGACCGCCTGAATTCCCGGTGCCTTTATTACCCTGACTCTGATAAATATCCCAGCTGCCTTGTTGGTTCTCACCATAATTCCCGCTGAGCCCGGCAGTCTGTAACGTCTGATGATCGGCATCGGAAGAAATATTATAATTTGCCCAGATGGTATTATCTTTAATATTGAGCGGAATATTAAGGTTCATACTGACATTATAGGTATTATTTTTACCATTCTCAGTTCTTGTGCCCTGATAATAATTATAATATATACCGTAGTTCATTTTGTTAAATGAGCTGTTGAACCCGGCATTATAGGATTTTTGTCTTTTACCGGATGTATATTCATAAATAACAGTCGACAGATTAAGCGATGAATTGCCGGAAAAAACAGGCTGATTCAGTGATAAAGTGTATTCATTTTTAAGTTTATTATGGTCGTTCCGGTTTTCATCATATGACATTGCATCCTCGAAACGATAAAATTTAGCATCAAAGTGACGGTAACCCACCAGGGATACGCTGGTATTTGTTGCTTCTATTCTCTTTGAGTAGTTAACGCGAAACGCATTCCCGGCAGAGGCTTTATCGTGATTAAGAGTTGCTTTTGCATGCAGGATATCGGCTGTGATTGCACCAAAAGCACCAAAGTTAAATGCAGCACCGATACCGCCGGATTGATAATCTTTGGCAACAAATGCTCCGCCGAAAACGGTGACAAAATCGGTCAGGCCATAAAATATTTCTGCCTGATTGATTTTCTTTCCGTTACCTTTGTTATTGCTGTCATAGGTTCCGCCGGAAATGCTGTAACGCATATTTCCTTTCTTTTCCAGTGTGGAAATTGAAGAGAAAGGAACGATGAAATTTTTCTCACTACCATCAGTTTCTTTAACATTAACATACAGGTTTCCGCCATTACTCATCGGGTAATATTCGGTGAGATTAAACGGACCGGCAGGAACACTTTGTCTCAGGATAATTTCACCATTCTGAACAACAGTGACAACGGCTTCTGAATTTGCCATGCCGGAAATTGACGGAACATAGTTTGTTTTACTGACCGGATCCATGGTTCTGTCTGTTGTCAGACGAATACCACGAAATTTAACAGAATCAAATAACTGTGATGATGAATATAAATTACCGACAGTAAATTCACTTTTCAGTGAATTTATGTTTCTCGATAAGGTATTACTGATATTTTTCCATTTGTTTTTATTATTATCATCATTCATCCAGGTAGAATAATTCTGATAACGCCATGCGCCCAGATTGACTCTGGTCTGGATATTTCCATAATAGCTGTCTTTTGTTTCGCCATTGTGCTGACGATTTACTGCCGAAAATAAATAGTTAACAAAAAGTGCAGGGATACCATTATCCCAGTTTTCCTGCTCTAATGCTTCCAGTTTATCTTTATTAATGTATGACTGTGGTGTTGTCAGTGCATAAATCCGGGTGTTAAGGTCGAGATAGCCATGCGTATATTCAATGTCATTGATATTAAAACAGCCACCGGTATCATCATTATCTGATGACGGAAAATCGAGTCCTGTGTTTTCCCATTCTTCTCTTGAAAAACAGGGAATGAGCTTTTCATTACCAGCTTTGTTTTTTTTCAAAACAAAATCAATCTCTTTTGTGGTAATTTTATTATTGTTAATAACAAGAGTTACTTTGTATTTTCCGGGCGCATTATCATTTTCTTTGAAAACATTGACATCTTCATTAGTCAGTTGTGAGTTACTGCCGGGAATGTTAAATAAACTGGCCGGATAATAATCATCGGCCATAACGGAGAAAGATGTCCCTGCCATAAGGACAGGCATCACGGATAATGACATAAAATGGTTTTTATTATGATATTTTTTCATCATCATTATCATCTGTTATTTAGCAGAATAACTTAATTCAACGGCTTTACCGTAATCATTTATGTATGTCAGTTTTACATTTGCAGGTGCTTTAATTGCCTGCGGGACAGTTATTGTTTCCACCGATTTAGGCGATATATATCCGGCAGGCAGTTTTACTTCCTGGTTGTTGACGGTGATTTTTGAAATATTTACATAATAAGGCGTGCTGTTATTAACCGTAAGGCGGTTACCTGAAACAGACCAGTCTAACTTATTCGCATAGGTTTCAATATCACGGCTGTTATCGAGAGCCGCCGGACGATACAGGATTTTTATTCTGTTGGTCATCGAGTAGCGCAGAACGTTTTCCTGGCCTTCCTCACTCGGCGCCACAAACTTAACATTCAGCCAGTAAAGAGACTCTCTGTCAGCCGGTAATGGCGCCACTTTTGTGATCTGTAATGTATTCTTTTTTTCAGCCCGTAATTTGACGAGTGGTGGTGTTGAAACAAAATCAGGGCTGACATTTCCTGCTTTATCTTCAACCCATGACTGCAAAAGATAATTTCTGCCTTTGTCGGTATTAAAGGCAACAACACCCTCGCTGTTATTTTTTTCATGATAAATAACGCGGGTTGTTTCTAAACCAAAACCGGCATAGCTTTCTGATACCAAAAGAAGTAATGCACAAGCAGAGAGAATATTTGTTTTAGTGAACATGATTAATCCTTGGTTATTTTATTATAGTGAGGGCGCGCAGAGTATTTCATCTGCGCATAAATATTAATTATATGAGAGCGTATAATTCAGCGTTGCATCCGCCTGGCCGGCTTCAACGTCGTCAGCGGTACTGTAGTAGTATGCGGTATAACTTCCCTTCCATGATGCGCTGGAAGATACGTTATATTCCTCTGTTTTTGAGCCATCAATCACAACAGGGTCATTATTGGTATCACCATTCTCAAATATAAGGACAGCAATATTTTTAGCCGTTGTACTTGCGTTCGGGTTATCTAATTCTAACAGCTCGTTATCACCATCTTTTGGCTTACCATGTAACTGTAATTTTACTTTTCCCTGATCCGGGCAGTCTGTTAATGAAATATTCAGTTCACCGTAGCCATCTTTTCCGCCAACCATAGTGCCGGTTTCTGTAAATGCACTGGTCGGATAACGACCCATTAACACATCAACATTAGGAGAGTTAGTATCGTTAAGATCAATCGAACAGGTGGCATTATAAATAAAGCCTTTAAAGGAAATTGTACCTGTCTGATCAACTGCGGATGCACTCATAGCAGTACCGGCAAGTAATGCAGAAATTAATGATTTACCAATTATAGATTTTTTCATCTTAAACCTTATTTAAATGAGTTTTTTATTATTCAGTGTCAGCTGAATAAAAATGAGATCGTGGTGTTTTATGCGAAACAATAATGAATAAAGGCAGAAATAATTCTGGTAATGATAAATACAATTTTCATTGTCCGGAGTTGAAGATTATTTTTTCTGCTGCTTACTATTTGTCTGGTTTAATGTATAGATATATGAGTGTCTCTGAATAACTCACAGAATGAGTATATCGAAATAATGTATTGAGAATACCCTGCGGTGTATCTCTGTGTAATCTGATGTTTCAAACTATTGCGCTGTTAGTATTGGATTTAATCTTTTGATTTTTATGTGTATTTTTATTGTATTTATTTTATCTTATTTCTTTTTCACCGGATGTGAACAAAATGAATAGTAAGTAATGATTTAAATATCAATAGGTTGAGTAATAATAAATGAAAGAAAAACGGGGAGGAAATGCATTATTTACTTACATCTCACACGCGTATTTTTTTTAAAAAAGAACACAGGAAATGATTTTTTATCGGCCTGAATAATGATTTACATCGGAATTTGATGTGTGATTTTTTCCGGAAATGAGAGGTATTATCAGAGAGGCGGGAAATAACAGATACCGGAACAGGGGATATTGCCGGTATCTGTCAGATGTTATCTGTAAATTATAATATTATGGCGGACAGCTTTATATTGCTGCGCTCACTTCCTGATAAGCGAACAGTCCGGCGGCACCGCCGGTGTGCACAAACAGAAGTGGTGAAGTATCTTCCGGGTGTCTGCGAACCTGGTCAATCAGCCCGGCCATGGCTTTACCGGTGTAAACCGGATCCAGCAAAATACCTTCGTGACGCGCCAGCAGTTCAATGGCTTCCAGCCCGCCGGCATTCGGCATGCCGTATTCCGGGGCAAAATAGC
Organism: Morganella sp. HMSC11D09; assembly: GCF_001807955.1. NCBI lineage: Bacteria > Pseudomonadati > Pseudomonadota > Gammaproteobacteria > Enterobacterales > Morganellaceae > Morganella > Morganella sp. HMSC11D09. The sequence continues at coordinate 17,465 of NZ_KV791691.1, forward strand.
TGTCCCACAGCACAATCGGTGCCGGTGTTTCAATATCAAACAGCTGTGCCAGTTCGTTTTGCAGTTTAACCACTTTCGGCGCCTGGTCAGCATATACCCGCGATACGGTGACACCGATAACCGGGGTCTGCGGCATCACCAGCTGTAATCCGGCAGACAGCCCGGCGTGTGTTCCGGCGCTGCCGGAGGCGACCACGACAGCACCGAATTCTGTGCCTTCCGGTGTCTGCTGCACGATTTCCATGGCGCACTCCGCATAGCCGAGGGAACCCAGCATATTGGAGCCGCCGACCGGCACGATATACGCATCACTGAGCTGCATATGGTTGATCAATGCCTGCATCTGCGCATCCGGGTCAGTCAGGGCATCACACATCACACAGTGTGTGCCAAATAAATCCGTCAGCAGCTTGTTGCCGTTATTCAGAAAATTGGCTTCCTGACTGCCGATCGGGTTTTCCAGCAGCGCCACACATTTCAGGCCGTACATTGCCGCAACAGCCGCTGTCTGGCGGACGTGGTTGGACTGAATGGCTCCGGCAGTGACAATAAACTGTGCGCCTTTTTCCAGGGCATCCGCCATCAGGAATTCCAGTTTGCGCAGCTTGTTGCCGCCTGCCGCCAGCGGTGTCAGATCATCACGTTTGATGTAAATCTCCCGTCCCAGCAGGCGGGAGAGATTATTCAGTTTATTCAGCGGCGTGACACCGCTGAGCAGATTAAGCTTACTGAACTGCGCCAGTGTCTGTTGCAGCCGGGTTGCCCCGGCAGTGTTTACAGAAGAAGACATATCATTTCCTTATTGAATTCGCAGTCATACTCAGTAGGTGAATCCTAGCCAGAGATAGACGGCCAGCGCAAAACTCGCGGTTAATACCGCATACGGCATCTGGGTACGGATATGCTCAATATGGTCACAGTCTGTCGCCATCGATGCCACGATCGCATCACTGGAGATAGGGGAGGTCATATCACCAAAGATAGACCCGGCGATAGCCGCACCAATCATGTATTCCGGCGGCATACCGACAGACAGACCCAACTGCACACCAATCGGGATCATGATGGCGAATGTACCCCAGGAGGTGCCGGTCGCCAGTGACATAATGGCACTGATCAGGAAGATAAAGCCGACAGAGAAGCCCGGCGCGATAACCCCTGATGTCACCTGAGCAATATAGGCACCGGTGTTAAGGTCGGAAGAGACAGAGCCCATCAGGAAGGCGAGGATCATCACCGAGCTGATTTTAATCATATTGGCATAGCCGATATAGAGCTCTTTAAAGAAGGTATCGACATTCATCACGCGGCGCGCCAGGAACCAGACAAATGACACCGCCGTCCCGAACATTACGCCCCAGTAAACCGAGGTGGAACCACTGCCTTTGCTGAACTCGCCGTCACCGGTGATATACAGCGCGACCGGCACCATCAGAATGGTGGAAAGGATCGGGATAAAGAAGTTCAGTGACGTATGACAGTTTGGATGATCAATAATGTCTTTATCATCTTCCGGCTCGTCGTGCGTTTCTTCCGGTGTACCGGTGATAACATCCGCAGAGCTGATGAGTGCCTGCGCACGCATTTCTGCTTTGCGCATCGGTCCCCAGGAGACATTACTGAAGATATAGAACAGAATGCTGGCGAGTGAGAACCAGGCCATGATGTTGTAAACCATGGAATGTGCCAGGATATCAAACGGTTCGCCGGTGATCAGCCCCTGAGAGATCTGCACACCGATAACGCCCATCATTGCCGCACCCCAGCCGTTGATCATGGCGGAAGAACAGACAGACACACAGGCGGTCTGGATGATGTAAGACATTTTCTCCGGCGGCACGCCGTATTTTTTTGCCAGCGCTTTGGTGGAAGCACCGGAAACCAGCTGGTTAATCGAGCTTTCGATAAAAATCAGGGACGTGATAATCACCGCCAGCAGCTGAACACCCTTGCGGCCTTTGATGATCTGCGTTTTGTTGGTCAGCAGGCGGACAAGCGCCCGTACACCGCCGGTCACCACGACCAGCCGCATAATCCCGCCAATCATCAGCATAAAGATGATGGTTTTGGCGTTTCCTGATGATTTAAAGACATCAATAATCCCTTCGAGGGTCGCGCGGATCCCCAGTAAGAGGTTGTGATCATGAATAACAGTAAAGCCGACAAGTATCCCGATCAGCAGTGATAAAATCACCTGACGGGTACAGATGGCCAGAATAATTGTGACGACCGGGGTAATGACCGTCCAGATACCATAGTCCTGCATACGCTTTCTCTTTTATTATTGTGGTAGTGATGCTGTGTCAGGCCAGAGCCTGCTGTAAATCAGCCAGTAAATCGCCGATATCTTCGATGCCGACAGACAAACGCAGTGTGCTGTCAAAAACACCGATGGATTCGCGCTCTTCGCGGGTCATGGAGCCGTGGGACATGGTCGCGGAGTGATTCACCATGCTTTCAACACCACCCAGCGATTCAGCGAGCACAAAATAGCGCAGTTTTTTCACAAATGCTTCGGTTTCTGCGAGGCCGCCTTTCAGCTGAATAGTGACCACGGCACCGCCGGTGCGCATCTGTTTTTTGCATAACTCATATTGCGGATGATCTTTCAGGCCCGGATAAAATACTTTTTCAATCTTGTCGTGACCGGACAGGAATTCCGCCACGGCCTGTGCATTGCTGCATTGTGCCGCCATCCGCAGTGCCAGGGTTTTCAGGCCGCGCAGGGCGAGATAGGCATCAAACGGAGAGGCAATCGCGCCGGTGGTGGTTTTCAGGAAATTCAGTCTTTCCGCGAGGTCGTCACGGTTGGTGATCACCGCACCGCCGATTAAGTCAGAGTGACCGCCGATATATTTACTGGAGGAGACCATGATCAGATCCGCGCCCATGGTCAGAGGTTTCTGGTTCCACGGTGTCGCGAAGGTGTTATCGATGCAGGTTACGATATTGTGTTCTTTGGCCAGTCCGCAGATGGCTTCAATATCAACCAGTTCCAGTAACGGGTTGGTCGGGCTTTCTATCCAGATCATGCGGGTGTTGTCTTTGATTTTGCTGCGGACTGCGGCTAAATCATTGAGATCAACATAATCGAACTCGTGGCCGCAGTTCTCTTTTGCCACACGCTCAAACAGACGGAAAGTTCCGCCGTACACGCCTTTCATCGCAATAATATGGGAGCCCTGCGGGAAGATATTCAGCACCAGTGCCGCCGCCGCCACACCGGAGGCGGTTGCGGTGGCGTAAGTACCTTCCTCGACATCGGCCAGCAGTGTTTCATAGGCGTGGCGGGTCGGGTTACTGACACGGGAATAGGCGTATTCACCGTGCTCGCTCAGGCTGGTCTGCACAAACGTACTGGCGGTGGTGATCGCCGGGAAAATAGCATGGTTTACTTTATCCTGCTGCTGTCCGCCGTGGATCAGCACAGTGGCAATTTTCTTACTCATAGTTGGTGTCCTGTAAAATATGCGATGAATATTTAATGGTTATTGTAATGGCCGGATAGTGGCACAGGTAGTCAGAAAAAATTTTCTAAAAAAATTCCGCTGCCGCAGACGGCAGAGAATAAATTTCTCTGTTATAAAATAAGTGTTATATATCAGATAATTGCATGTTTTATATGAATGAGAGGTGAATCACACTATGAATAATAAGGTTATTATTTTTATTTTACGGTCAAAAAAACCGGGTTGATTTTGCCCGGTTTCTGGTGTCTGAGAGTAAAAAAGGTGTGCAGGGGGATCAGTTCCGCACCAGGTCAACAGGATAGGAATTGAACAGATAACCATCAAAATTCGGGTCATCGACATCCGACAGCTCCAGCAGGCGCTGTTTTACATTTTCCAGATGCTGCCACATGGCTTCTTTGGCCGCCGCCGGGTCTTTCTTAATCATGGCGGCGAGGATCACCTGGTGATCGGTCATCCACTCTTTGCGGTAATCTTTATTGGTGATGCGCGTATGCAGCTTCAGCCACATCGGGTTGTTTTCCCGCCATGCCCAGGATTGTTTCAGTAACTCCACCAGCATGCTGTTATGGGTCGCCTGCGCGATGGCCAGGTGAAACTCGCGGTCGCCGGTTTCATCTTCCCCGGTTTTCAGTTCGTCGCGTTCCCGCTGCAGGGCACTGCGCATATTGGCGATATCCACCGGTGTGGCCTGGGTGGCGGCAAATTCCGCGATATTGCTTTCCAGCAGCTGCCGCGCCTGTAACAGCTCAAACGGACCGGCGGCATTGAGCGAACCGTTATCCGTATAACCGTCTTTCTGATGCGGCAGGTCAGTAATATAGATACCGGATCCTTTACGGACCTCTATCAGGTTTTCCAGTTCCAGCATAATAAGTGCCTCGCGTACCACGGTACGGGACACACTGAGCATCTCAGCAATTTCGCGCTCAGGAGGAAGCTTATCACCCACAGCATAGTGCATATTGGTGATCATCTGACGCAATGCGTGGCCAACTTCCTGATAAGGACGTTTTGATTCGATAAATTGAGTCATCTGTGGTGCCATAAATAAAATGAAATCGGAGTCAGTTTACCAGATATTGGTCAACCAAAAATGATTTTGATGACTATAATATAAAATAAACCACCCAATATTGGTAATACAGGGTGGTTTATCTGAGAGGTGCAACGAAGATTATTTCACGTCGCGGATACGATCTGCCATTTTGGATAACTCAGGGTTGGACTTGGCAATATCGTCATACATCGGTTTTACCGCATCCTGGAAGGTGACTTTATCAACGGTGATAAATTCAACACCCTGCTTCTCAACTTTCGCACGTTCTTCTTTCTCTGAGGCTTCCCAGAGTTTCGCCATTGTCTGTGCGGAGTCTTTGGCTGCCTGCTTCACAATTTCCTGCTGTTCCGGTGTCAGCTTATCCAGTGATTTGGTCGACATCACCAGCACATCCGGCACCATTGTATGCTCATCCAGAGAGAAGAACTTGGTGACTTCGCTGTGACGGCTCAGTGTATAGGACGGGATATTGTTTTCTGCCGCATCCACCACGCCCTGCTGTAAGGCGGTATAGAGTTCACCGTAAGCCAGCGGGGTCGGGTTACCGCCGAGTGCTTTTACCATTGAGATAGCCGTCGGGCTCGGCTGTACGCGGATTTTCAGACCTTTCAGATCGTCCGGTGTGCGGATAGGTTTCTTGGCATAGAAGCTGCGCGCGCCCGCATCATAGTAAGTCAGACCGACAAACCCGCTGTCTTTGCTGGAGTCGAGGATCTCCTGTCCGATATCACCGTAGATAATTTTTTCGTAGTGTGGTTTGTCACGGAACAGGTAAGGCAGGTTAAAGACGGAGTAAGCCGGTGAGAAAGCTTCCAGTTCAGCAGCATTGGATTTGACGATATCCAGTGCACCGTTCTGCATTAATTCCATGGATTCACGCTGGTTGCCCAATTGCGCGTCCGGGTAGATACGGATGCGGACGTCACCGTTTGTTTTGGTTTTTACGTCATCCGCAAACTGTGTCATGGCTTTGTGAACAGCATGATCACGGTTCTGGTTATGGCTGAGTTTCAGCGTGGTGGCGGCGAAAGCCTGGGTAGCGCTGAGAGCAAATACCGCGCCGATAACAGTGCTGAGGATACGTTTGCTGTTTTTCACGTTAGGGTTCTCCGGAGGAAAATGAGCTTCTTATTATGTTGTCTCACCTTAATCACAAGTCACTAAGTGGTCAAAAGGTAAACCTTCATTGGTTGACCACTATCACAAAATAACCCCAATCTCTGGTTAACCAAATCATAATGTGATCACCGTCACTCACTGTTTTCAGCGGGATAGACTATGCTCGAACAGCAAAATTTGTATTTGGTGTGACAGTTGCCAAATTGGTTAACCAAAATAAGAACAAGGACAAGGCCAATGAAAAACCTTGTAGCGCTGATTAATAAAGGGCTTGCTGTTTTTACTATCTGTTTATCAGCATTCCTGGTGTTCTGTGTGACATGGCAGGTGTTATCCCGCTATATCCTCAGCTCCCCGAGTACCATTACTGATGAACTCGCCCGTTACCTTTTTATGTGGGTCGCCATGATTGGTGCGGCTTACACCACAGGACAACACCGGCACCTCGCGATTGATCTTCTCGTTATGAAACTGTCAGGTGCAAGAAAGCAGTTTGTCAGTTTATTTATCCAGATTGCCATTATTGCCTTTGCAGGCATTGTGCTGGTGTACGGCGGCAGCACACTGGTCTCTTCCACACTGGAAAGCGGTCAGATCACCCCGGCACTGGGCTGGCAGATGGGTTACATCTATCTCTGTTTACCAATCAGCGGCTTACTGATGATTATGTATGCACTGGTTGATATCTTTTCACTCTTTCAGCCGGGTTCAGCAAATACTGAACTGACTGACAGCCATTAATGGTGCGATGAGAGGTTAATTATGGATTGGTATGTGATTGCCGCGCTCTTCGGCACCTTTGCGTTTCTGCTGGTTCTCAGTGTTCCGGTTTCCTTCGCTATCGGCCTGTCATCGTTAGTGGCGATTGCCATGACGCTGCCGCTCGACTCCGCGATTACTGTTGTCGCCCAGCGTATGGCGGCAGGGGTGGATAACTTCTCGCTGCTGGCGATCCCGTTCTTTATTCTCGCCGGTAACATTATGAACCAGGGCGGTATCGCTGCCCGGCTGATTAATGTGGCAAAAGTGATCGGCGGTCGTCTGCCGGGCTCACTGCTGCACGTGAATATCATGGCGAACATGCTGTTTGGTGCGATTTCCGGTTCTGCAGTGGCTTCTGCGGCTGCGGTCGGCGGCACCATGTCCCCGATGCAGAAAAAAGAGGGGTATGACCCGGAACTGTCCGCTGCAGTGAATATTGCGTCCTGCCCGTCAGGCCTGCTGATCCCGCCGAGCAACACGCTGATTGTTTACTCGCTGGTTTCCGGTGGTACGTCGATTGCCGCACTGTTCCTGGCCGGGTATATTCCGGGCATCCTGATGGGGCTGTCTCTGATGATCGTTTCCGGGATTATCGCGAAAAAACGCGGTTATCCGGTTGCACCGCGCCCGACATGGAATGAGTTTTTCTCAACCCTCTGGAAAGCTGTTCCGTCACTGATGCTGATCGTGGTGATTATGGGCGGGATTATCGCCGGTATCTTTACCGCGACAGAAGCATCCGCGATTGCCGTGATCTACAGCTTTGTTCTGGCCGTGATTATTTATCGTGAAGTCAGTTTCAGCCGCCTGCCGAAAATTATTCTGGAATCGGCAGTGACAACTTCTATCGTGCTGCTCCTGATCGGTGCCTCCATGGGGATGTCATGGGCGATGGCGAACGCGGATCTGCCGTATCTGATTGCTGACGGTCTGATGGCGATTTCCGATAACGCGCTGACTATCCTGCTGGTCATTAACATCATCCTGCTGATTGTCGGTATCTTTATGGATATGACGCCGGCGGTGCTGATTTTCACCCCGATTTTCCTGCCTGTCGCCATGGATATGGGGATTGACCCGGTACACTTCGGGATCATCATGACATTCAACCTGGCTATCGGTATCTGTACCCCGCCGGTCGGCAGCGCACTGTTTGTCGGGTGTTCCGTGGGCGGCGTCAGTATTGATAAAGTCCTGAAACCACTGGTGCCGATGTATATCGCACTGATTGCGGCGCTGGCGGTGGTGACCTATTTCCCTCAGCTCAGCCTGTGGCTGCCTGAGTTAGTCCTGAACTATACACCATCGTAATACCGGTGTTGTCACTCATCTGCCCTGCCGGATGAGTGACCGTTTTGGTTTACCTATTTAGTGAAATGAAAGTAACAAAAACGCACTTTTCGTTGATGTATTTTTATTTACAGTAAAAACAATAAATTAATCATAAAACAAAATGTGATATTGGTTGACCAATATTGTTTTCAGGCTTGACGTCTCTCTGTGTTGATAGGAAGATGACAACGCTGTACACGTGACAGCAAGGTTTGACAGCAATACTCGTCACACCGGGGATTTAATTGGTCAACCAAATACACAGTGATGATATTCGCGGAGCATAAACGAGGTTTAGTATGAAACAAACTTGGCGTTGGTACGGACCGGCAGATCCGGTTACTTTATCTGATATTCGTCAGGCGGGCGCTACCGGTATCGTGACAGCGCTGCACCATATCCCGAACGGTGAAGTCTGGACCACAGACGAAATTCAGAAGCGCAAGGCGCTGATTGAAGCTAACCATCTGGAATGGACCGTGGTTGAGAGTGTGCCTATCCACGAAGATATCAAAACACAGACCGGTGAGTATGAAAAATGGATTGCCAACTATCAGCAATCGCTGCGTAACCTCGCCGCCTGCGGGATTTATACTGTCTGCTACAACTTCATGCCGGTTCTTGACTGGACCCGTACTGACCTGGAATATGAGCTGCCGGACGGCTCAAAAGCATTACGTTTTGATCAGATTGAATTTGCGGTGTTCGAAATTTACCTCTTACAGCGCGAAGGGGCTGAGCAGGACTACACCGCAGAAGAACTTGCGCAGGCCAAAACCCGCTTTGAAACCATGCGGGATGACGAAAAACAAAAACTGATAAACAATATTATTGCCGGTCTTCCGGGGGCGGAAGAAGGCTATACACTTGAACAATTCCGCCAGCACCTGAAACGTTACGCCGGTATCGATAAAGCGAAATTACGTGAGCACTTTGCGTATTTCCTGAATAAAATCATTCCGGTGGCTGAAGAGTGCGGCCTGAAAATGGCTGTGCATCCTGATGATCCTCCGCGTCCTATCCTCGGCCTGCCGCGCATTGTCTCCACGATTGAAGATATGCAGTGGATGGCGGATACCGTCAACAGTGATGCCAACGGTTACACCATGTGCACCGGCTCTTACGGCGTGCGTGCTGACAACGATCTGGTCAATATGATTCAGACCTTTGGTCCGCGGATTTACTTCCTGCATCTGCGTTCAACCATGCGCGAAGAAAATCCGAATACTTTCCATGAAGCGGCGCATCTGGCCGGTGATGTGGATATGTATAATGTGATCAGCGCGGTTGCCGCCGAAGAGAACCGCCGCCGTGAGAGCGGCTCTGAGTCTCTGATCCCGATGCGTCCGGATCACGGTCATCAGATGCTGGATGACCTGAAAAAGAAAACCAACCCGGGCTATTCCGCCATCGGCCGTCTGAAAGGGCTGGCTGAAATCCGTGGTCTGGAAATGGGTATTCACCGCGCATTCTATACAAAATAATATCTCATACCTTTGTACCTGCCGGGCTGCGGGATCTCTCCCGCAGCCTGCTCCCCGGGAGCCTGTAATGGAAAAGAATCTTGTCACTGCGGACATCACCGCAACGCGTCCTGACTGGACGACTGATCGTCTCACCACCCGTATTGTTCACCTCGGCTGCGGCGCGTTTCACCGCGCACATCAGGCGCTGTATACCCATCACGTATTAGAAAAAACAGACAGCGACTGGGGTTACTGCGAAGTTAACCTGATGTCGGCACAGGATGCGGCACTGATCGAAGGGCTGAAAGCCCAGTCCATGCTGTATACCGTGGCGGAGAAAGGGGTGGATAAAACAGAGCTGAAAATTATCGGTTCAATGAAGGAAGCGATGCACCCGCTGATCGACGGTATTGATGCGGTGATTGAGAAAATGGCGTCTTCGGATGTCAGTATTGTTTCCCTGACTGTGACCGAAAAAGGCTACTGCACCGATCCGGCGACCGGGCAGCTTGACCCGGAAAATGCACTGATTAAACAGGATCTGGCCACACCGGAGACCCCGCGCTCTGCTATCGGCTACATCACTGCAGCACTGAAACGCCGTCGTGAACGCGGTCTGCCGCCGTTTACTGTGCTCTCCTGTGACAACGTCCGTGAGAATGGTCATGTTGCCCGTGAAGCCGTACTCGGCCTGGCGCGGTTACAGGATCCGGCGCTGGCGGCGTGGATTGAAGCCAATGTTACTTTCCCGTGCACGATGGTTGACCGTATTGTTCCGGCGGCCACCCCGGAAACACTGGCGGAAATCGCGCAGCTTCTGGGAACAGAGGATAACTGTGCTATCGCCTGTGAGCCGTTCCGTCAGTGGGTGATTGAAGATAATTTTGTCAACGGCCGTCCTGAGTGGGATTGCGCTGGTGCGCAGTTTGTGCAGGATGTGGTGCCGTTTGAATTAATGAAGCTGCGGATGCTCAACGGCAGTCACTCCTTCCTGGCGTATCTCGGCTATCTCGGTGGTTATGCCCATATTTCCGACACCATGACCAACCCGGATTACCGCAAAGCTGCCCGCGCGCTGATGCTGGATGAGCAGGCTCCGACTCTCACCATGCCGGAAGAAACCGACCTGGTTGCCTATGCGGATAACCTGATTGACCGGTTTACCAACCCGTCCCTGAAACACCAGACCTGGCAGATTGCGATGGACGGCAGCCAGAAGCTCCCGCAGCGCCTGCTGGACCCGGTTGCGCAGCATATCGCGGACGGCAGTGATTACCGCCATCTGGTACTGGGCGTGGCGGGCTGGATGCGTTATGTCAGCGGCACCGATGAACAGGGCAATAAAATCGATGTGCGTGACCCGCTGGCAGAAACCTTCGCGGCAATCTACGCAAAACACGGCCTGTCTGTGGCGGTGGTGGATGAGCTGCTGGCAATTGAATCCATTTTCGGTAACGACCTGCCGAAACAGCAGGGCTTTGTTGATGCGGTGAAGCGCGCGTATCAGCAGTTACTTGATGTCGGTGCCCGTCAGGCCGTTGCCGCACTGTAATCCCGGAGAGTTTATGAAACAGTTTCTTTGCGAAGATTTTTTACTGCACAGCGACATTGCCTGCCGTCTTTATCATGACTACGCGGCGGACATGCCAATCTATGATTATCACTGCCACCTGAATCCGCGTGAAATCGCGGAAAACCGCCGTTTTGATAACCTCGGGCAGATCTGGCTGGAAGGGGATCACTACAAATGGCGCGGCATGCGTTCGGCGGGGATCCCGGAGCAGCTTATCACCGGGCGCGACAGCAGTGATTATGAAAAATATCAGGCGTGGGCAAAAACCGTGCCGATGACTCTGGGTAACCCGCTTTATCACTGGACACATCTGGAACTGCGCCGCCCGTTCGGTATCTCCGGCAAAGTGTTCGGGCCGGAAACGGCGCAGAGCATCTGGGATGAAGCCAATGAAAAACTGGCACAGCCGGAATTTTCCTCACGCGGCATTATGCAGCAGATGAATGTGCATATGGTCGGCACAACAGATGACCCGGCAGATTCGCTGGAATACCACCGGCAGATTGCACAGGATGACAGCTTTGATATTGAAGTGCGTCCGAGCTGGCGTCCGGATCGCGCTTTTAAAATTGAACTGGACGGCTTCACGGACTATATCACGAAGCTCGGACAGAGTGCCGATGTGGATATCCGCCGTTTCAGCGACCTGCTGACCGCGCTGGAACGCCGTCTGGCACACTTTGCGCAGCATGGTTGTGTTGCCTCTGACCACGGTATTGAGATCCTGCGCTACGCACCGGTACCGGATGAATCGGTGCTGGATGCGATTCTGCAGAAACGTCTCGCCGGGGAAATCCCTGATGAAACCGCCACCGCGCAGTTCGCAACGGCGGTGCTGGTCTGGCTCGGAAAACAGTATGCGAAACGCGGCTGGGTGATGCAGCTGCACATCGGTGCGCTGCGTAACAACAATACGCGCATGTTTAAGCTGCTCGGTGCCGACAGCGGTTTTGATTCCATCGGTGACGCGCCGGTGGCTTATCCGCTTTCACGTCTGCTTGATGAAATGGATAAAACCGATGAACTGCCGCGCACCATCCTTTACTGCCTGAATCCGCGTGATAACGAAGTGCTGGCGACCATGATCGGCAACTTCCAGGGCGGCGGTATCGCAGGTAAAGTGCAGTTCGGTTCCGGCTGGTGGTTCAACGACCAGAAAGACGGCATGCAGCGTCAGCTCGAACAGCTGTCACAACTGGGACTGTTAAGCCAGTTTGTCGGGATGCTGACAGATTCACGCAGTTTCCTGTCCTATACTCGTCATGAATACTTCCGCCGCATTCTGTGTAATATGCTCGGCACGCTGGCGGTAAACGGTGAAATTCCGGCGGATGAGAATATGCTGGGGCAGATGGTGCGTGATATCTGCTTCAATAATGCACAGCGTTATTTTTCCGCTGCAAAAGGTGAATAATGACAGTGAAACGCATTGGTCTGATCGGCGAGTGCATGATTGAACTCAACGGTGCGCCGTTCGGGGAGATGGTTCAGCGCTACGGCGGTGATGCCCTGAACAGTGCGGTTTATCTGGCCCGCGCGGCCGGAGACGCCGTTGAGGTGAATTTTATCTCTGCCATGGGAACCGACCCGCTCAGTAAAGGCATGATCAGCCGCTGGCAGGCGGAAGGGGTCAATACTGCGCATGTACTGATCGACCCGCATCATCAGCCGGGGTTATACCTTATCCAGCTGGATGAGCAGGGCGAGCGCACGTTTCTTTACTGGCGCAATGATTCCGCAGCGCGTTATCTTGTCCGCCATCCGGAATACCCGGCGCTGCTGGCACAGATGGCGCAGATGGATGCCATTTACCTCAGCGGGATCAGCCTTGCCATTCTGCCGCCGCAAGACCGGCTGCAACTGCTGGATGACCTGAAAACGCTGTCACAGCAGGGCAAGACCATTCTGTTTGACAGCAACTACCGCCCGGCACTGTGGGCGGATGAAAATGAAACCCGTGACTGTTATCAGGCAATGTATGCACTGACCGACATGGCACTGGTCACTGATGATGATGAAGCACGTCTGTGGGGCGACAGCGACCGCAACTCCACCTTTGCCCGTCTGGCAAAAGCCGGGGTGAAGCAGGCGATTATAAAAGCGGGTGCTCAGGGGTGTGACTACCGTGATCTGCGCACTGACGCACCGGCCATCACTATTGCCACCACCCCGGCGGAACAGGTGGTTGATACCACGTCAGCCGGTGATGCATTCAACGCCGGGTTCCTGGCGGGCTGGCTGACCGGCGCGGATATTGAACGCGCTGCCCGGATGGGCCACCGGCTTGCGGGTGTGGTGATTCAGCACAAAGGGGCGATTATCCCGCAGGCGGCGACCCGCCCGGTCACTGATACTTTACTGAATAACACGTTTTAACGGGAAAAGAGGAGAACGAGATGTCCGAATTACAGGCAATGATTACCCGTTTCCGGCAGCTGAAAATTGTGCCGGTGATCGCCGTGGATAACGCGGAAGATATTATCCCGTTAGGCAATGCGCTGGCGGATAACGGTCTGCCGGTGGCGGAAATCACTTTCCGTACTGAGTGTGCGGCGGAAGCGATCAAACTGCTGCGCGAAGCCCGCCCGGATATGCTGGTAGGCGCGGGAACCGTGATTAACCGCGAACAGGTGCGTCAGGCGAAAGCCGCCGGGGCGCAGTTTGTCGTCTCTCCCGGTCTGAACCCGAACACCGTGCAGGCGTGTCAGCAGATTGATATCCCGATTGTTCCGGGGATCAACAACCCGAGCGCGGTTGAGCAGGCTCTGGAGCTGGGCATCGATTTTGTGAAATTCTTCCCGGCGGAGCCGTCAGGCGGTATTCCGATGATCAAAGCCATGCTGGCGCCGTATCACCAGTTACAGGTGATGCCGACCGGTGGTATCGGGCTGAACAATATCCGCGACTATCTGGCTATCCCGCAGATTGTGGCCTGCGGCGGCTCGTGGATGGTTCCGGCTTCGCTTATCAAAGCAAAAGACTGGGCAGCCATCGGCAAACTGGCGCGTGAAGCCAGTGAGTTTGTGAAGTAAGGATTTTTTACCGTTCCGGCAGCAGATCCCCTCTCTGCTGCCGTATTATCAGTTTTCTCCTGCCTGTAACATTCTAAATCATCAATTATCCTGTTGTTTTTACAGAGATTCCGGAACTATGACCGTTCGCAAAGATATTTTTTAATCAGTTGTATATGCTGGTGAATCATACTGCTTTTCAGACGGGCCTTCTGTGTTGCATAAATATTATCCATTCAGTCTGCGTGACAAACTCATATTGATGGCTATTCTGCTGGTCACCGTACCGACACTTATCATCGGTTATTTTGTGGAAACAGAGGGGCGTTCCGCGTTGTTGCAGGAGAAACGGAACAAACTCTATTCTGTTGCCGGGTTGCTGGAACAGGCGCTGAATGATGAATATGACCTTGCCGCATCCCTGCCGCGTGACCAGCGCCTGGCGCTGATCAGCGAAAAGCTGTATCCGGCGGCGGAAATTATCACCTCCACCTTCCCGGGGGTCGGCGCCGGGTATTACCACCGTGAGCTTGACGGTATTGTGACCTATTCTCCGCGTGCCCGTTACGGTAACAAAACCGGCACCCGAATCAGTGAGGATCACCCCGGCCGTCATGTGATGGCAACGGGAGAGCCGGAGGTCGGCTGGGGAAGCCAGGTGCGCGGTAATATTATGAACGCCATGATTCCGGTCAGGCGTAACGGCGAGGTGATCGGCTATATCTGGGCGAATGAACTGACGGATGATATTGACCGCCAGGCGCTGGCGATGGATGTCAAAATTATCGCGGTTATTGCTCTCGGGATCCTGTTCAGTCTGCTGATTATTATCGTCTTTTCCCGTCATTTCAGCCGGGATATCGGCGCGATAAAAAGCGGCCTCAGTGATCTCTCCCGTGATCTCAATACCCATCTGCCGATGATGAAAGGGGAAATGGGGGAGATCAGCGACAGCGTCAACGCCCTGGCACAGACACTGCGGGAGATGAAAACCCTCAACGAACTGATTATTGAAAGTGCGGCGGACGGTGTGATCGCGGTGGATATCAACGGCTGCGTCACCATGATTAACCCGGCGGCAGAAGAGATAACCGGCTATCTGGAGCGGGATCTGCACGGCAAATATTACGGTGATGTTTTTGAGGGGCGCAGTTTCTCCAGCCCGGTTCTCGATACCCTGAAGCGCGGTATTGAGCACGTCAGTCTGGAAATTGCCTATCCCGCCCGTGACCGCACCATTCAGATAAACGTCAGCACCAGCCGCATCCGTAATGCGGGCGGGGAGCTTATCGGCGCGCTGGTGATATTTAAAGATCTTACTGCGCAGAAAGAGGTTCAGCGCCGTATGCAGCAGGCGGAAAAACTCGCGACACTCGGCGAGCTGATGGCGGGAGTGGCCCATGAGGTGCGTAACCCGCTGACGGCGATCAGCGGTTTCGTGCAGATCCTCAAAGAACTGGAAAATCACCCGGATAAACTGGAATACATCAGTATTATTCTCAAGGAAGTGGATTCCATTGACCGGATCATCCGCCAGCTGCTTGATTTCTCCCGGCCGCAGACCGGCACATTCCGCCCGATCAGCGTCAACCGGCTGATTGAGGAAGCCCTGGTGCTGGTCAAAACCAAAGGGGTGGAAGCGCGGGTCACCTTTACCTGGGAGCCGGATGACACACTGCCGCTGATTGAGGCCAACAGCGAGCTGCTGCGTCAGGTGCTGCTCAATATCATGATAAACGCGGTGCAGTCGATTCCGGCCAGAGGCAATCTCTTTATCTCCACCTGTTACATGGAAGAGCAGCGGGTCATGGTGGTGATCCGCGATGACGGCACCGGAATTCCGGCGGCGCTGCAGAAGAAAATTTTTGACCCGTTCTTTACCACCAAAGCCTCGGGAACTGGGCTGGGACTGGCTATCAGCCAGCGGATCATTGCCGGTCACGGCGGTGATATTTTCCTTGAAAGTCAGGAACATCATGGAACGACGTTCACCATAACGTTGCCGATAACGCAGGGTAAGAAAAATGATTACACATAAATCGTACCGGCTTCTGATAGTTGATGATGAAAAGAATCTCTGCCGGATGTTACAGACCGCCTTTTCTATTGATGGTCATGAAACCCGGGTGGCGGAGGACGGCGAGGCGGCGCTGATAAGCTTTGTGCAGGATAAACCGGATGTGGTGCTGATGGATATCCGCATGCCGAAACTGGACGGTATTGAGGCCCTCAAACGGATGCGGGAGCTGAACCCGGAAGTGCCGGTCATTCTGATGACCGCCTATGCCGCTGTGGAAACGGCAGTGGACGCGCTGCGTCTCGGGGCGTTTGATTATGTGATAAAGCCCTTTGACCTGACGGAGCTGAAACTGCTTATCTCCCGTGCATTACAGTTGCAGGAGATGAAACAGGAAATCAATCTGCTGCACCGCGAACTGAGCGACAGCTACCAGTGGGGACGGGTGCTGACCCGTAACCCGAAAATGATGGAAATCTGCCGCGATATCGCCAAAGTCTCGCGCAGTCAGGCGACAGTGCTTATCACCGGGGAAAGCGGCACCGGGAAGGAAGTGGTGGCGCGGGCAATCCATTACAACAGCGAAAGGGCCAACGGCCCCTTTATTAAAGTGAACTGCGGGGCGCTGCCCGGCTCGCTGCTGGAAAGTGAGCTGTTCGGCCATGAAAAGGGCGCATTTACCGGGGCACAGGTACAGCGTCAGGGATTATTTGAACGCGCCAGCGGCGGAACATTGCTGCTTGATGAAGTCGGTGAAATGCCGGCGGATTTACAGGTGAAACTGCTGCGGGTGGTGCAGGAGAAAGAATTCGAACGGGTCGGCGGCAGTAAAACCATCCGTGTGGATATCCGCATTATTGCCGCGACCAACCGCGATATGCATGAACGGGTGCGGGAAGGGCATTTCCGCCAGGATCTGTTTTACCGTCTCAATGTTATTCATCTGAACCTGCCGCCGCTGCGTGAGCGGCCGGAGGATGTGGGTTTGCTGGCCTCCCATTTTCTGCAGAAATTCAGTCAGGAAAATAACCGCGATATTGTCGAGCTGGCACCGGAAACCCTGGCATTGCTGATGAACTACCAGTGGCCGGGCAATGTACGGGAGATTTCCAACGTGATTGAACGGGCAGTGATTATGAGCACCGGTTATGTGATTTTCCCCGAAGATCTGCCGGAGCAGTTACTGGCACAGGTCCGCAGCCAGCCGGTGGCACTGATTCCGGTCACGCAGGAGCCGGGCCTGAACCTGAAAGAGAATATTAAAGCTTACGAGAAAGAGCTGATTATTTCCGCCCTGGCGGAATTTCAGAATAACAAAACCCATACCGCATCTGCGCTGGGGATCAGCCGCCGGGCATTAATGTATAAATTGCAGGAATACGATATTGAATAATTAATAATAATTTTATAAAAATAATTTTAAAAAGCACGGTGAAAATAAATTCACCGTGCTTTTTTTGTTGTGAATAAATTTTCACACTGTGCATTTTATTTCACCATCAGGAATGAATCATTTATTTATAATATGTTAATAAGTTTATTTTTATAATATTTAAAGCAATATATATCAGTAAGTTAAAGTGATGTAAATATAACAAAATACAGGTTTTATTATTGGCATAGCGCTTGCTATTACCTTTGTGTCTATATTTTTTTATAAAAGGGAAGTGCTATGAAGAATAAACAAATAACGGTGAAAAAAGCCGGTGAATTTTTTCGTGACGGCATGACAATTATGGTCGGCGGATTTATGGGGGTCGGTACACCGCCGCGTTTAATGACTGAATTATTAGAATCCGGCGTCAAAGAGTTAACCATTATCGCCAATGATACCGCATTCGTGGATACCGGCCTGGGCCCGCTGATTGTCAACGGACGGGTGAAAAAAGTCATCGCTTCCCACATCGGGACAAACCCGGAAACCGGGCGGCGCATGATCGCCGGTGAAATGGAAGTACAGCTGATCCCGCAGGGCACGCTGGCAGAGCAAATCCGCTGCGGCGGTGCCGGACTGGGCGGATTCCTCACCCCGACCGGTGTCGGTACGGTCGTGGAAGAAGGCAAACAGAAAATTACCCTCGATGGCCGTGATTACCTCCTTGAACTTCCCCTCCGCGCTGATCTGGCGCTGATTCAGGCACAAAAAGCCGACCCGCTCGGCAACCTCACCTATGACCTCAGTGCCCGCAACTTTAACCCGCTGATGGCGCTGGCGGCGGATATCACCATTGCCGAACCGGACGAAATGGTCGCGGTGGGGGATATCGACCCGGATTGTGTTGCCACACCAGGGGCAATTATTGACTGGCTGATTGCAGAATAAGGAAAACATCATGAATGCAAAAGAATTAATCGCCCGCCGTGTGGCACTTGAACTGAATGACGGTGATGTGGTGAACCTCGGGATCGGGCTGCCGACACAGGTGGCGAACTATCTGCCGGAAGGTGTGCATATCACATTACAGTCAGAAAACGGCTTTCTCGGCCTCGGGCCGGTAACCACGCCGGATAAGAATCTGGTCAATGCAGGCGGTCAGCCGTGCGGCATCCTGCCGGGCGCGTCGATGTTTGACAGCGCCTTCTCCTTCGCCCTGATCCGCGGCGGTCATGTGGATGCCAGCGTACTGGGCGGCTTACAGGTGGATGAACAGGCCAACCTAGCCAACTGGGTGGTACCGGGAAAAATGGTGCCGGGTATGGGCGGCGCGATGGATCTCGTGACTGGTGCGCGCAAAGTGATCATAGCCATGGAACACTGTGCAAAAGACGGTTCCGCCAAAATCCTGCCGGAGTGCACCATGCCGCTGACCGCCGTGAAAGCGGTGGATGTGCTGGTAACGGAACTGGCGTTATTCCGCTTTGAAAACGATCAGATGATTTTGTGTGAATACGCGCCGGGTACGGATATCGATACTATCCGCGAAAAAACCGCCGCGCATTTTATTGTTTCACCGGCTATCTGTGAAATGCCGCTGGTGACTGCGGGGGAAGCCGTATGATAGGACGCATCTCACGAGTCATGACCCGTGTGGTGAGCCGTTATCTGCCGGATCCGCTGATCTTCGCAATGCTGCTGACCATGCTGACGTTTATCATCGCGCTGGCACTCACACCAAGCACACCAATGGATCTGGTGAACTTATGGGGGAACGGATTCTGGAACCTGCTGGCGTTCGGGATGCAGATGGCGCTGATCATCGTGACCGGTCACGCGCTGGCCAGCTCCCCGCCGGTTAAACGTATTCTGCGGCTGACCGCCTCACTGGCAAAAACCCCGGTTCAGGGGGTGATGCTGGTGACGTTTTTCGGCTCGGTTGCCTGTGTCATTAACTGGGGTTTCGGGCTGGTGGTCGGGGCGATGTTTGCCCGTGAAGTGGCCCGCCGTGTACCGGGCTCTGACTACCCGCTGCTGATCGCCTGTGCCTATATCGGGTTTATGACCTGGGGCGGCGGTTTCTCCGGCTCTATGCCGCTGCTGGCCGCCACACCGGGTAACCCTGTCGAGCATATCGCCGGGCTTATTCCTGTCAGCCAGACCATGTTCACCGGGTATAACCTGTTTATCACCCTGACACTGATTCTGGTGATGCCGTTTGTCACCCGCATGATGATGCCGCGCAAAGACGACATCATGATGATCGACCCTGCGCTGCTCGAAGAAGAGCCGGATTTCCAGAAAAAATTACCGGAAGACGCGCCGGTTTCTCTCCGGATGGAAGAAAGCCGCCTTATCGCATGGATTATCGGGATTCTGGGCTTCACGTTCCTCGGCATGTATTTCATCAAAAACGGTTTCAACATCACCATTAACACCGTGAATATGATTTTCCTGCTGACCGGTCTGCTGCTGCATAAAACCCCTATGGCGTATATGCGTGCCGTCAGTGCCGCCGCCCGCAGTACCGCCGGGATCCTCGTGCAGTTCCCGTTCTATGCCGGTATCCAGCTCATGATGGAAGGCTCCGGACTGGGCGGGCTTATCACTGAATTCTTTATCAACGTCGCCAACAAAGAAACCTTCCCGCTGATGACGTTCTTCAGCTCTGCGCTGATCAACTTTGCCGTGCCGTCAGGCGGCGGTCACTGGGTGATTCAGGGGCCGTTTGTTATTCCGGCTGCCCAGGCGCTGGGGGCTGATCTCGGTAAGTCCGTGATGGCGATTGCCTACGGTGAACAGTGGATGAACATGGCGCAGCCGTTCTGGGCGCTTCCTGCACTGGCGATCGCCGGGCTGGGGGTCAGGGACATTATGGGGTACTGCATCACCGCCCTGCTGCTCTCGGCACCGATTTTCATTATCGGCCTCGCTTTCTTCTGACAGATACTAAACAGTAAGGATTTCGCAATGGAAAATATCGTTATTGTCAGTGCCGTGCGTACCGCAATCGGCAACTTTAACGGCGCACTGGCGGGTGTCAGTGCCGTGGAACTCGGCTCGGCAGTGGTCAGCGCGTTACTGAAAAAAACGCAGCTGGAACCGGGGCTGGTGGATGAAGTGATTATGGGGAACGTGCTACAGGCCGGACTCGGACAGAACCCTGCGCGCCAGATCCTGCTGCGCAGCGGTATACCGGAAAGCGCCTGTGCTTTCACCGTCAATAAAGTGTGCGGCTCCGGCCTGAAGAGTGTTGCGCTGGGCGCACAGGCGATCAGCAGCGGTGACGCGGACATTATTATCGCGGGCGGCACGGAAAATATGAGTCAGGCGCCGTATCTGCTCGACAGCCGTGCCCGCTGGGGTTACCGCCTGGGCGACGGTGCAGTGCATGATGTGATTCTGCGTGACGGGCTGTTATGTGCCGAGAATAACTATCACATGGGGATCACAGCGGAGAACATCGCCAAAGCCTATAACCTGACCCGCGAAGAGCAGGATGCACTGGCACTGTCATCACAGCAGAAAGCCGTCAGCGCGATTGAGCGCGGCGCCTTTAAGGCTGAAATCGTGCCGGTGACGGTGAAAAGCCGTAAAGGGGATATCGTGGTGGATACCGATGAATTCCCGAAAGCCGGATCAACGGCAGAAGGGCTGGCGAAACTGCGCCCGGCCTTTGATAAAGCGGGAACGGTGACTGCCGGTAATGCCTCCGGTATCAATGACGGTGCGGCAGCTCTGATGCTGATGACGGAAACCCGTGCTAAATCACTGGGACTGACACCGCTTGCCCGCATCCGGGGTTATGCCTCCGGCGGGGTTTCACCGTCGATGATGGGGCTGGGGCCGGTTCCGGCCACGCGGAAAGTGCTGGAGAAAACGGGGCTGTCACTGAAGGATATCGATCTTATCGAAGCCAACGAAGCATTTGCCTCCCAATTTCTCGCGGTCGGCCGTGACCTGGGTTTTGATCCTGACAAAGTAAACATCAACGGCGGGGCGATTGCCCTGGGTCACCCGATTGGTGCGAGTGGTGCCCGTATCCTGGTGACACTGCTGCATGCATTACAGGCTCAGAATAAAACCACCGGTCTGGCGACACTCTGTATCGGTGGCGGGCAGGGGATCGCGATGGTGATTGAACGTCTGTAATCCGGTGAAATAACAGGCGGATATTCAGCCGGTGGCAGGGTAACTGTCACCGGCTTTTTTGTGCCGGTTTCTGTGTTTCTGACAAAATTCGAATTAAGTTAATTTTTCGTGTAAAATATTTACATTAATTTAATTTATTAACTGCGGTTTGCTGTTCATATTAGGATGAGTCATCAACCTATTATGCTGAAATCCGATGTGTGGGATCAAACACACTTTTTCACATCCTGTAAAAACTCGGAATTTGTATTTGAATGGAGTGAAAACATATTTTTTTTCTAATTATTTGGTATATAACACTTATTCTACTAATTCATTGTACTTTCAATCGATTAATATTTTGTAATATTATTTCGTTACACTATGATTTTAAAGGCGAAATATATCGAAACATTCAGTCTCATTTACCCCCTCATGTACTCACAAACAGCATAACCTTTGGTTTTTCAAAAATGGCCCTATGTACGATAAACTACTTATAGTTTTAAGTGTTTTTTCTATGATCAGTGAGCTAAATAAGGAATTTTAGTGATGGTCTTTATAGGGTTATTGATTAATGATGAAGAAATATGCGATATCCGAAGCTATCGGACAGGTTATCAGACAATACCGGACCAATGCAGGTTTAACCACAAAGCAGCTGGCACACAGAATAGGGATTAGCCAGCAGCAGCTCTCGCGTTATGAGCGGGGGTAAACCGTATTGATGTGGATACGTTGTTGCGTGTCAGTCTGGCCTTTAAACTCACTCCGGGTCGTTTCTTTGAGGAAATGAATATGACCGGCACCGGGCTGGATGACATTCTTTATGAAAATGAAGAAGGGGATATTCAGGAAATCCGGATGAGCCTTATTGCGGACAGTATTATTTCCCCGCGCGATTTTTAATCACCATAATTTCCGCTTTTAAATAAAAAAGACAGACCAGTACAGCTGATTTGCGGATTACTGTACGGGTTTGCCGTGCCCGCCATCCGGCAGAAACAAAACTGTAATACAGATGACAGAGCAGCACCGGGACAAATTTCAGACGAAAAAAAGCGGGAGATGATATCTCCCGCAATATGCTAACCAATCAAGGAACTTAATAATATATTGGTCAGAAGGACAGAGGTTTTTTTATTCAGACTGCGGTGCTGAGTTTTTTAACTTTCCGGAACCGGTGCTGTGACCGGTTCCTGGTTTTACTTTATTTCAGTCAGTGCGGGGCACCGACGGATGGCCTGTTTTCTCTTACCCGTCACTCAAGGTATTTGAAGAACGGTGCGATGAGCAGCAGGATACCGAAGCCCATAACACACCAGGCTTTCCAGTCTTTGAATTTTTTCAGTTTCGCGACACGGAATACCAGGTAAACAGGAATTAAGCAGGAAACGATAGCGTATAACGGACTACCAATCTGGAAGAAGACAACCACGGAGAACCCTGTTGACACCCATGCAGTCAGTAATGCAACGATGAAGACAGAGATACAGATGTTTAATACGGTGTGGTTGATTTTCTCTTTATCCATGAAGCGGGAAAGGATGTTAACCGCAAGGCCTTTCACTGATTCCTGGAAGCCCAGATAGATACCGAAGAATGCTGTCAGAACTGCAAAGATGTTCAGAACGGTGGTCATCACACTCACGACCGCGCCCGGGATAACCTGAGCAGCAATAGCCAGTGCAGAAATGTTCTGTTCAAACGCGGATACGGCCTGCTCATGACTGATAGAGAACGTAAAGGAGAATGAGAAGAACAGGATGATTGTCACCAGGGTGATATAGGCCACGCGGTGAGCGCGGATAGCACGGTAGGTGGCAACACGTTTGTCTGATTCCAGTTTACGGTACGCGATATTCATCGGGTTCAGAATCTGAACGAAGACCGCAGAGAAGAACGCAAACGGTACAGTCAGCAGCACGTCACGGGTAAAGTCACCAATCGGCGGGAATGCAGTGATGTTATTGAAATCCCAGTGAGGGATCATCACCAGACCCAGCGATACAATGATACCGACTTTGACGATAACCATCGGACCGGAGATTTTAAACAGCAGTTTCTCGCCCTTGGAGGCAATGAAAATCAGCGCGGCAAAGACAGCCACACGATAGATCAGTGAGCTTGAAAGCACACCCTCTGTAACACCAAACGTATGGAGATAAGAGGCACTGTCGAAAATAACAGAGAGAGAGTAAATAAAGATACCGTGGATAAGCATCAGGAAGTAAATAACCCCCAGCGCCACACCCCAGTTACTGCCCAGATACTGTGTGATTATGTTTGTGTAGTCTTCACATTCTTCACTTTCAGACAGCGTATTCATGTACAGCTTCTGCAACATATAGGTTGCCGGATACGCAATCATGAAAGCTAAAATAAATACCCAAATACCTTTCAGACCGATCTGAATCGGCATTACAACGGTACCGGCACCGATCGCCATACCAATACAAAGTACTACCCAGCCGGCGTCATACATTGTAAATGGTATTTTGCCCAGCGCTTTCGCGGAATTCTCGGTTGAGGTCATGTCCGCCATACTAAGCCCCCTTGGTTTTCATAATAATTTATTGTGATTATGGTTTCTAAAAAATTTCAGCACTGCGTTGTTCTTTTTATTACCGCTAAAAATAACCTGTTAAATACTTAAAAAGCACGCCGGAGAGAATTCAGAGTGGCTCTCAATGAATTTTTCCGCGTGCTTCGTGTACTCACCCCGTCTGTGTGTTAACGGCAAATGAGGTGAGTACATACTGCAGGACTTAATTTTCCGCTCTGGTCTTAAGCAACTGCTTTCGCAATAGCCTGTTCCAGGTCAGCAATGATGTCTTCAGGTGTTTCCAGACCGACAGAGATACGAATCAGACCATCGGTGATACCTGCTTTCAGACGCTCTTCAGCCGGAACCGGAGAGTGAGTCATTGATGCAGGGTGCTGAATCAGAGTTTCAGTATCGCCCAGGCTTACTGCCAGCATGCATAACTCAACAGAGTCCATCACTTTACGGCCTGCTTCGATACCGCCTTTGATTTCAAAGCTGATCATACCGCCGAAGTTGCTCATCTGTTTTTTCGCTAACTCGTGCTGCGGGTGAGACGGCAGACCAGGGTAGAATACTGCTTCTACGTTCGGGTTAGATTCCAGATATTTAGCCACTTTCATTGCGTTAGAGCAGTGACGTTCCATACGGACGTGCAGTGTTTTCAGACCGCGCAGGGTTAACCATGCGTTGAACGGGCTCATTACACCACCGGTGATGTCTTTAACACCAACCAGACGGGCAGGAACCAGGAAGTCAGCAGGACCGACAATCACACCACCGATAACGTCGCCGTGGCCGTTGATGTATTTGGTCACACTGTGAACCACGATGTCTGCACCTAATTCCAGAGGACGCTGGCAGTACGGAGACATGAAGGTGTTATCCACAACCAGCATTGCGCCGCCTTCGTGAGCAACATTTGCCGCTGCTTCGAGGTCGATCATTGCCAGAGTCGGGTTAGCCGGAGTTTCGACGTAAACCATTTTGGTGTTTGGTTTCATCGCCGCTTTGATGTTCGCAGGGTCATTTGCACGAACGAAAGTGACTTCGATACCGAATTTAGGCAGGGTGTGAGACAGCAGAGCATAAGTACAGCCGTACAGAGTGTCAGAAGCAACGATATGGTCGCCCTGGCCGCACATAGTCAGGATAGTGGTAGAGATAGCTGCGATACCGGAAGAAGTCGCCAGAGCTGCTTCGCCGTTTTCCAGTACACGCATTTTTTCTTCTAATGCTGCGTTAGTAGGGTTACCTAAACGTGAGTAGATATAACCTTCTTCTTCTAATGCGAAACGTGCTGCCCCTTGTGCTGCGCTGTCGAAGACGAATGTAGAGGTCTGATAGATTGGGGTTGATAACGCACCAGTCAGTGGATCAGCCTGCTGGCCAGCGTGAACAATCTTAGTGTCATAACCTTTATTCGTATAATCGTGCATAAATCCTCCAAAGAATAATTTTTTATTATGCCAACATGTGTTGTTGTTGCAGTAATAAAAGCAATAGCCGTGCCAACTCAGGAGTTATTTTTATAACACATTGAATTAAAAGAGATAAATAATTTTAAGGTATAGATTAGACAAAGTCAGTGCGGAGGAAGTGGAAAGCGGACTGTAAGTAAAAATGACAAAGTGGAAAGAAAGTTGACAGTAAGTTGCCACTTTCTGATAGTGAGGTTAATCACATTGAGGGATAAAACCGGACTTGCGTCACATTATAGCCCCAAAAGGGAAGGGTGATCCAGATCTCTTTTTAAATTTTTTCCTGAATCGATACGTCCGGCGGTTGATAATGATCAAAGCCATGAATAATCAATTCCATTAATTACCGCGCGTTTAATGATTTGCCACTCCAATAAATGCAGGTGTAAACCTGACAATCTGCGGACTTTTTTTCATAGAATTGAGATATCTGGCGGGTACAAGCCGACTGAACTTGTTTATAGTAAGTAACGTAACAAAACCCAAAATAACAATTACACTCTGTATGATAAGGCTACTTATCATATGGTTTTTTTATTGCGCACTATTTTGTTGTATTTCGCCCTTTGTTCACCTCTCAGTGATTACCTAAGATGGGTTAACCCTGGTCGGGTGGGTGAAAAATGAGCACTACATACACTAACCGGGAGTGACTAATCACATGTCTGCATATAGATGGTTAATTAATACCATTGACCGCGTCGCCATGGTGGAAGAAGTCATCAATGAATTTTCGGCCTCCGAAATCAGCATTAATTCCATGGAAGTCTTTCCGTGCAAAATTTATGTCAAATTCAATACGGAGTGCGAGCGGGATGTTAAGCTGCTGCTGAGCAAACTCCTGCTTAATCCTGATGTTATCAGTGTCACCCGTTCCAAATTACAGCCCTACGAGCGTAAAGAAAAAGAATTACAGGCGATTCTGGAATCCACCACGGACGGCATTATCGGTATCAATAATCAGGGTAATATCAACTACTTCAACAAAGTGGCGGAAGACTTTTTCTCGATCTCACGGGAAAATATTGTCGGCGTCAATATCAGCAAAATTCTCAGCGGCAAAAACCAGTCGGTGCTCACCAAACTGCTCGGCGGCAACAGTTTCGATCACTATCAGATGGTCACCAGTACGCCGAAAGGGGAGTTGTACTATATCTGCTCCGGCCGTCCGATTCTGAGTGAAGAGTCTCAGGTGATGGGGGCGGTTATCACCTTCAAGAGTCTGCGCTCAGTGCAGCAAATGGCGTCTTCGGTGAATAAAAGCCTGCCGTTCAGCTTTGATGACATTATCTGTGAAAGCGAAATCATGATGAACCTGATTGATTTCGCTAAAAAAATCTCAATAAGCCCGTATACGGTACTGATCCGCGGTGAAACCGGTACCGGTAAAGAGCTGTTTGCCCGCGCCATTCATAACGCCAGCGACCGCAGCGCTCACCCGTTTGCGCCGATTAACTGTGCGGCACTGCCGGAAAACCTGATTGAAAGTGAGCTGTTCGGTTATGAGGGCGGCGCGTTCAGCGGCGCCAGCAAGGGCGGAAAGATGGGGTTGTTTGAATCCGCCAACCACGGCACCGTGTTTCTGGATGAATTCGGCGAGCTTTCCCTTATCCTGCAAAGTAAATTACTGCGGGTATTACAGGAAGGCGTGATCCGCCGCGTCGGCGGGCACAAAGAGATCCCGGTGGATGTGCGGATCATTGTCGCCACCAACCGGAATCTGGAAGAGATGATCGAGAACAAATCGTTCCGTGAAGATCTCTATTACCGGATCAACGTGATCCCGATTAATATCCCGCCGCTGAAAGAGCGGAAGACGGATATCCCGCTGTTACTGCAGCGCTTTATCAGCAAATACACGACAGAGCTGAATAAACAGCTCAGTCTGTCCCAGGATGCATATCACCAGTTAATGGCCTATTCCTGGCCGGGTAACGTGCGGGAACTGCAAAACGTGATTTTGCGGGCCATCCATCTGGCTTCCGGCCGGGAAATTACCGTCGGGGATCTGTGGCTGCCCCATGAGGAAGTGATGGCCTCTCCGGTGCTCAGGCCGCAGCCGGTACCGAAAACGGAAATACCCCCTGCGGTATTGCCGGTGCAGGAAGATATCAACCTGAAAGAGTCTCTTGCGCGGCAGGAAAAAAGCCTGCTGGAAGATTATCTGCGCCGCTACGGTTCGGCCCGCAAAGTGTCCCGTGAAATCGGGATGTCTCACACCACCGTACTGAATAAAGCCCGTTACTATAATCTGGAGCATCTGCTGACCTACAGCACTGTGCGCCGGTCAGCAGACAAAACAGATTAATACGGATTATCATCCCCGCCGGCAGCGGTCCGGCGGGCGGTTTCGTAAGCATCGATAGCGCGGATCCTCGCCATCCGGTGATCCACCACCGGTTTCGGATAATCAATCTCACGCTGATTTTTCTCCGCCCATTCATGGGGTGTATGAATGTATTTCGCAGGTACTTCTGCCAGCTCCGGCAGCCAGCGGCGGATAAAGCTGCCGTCCGGATCAAACCGTTTTCCCTGCGTGACCGGGTTGAAAATCCGGAAATACGGCACCGAATCATGACCGGTGGAGGCCGCCCACTGCCAGCCGCCGTTATTGGCGGCAAATTCACCGTCAATCAGCTGTGACATAAAATAGTGCTCGCCGCGCCGCCAGTCAGTCAGTAAATCCTTGACCAGAAAACTGGCCGTGATCATCCGCAGGCGGTTATGCATCCAGCCGGTTTCATTCAGCTGGCGCATGGCCGCATCGACCAGCGGGAACCCGGTTTTACCCTGCTGCCAGGCAAGCAGCCCGCTGTTATCCGGTGACCAGATAATGGACTCTGTCCAGCGCTGCATCGGGCGGTGACGGCTGATATCCGGGTGCTGTGCCAGCTGATGCAGATAAAATTCCCGCCAGATAAGCTCACTGAGCCAGGTATAAGCGCCGCTTTCCGGCTCATCAGCGACCATCGGGAAATGCAGGCGCAGACGGCTCAGGCACTGGCGGGGGGACAAAATTCCGGTGGCGAGATACGCGGAGATGCGGCTGGTGCCGTCAATCGCCGGAAAGTCCCGTTCTGTTTTGTAATCCGCAGCCTGTTTCTGACAAAAATCCGCCAGCCGCTGCAGTGCGGCCTCTTCTCCGGAAGGGAAGAGGGCATGCTCCTGCTGCGGCAGATTAAGCGGTGCCGGGGAGACCGGCTGGCCTTTGGCCTCCGGTACCGGCAGCACGCGGACGGTGGTCTGCATCAGTGCGGTGAGAAATGCGCGCCGGAACGGGGTGAACACTTTGTAGAGTCCGCCTTGTTGTGTGCTCACACTGCCCGGCGGCAGCAGGACACTGTCATCAAAGGCATAAAAGCGGCAGGTGTCCGGCAGACGCGCGGCAAAGCGGGCATCACGGCGCTGTTCATTCAGCCCGTACTGTTTATTGACATAGACAGCGGGGATACGATGTTCGCGGCACCACGCGGCCAGCCAGTCAGCGGCATCCTCAAAGGTATGGCACGGCTGCACATGCAGGGTGATCCCGAGTGCGGCTGCGGATGTGTTCAGCGCGTGCAGCTGACAGAAAATCAGCGCCTGCTGTGACGGGGACATAGCGTGCTGCTCCCACTGTCCCGGCGTGAGTGTAAAAATCAGTTTTACCTGCCGGTGTGCCTGACAGGCGGCGTAAAGCGCCGTGTTATCTGTCAGCCGCAGATCGTGCCGCAGCCAGACAACGGCCGGTGCTGAATCCGTCATAACTTTACCTCCCGCATAAACAATAAAAGGGCCCGCATCCGGAGAGGCGGGCCTGAGCAGGACATCAGTCCAGTTTAGGGTGCTGATCAATCAGTGACTGACGGCGTTTCTGCAACGCGGCAATCTCCTCATCAATCGCCTCAATCTTGTGTTCGATATTATCGTAATGCTCGAGCAAAATCTCTTTGGCTTCCGCGCGGTCAGATGCGGCCGGTGTGGCACCGCGTAACGGCTTATTGGCGGTTTCTTTCATCACAATCGCGGTAATCATCCCGATAACGGCAATCACCATCAGATAATAGGCCGGCATATACAGATTATTGGTCGCCTCGACCAGCCAGGCGGCGGCGGTCGGGGTGGCACCGGCAATCAGCACTGAGATATTGAATGAGATAGCCAGTGCACTGTAACGGATTTTTGTCGGGAAAATGGCCGGTAAAATAGAGGCCATCACACCGGTAAAGCAGTTAAGCAGCACCGCCAGGATCAGTAAGCCTAAGAAAATCAGGCCGATGACACCACTGTTAATCAGCATAAATGCCGGAATGGCCAGCACAAATAACCCGATACTGCCCGCGAGGACAAACGGTTTACGGCCGATGCGGTCACTCATCATCCCGATCAGAGGCTGTACGAACAGCATGCCAATCATAATCGCGATAATAATCAGCACACCGTGATCCGCACTGTAATTCAGGTTATGCGACAGATAACTCGGCATATAGGTCAGCAGCATGTAATAAGTGACGTTGGTGGCAATCACCAGCCCGACACAAATCATCAGACCCTTACCGTACTGTGAGGCAATGCTGCGCAGTGAAACGCGGGGCTTATCTTCGCCGGTTTCCGGGTTGGCATTTTTCATATCCTCAACATGCTGCTGGAAAGCCGGTGTTTCCTCCAGGGCATGACGCAGATACAGGCCGATAACGCCCAGCGGCAGCGCCAGGAAGAACGGGATACGCCAGCCCCATTCACGGAAGGTTTCCTCACCGAGAATACTGGAGATCAGCACCACCACACCGGCACCGCAGACGAAACCGGCAATCGAGCCGAAGTCCAGCCAGCTGCCCATAAATCCGCGTTTACGATCCGGTGAATATTCCGCTACAAAGATAGCTGCACCGGAATACTCACCGCCCACGGAGAAACCCTGAGCCAGTTTTGCCAGCAGTAACAGCACCGGTGCCCAGATCCCGATACTTTCATAAGACGGGATTAGACCGATACAGAAGGTACTGACAGCCATAATAATGATGGTGACGGAAAGCACTTTCTGGCGGCCGAATTTGTCGCCCATAATGCCGAAAAAGACCCCGCCCAGCGGACGTACCAAAAACGGTACGGAGAACGTCGCTAACGCCGCGATCATCTGTATGCCCGGGGAGGCGGAAGGGAAGAAGACCTGACCCAGTACATACGCCAGGAAGCCGTAGACCCCGAAATCAAACCACTCCATGGCATTACCCAGAGAGGCGGCGGTGATGGCTTTCTTTAATTTTCCATCATCAATGATAGTAATGTCATTGATATTTAAAGGTTTTTGTTTTGTTTTCTTGCGTCTCATCGTTGTATCCTTTTGTTTTATGACGGGGATTCACGTAACTGAGATTTCACTCAAATCTGCAATGACTTTTTGTGTGATAGTGAATTCATCGGCAGCAGGAGATGTTTAATACTAAATTGGTAAGTATAAATACGTATTTTTTCCCGTATTCATGTTTCCCGTTAAATAGATTGATTGTTGAATATGTGACGCTAACGGCAGACGGTACAGGAAACCGCAGACAGGACAGGAAGAATAGGAAAGTATTGTGTTGTAATAACCAAAAAAAGCACCTTTGTTTTGAAACGAGGTCACCTAATTTAGCATAAATCATATTTTTTGTAAAATTAGTGGGTTTTTGTACTGATTAATATCGTGTATTTGGCATTTAACTTCTCTGCATCGTAAAATGTTCAATGCTATTTTTTTCTGAAAAATCAACGGAAGTGCAGATCACCCCGGAAATAAGGCATCTTAAACGGATGCTTTTCAGCATATTTTGTTGTGTGAAACGGAACATGTTTAGTATCACAATCCGATGTATTTTAAATTATCAGCATAATTATAATGTGAGTGGTTTAAATTTAAGCAATATATAGGGCGGTTTCAGAAAACAGACAATGTTATCAGTATGTTTCACCTGATTTCTCAATTTTCTGTATGCGTTTTCCTGATAATTACATCTGATGTAATTAACGCATAATCACAGTCCTCAATGATTTCTTTACGTAATAATAAGATAAACTTTGGTGTTATCTGCTGAATATGAA
Organism: Morganella sp. HMSC11D09; assembly: GCF_001807955.1. Classification (NCBI taxonomy): domain Bacteria; kingdom Pseudomonadati; phylum Pseudomonadota; class Gammaproteobacteria; order Enterobacterales; family Morganellaceae; genus Morganella; species Morganella sp. HMSC11D09. The sequence goes on from NZ_KV791691.1 coordinate 48,867, forward strand.
AATCATGCAGTGATATCTGCCAACAGCAATTTAAGAAAGATATAAATGTTTCAAGATATATCGTTTTTTTTCCATTTAATTGTGGTTTGTTACTCTATTAAAGCTAAATAATTACTATTTTATACCACTAATGAGTCATTTTATTTTTAGTGGTTTATACCTGGTACGGGGGTGAAAGAAAAGGTAAATATACTATAATACATAGGGTTATCACTCTTTCGGACACCGAATAATTCTTTTTTTTACAATTCGTTAGGTGTCTGAGTGGCAGGTTTCAATTTGGTAAATGAATATGTAATATGTGTTTCAACATGTGTACGAGGCTGGTTTGCATAAGTACATACATGCGGCAGTTAAAACAACAACAAAGAGTAAAACTTTGTGAATATCAATTGGTCCACTTTCTTTAATAAACGCATATTTTTGTTAGTCATCAGAGAGGAATCTGATGGTTATCACAGCCATATGTGAGGGATAGCGACATGACCAAAGCAAAAAACTCGATAGCACGCGCCGTCGGGCAAAAAATTCAGGTGTTACGAAAAGATCACGGCATTACTGCAGCAAGACTGGCTGAAATGATTGAAATCAGTCAGCAGCAGATGTCACGTTATGAACGTGGTGTAAACCGTGTTGATGTGGATTGTTTAGTCCGTATTGCGGATATCTTTGAAGTACCGGTTGGCTGGTTCTTCACCGAGATTGAAGGCCGGGGTAAACGCGACAGCGGAAATGAACGGGAATCCTGGAAAGCAGAAACCGTTATTTTGCCGGTCGAATCTGAACTGATGTAATTTCGTGATATTGAGTGATACTGAATCTCATCTCAAAAATCCGTTATTAGCCCGCTAATAACGGATACCGCTTTTTGCGGGACGTGTTTATTTCTTCATCACCCGCCTTGTGCTATCATCCTGATACACAGCATGTTGTATTACTCTTATAACCCTGTTTATTAATAATTTTAATATTTTGAATCCGTTTTATAACTGGATAAATAAGCAATGAACATTAATCAGCTCAAAAGTTTTGTTGAGGTGGTCAGGAGTGACTTTAATATCACGAATGCCGCCGAGAAGCTGTATACCTCGCAGCCGACAGTGAGCAAGCAGCTTAAAATTCTTGAAGATGAACTGAACGTTTCTTTATTCAACCGGAAAAATAATAACTTATTATCGCTCAGTCCGATTGGTGAAGAAGTTCATCGTGTTGCCTGCGATATTCTGGCGCAGTTTGATAAAATTAAAAGTCTGGTATCACACGAAGATACCACGACAAAACAGAATCTCCGTATTGCCACCACCCACACGCAAATCCGTTATAAATTACCGAAAGTGATTGAACGCTTTAATGCGCGTTACCCGAACATTTCGCTGCATTTCCATCAGGGTGCTCCGGCACAGCTGGCGGAAATGGTGAAAAACGGGGATGTGGATTTTGCAATCGCCACCGAATCCCTGCATCTGTATGACGATTTACTGACACTGCCGTGCTATCAGTGGTCCCGCAGTGCGATTGTACCGCACGATCACCCGCTGGCACAGAATGAGCAGCTGACGATTCAGGAGCTGGCTCATTATCCGCTGATCACCTATGTATTCGGATTCACCGGCCGTTCCAAGCTGGATCAGGTATTTTATCAGAACCACCTGACGCCGAATGTGGTATTAACCGCGGTCGATACGGAAATTATTAAATTCTATGTGAAGCGCGGAGCGGGTGTCGGTGTTATTTCCACCGTGGCGTTTGATCCGGCGGAAGACAGTGACTCACTGCGCTGTATTAATATCGGTAATCTGGTGAAACCGAGCTATACCCATATTTGTATCAGCCGTCATACACATCTGAAGGATTATATGTATGACTTTATTTCCTGTTATGCGCCGCATCTTGACCTGAATTATATTCACCAGCCGGAACAGTGGCTGCCGGTTGATCCTAAAGCCCGTGACCGGCTTTACCGCGCATTGCCTGAGCTCTGATTCCTTTGTATTCCGGATAAAAAAAGCCCGGTAACGTCTGTTACCGGGCTTTGTGTTTGCTGTGTGTAATCTTTTTTAGCGGGTGGCAATATTAATAAAGATTTGCGCACCGATCAGCAGGCAATCGTCATCAACAAAATACGGATTGGCATGCAGATAGTTATTAATTCCTTTGGCTTTGTTACCGCTGCCGAGGAAATACATGGCACCTAATCTGTCTTTGGTGGCATTAATCATATAGCTGAAATCTTCACTGCCGGTCATCGGCTTACCGTTTGAGTCAATATTTTCAGCCGGTAAGAAGGCCGCTGCCGCGTTTTTAATGACTTCCGCTGCCTGCGGATGGTTAATTACGGCCGGGTAACCGCAGGCTTCCAGTGTGGTTTTAAAACCACCGGCTTCACTGCGGGCAACAATCTCTTTAAAGCTGGCTTTTAAGATTTTATCGGTTTCTTCATCCATAGAACGGATGGTGCCGCGTGCCTGCACATAATCAGCCAGCGCATTCGGGATGGTACCGCCGTTGATCATACCGCAGCCGAAAACAGCCGGGCTGAAAGGATCGGTTTTCTTGGCGACGATATAATCCATGTAATCAATGATACGGGTGGCTTCGCGGATAGCATCCAGCCCTTTGTGCGGCGTGGAGCCGTGCGCGGAAACACCGTGTACATCCAGCGTCCAGGCGGAGCCGTAAGAAGACATCACACCCGCGTTAAAACGGATGCAGCCGGTTTCAATCGCGGCGTCGTTATGCAGCCCGTAGACTTCATCCACACCGTCCATGCAGCCCATTTCCACCATTTTATCCGCACCCGGCACACGCATATCTTCTTCCGCCATCTGGAAGACAAAACGGACATTGTGTGTCAGTTCATCGCGGTGTTCGCTGAGGTATTTTGCCGCAGTCAGCGCGATGGTCATATGGGTGTCGTGACCACAGTTGTGGGCGCAGCCTTCGTGTACGGAACTGTGCTCGTTGCAGGTCATGTCCGGCATTTCCAGGCCGTCGATGTCGGTGCGGTAAGCAATCAGGCGGTATGCCGGATTGACGGTCAGTTCAGCGGTAAAGCCGGTGTATCCCTCAAACTGACGGATGGTGTAGCCGAAGCTTTCCATCAGTTCGCGGCAGTATTTTGAGGTTTTATATTCTTCACCGGACAGCTCAGGGATTTTATGTAAATCCTGGCGCGTTTTCTTGCTGAACGCCTCAAGCGCAAAGAGTTTTTCACTGACATTGTATTTATTGGTCATTACATTTACCCCGTAACTGAAACCGGTTTGTGTGCTGATAAAGAATCCCTGATGTAAGCGCGGGTATGACCGGAAACCGGTCATACCACAGCGCCGGCGCAACATGAGTACATTTTATTTTTACGAAAAAAAGTCTGCCTTCCGGAACCGGCGGGTTTCTGTCAGCAGCTGTTTTCGTTATTATTTGCAGGAGGGATTTTAACGTCAGTATTAAAAAAGTGAGCGTGACGGAGATCGTGTTTATATCATATCAGTATTTCATGGTGCATGAATAATAAGGATGATATCGGTAAAAAATAATATCACCGTGATAAAATCATATTATATTATTTATTAATATCAATATGTTATATAAGCCCTGGTTTCCTGATTTTTTATTTTTATTCTGCGTGAAATATAAATTCGCCACCCGAAATAACAATAATATTAATATTATTAAACAGAAATTAAGAAAAGTGTATTTATATATCCTTGCAGCCATTTTTGTATTATTCCGCCGGATCTCCGGCAATATCCTGAATTAGTGCTGAAAATTTACCTTATTACTGGTGGTTTTATCTGCGGCGCGCCCGGGCTACACTGAAATGACAGGATAAACACACAGAGCAGGCCGGTATTGTTCTGTGCAGCATCTTATTGCGAATCAGATTTATCACCAGTATGAGGGAAGATTTACGATGAAGCAGACTGTAGCGGGTTATATCGCAAAAATGTTGGCGGATGCAGGAATCAACCGTATCTGGGGTGTCACCGGAGACTCACTGAACGGGTTAAGTGACAGCTTACGTAAACTGGGCAGCATTGAATGGATGGGCACCCGGCATGAGGAAGTGGCCGCGTTTGCCGCCGGGGCGGAAGCCCATCTGACCGGTAAACTGGCGGTGTGCGCCGGTTCCTGCGGGCCGGGTAACCTCCACTTAATCAACGGATTATTTGATTGTCAGCGCAACCGCGTGCCGGTGCTGGCAATTGCCGCACATATTCCTTCCGGCGAAATCGGCAGTCATTACTTCCAGGAAACCCATCCGCAGGAGCTGTTCCGTGAGTGCAGCGTCTATTGTGAGCTGGTTTCCAATCCTGAGCAGATCCAGCAGGTGCTGGGTATTGCCATGCGCAAGGCGATTCTGGAGCGCGGCGTGGCCGTGGTGGTCATTCCGGGGGATGTGGCATTAAGACCGGCACCGGAATCGGCCCGCAATGTCTGGTATGAGCCGTCTCTGCCGCTGGTGATGCCGCAGCGGGATGAGCTGGTGAAACTGGCGGATGCCCTTAACGGTGCGAAAAACATCACACTGATGTGCGGAGCCGGATGTGCCGGGGCACATGATGAAGTTATCAAACTGGCGGAAACCCTGAAAGCACCGGTGGTGCATGCACTGCGCGGCAAAGAGCATATTGAGTATGATAACCCGTACAGTGTCGGGATGACCGGGCTTATCGGATTTTCCTCCGGGTATTATGCGATGGAAAACGCAGATACCCTGGTGCTGCTCGGCACGCACTTCCCGTACCGCGCGTTTTATCCGGCCAAAGCAAAAATTATTCAGGTGGATATCAACCCGGGCAGCCTCGGCGCGCACTGTGCGGTGGATATGGCGGTTATCGGGGATATCAAAGCCACACTCAATGCCATTCAGCCGCGCCTGCAGGCCAAAGAGGATCGCACCCATCTGGATGCGGCGCTGAAACACTATCAGACCGCCCGCAGTGACCTCGATGCACTGGCAACCGCAAGCAAACGGGAACTGATCCATCCGCAGTATCTGGCGAAGAAAATCAGTGAGCTGGCGGATGATGACACCGTATTCACCTGTGATGTGGGCACCCCGACGGTCTGGGCGGCGCGTTATCTCACCATGAACGGCAAACGGCGGCTGATTGGCTCCTTTAACCACGGCTCGATGGCGAATGCTATGGCGCAGGCTATCGGTGCTCAGGCGCATGACCGTAAACGCCAGGTGGTGGCGATGTGCGGTGACGGCGGGTTCAGTATGCTGATGGGGGATTTCATTTCCCTGGCGCAGATGCAGCTGCCGGTGAAAATCGTCATCTTTAACAACAGCGTGCTGGGTTTTGTGGCGATGGAGATGAAAGCGGGCGGTTATCTGACTGACGGAACCGATCTGCACAACCCGGATTTTGCCGCGATGGCGAATGCCATGGGGATCAAAGGGATCCGCGTTGAAGACAGCGAGTCACTGGACGATGCGCTGAAAACCGCATTTGCCCATGACGGCCCGGTTCTGGTGGATGTGGTGACGGCCAAACAGGAACTGGCCATGCCGCCGGAAATTAAGTTTGAGCAGGCCAAAGGCTTCAGTCTGTATATGCTGCGCGCGATTATCAACGGGCGCGGTGATGAGATTGTGGAGCTGGCAAAAACCAACTGGTTGCGCTGAGTTCACAGAGAGAAAAAATGCCGCATTTGCGGCATTTTTTTTGCTCAGTACCCGGCGGCAGACTCCAGCCGCCACAGATGAGCAGCCATCAGAGCCCGCCACGGGGCGAAATCTGCCAGCCATTCCTGAGTTTCATCCGCCGTTATTTTTTCATCCCGCGCCAGCAGGCGCTGCAGATTACGCCGTACCGCAACATCACCGTGCAGTGAGCCGTTCAGATAGTTAAAGCCGCGCAGCAGGGCATAGCTGACCGTCCAGGTGCCGATACCTTTGATCGCCGTCAGTGAGGCGGAAACCGCGTCTGCATTCTCCGGTGTGACCACATCCGGCAGCACCAGCGCTCCGCTTTCCAGTTGCTCACTCAGTGCCAGCAGGGCATTGGCTTTACCGACAGAGAAACCGCAGCTGCGCAGCCCGTCAAAATCGGTCTGTAAAATATGTGCCGCATCCGGATAGCACCACAGTCCGGAGGAGTGGCGCAGGCCGATATGCTGAATCAGGCGGCGGCGGATGGAAATCGCGGCCTGAACGCTGATTTGCTGACCGATAATCGCCCAGTTAATGGCTTCAAACGGTGTGGCGGACTGGTAGATCCGCAGCCCTTTCTGTTGCCGGATAAGGGGACCGGCCAGCGGGTGATCCTGATATTGTGTCTCGAATTCCTCCACCGGCTGGATCAGACCGAGCATATGCCGGGCAAGATAATGCATACGGGCTTCGTCTTCCGGCAGGGGGCCGGGACCGTCAGTACTGAGGGTGACACGTGCTTCTCCTGAACTGATTTCCAGCGTCAGTAACGCAGGATGGCTGTGCAGGCAAATCCCTTTCATCACCCGGTTTTCCGTGACCTCTTCGGCCACATGGTGATTATCACGTAAATGAAATGCGAGAAAATCCGCTGTATGATAGGGCTCAGGTAACGGAACAGTAATCGTTAACTTTTTGTTATTATTCAACTTTTCATACCTCAGAACAGGGCGGGCAATTGACCGGATTATAGCCGTTTTTGCTCCCGGACGTACGATTTTGGTCAAAATGTATATTTACAGAATAATAGGTGGATTATTCTGAATGAACTCCGCATACAAAATGTGGTACTTATACGTATGAACAAATGAGTTTAATTTCAGCACAGCAGCACAACTCAGAACGGATAAAGGCATTACCGATGGATATAAAACAATATTACCTTGAGGTTGCGGAAGGTAAAGGTAAGAGGATGACGTCGGAGGTTGTGGCATTCTCTCCCTCGCGGCTCAACCTGGCAGAGTTAGAAGAGCGTCTGGCATCACAAACCTTTTTCACACAGGGTGATATTGAATACGCGGAACATGATGAGAACAGCTTTTATTACACCTGTCATTACGGCGATGAAGAACTGCTGTTTCTGGTGTCACTGGCACCGCGGGCACCGGAACTGGAAATCAATCCTTACTATTCAACTGATCCGCTGTCTGCCGGACTGCTGGCCGAAGTCAACCAGACCGGGCAGGACATTTATGTTGAATGCCTTTTACAGAATGACGTGCTGCGAAGTTACCGGTACCAGCTGAAGATGGTACAGATTCTGGTGCCGGATTTATTGCTGGGCATCGATATCTCGGCAGCCGGGCGCGGTTTTACCCGTGAGTGGCTCAATTTTCAGCTGGAAAACGACGTGCAGCTGAACATTGAATCTCTGTATACCATTCATGCAATCTATGACACGGAAAATTCCCCGCCGACCATGTACTGGTTCCACACACACGGCCTGCTGCGCTGCGGGATCCCGGAAGTGGAACTGCTGCTGCCGCATACCATTAATGCGTACTACGGCATTCCTGATCTGCTGCGCAGTTTTATCGGGCAGAGTCTGAATGAAGGTAAGGTACTGTTTAATGAGCCGATGTTGTGCGGCCAGACGGAAAAACAGCTGGAATATATTGTGGCGCTGCCATATCAGGAAGGGATCCGCCAGATCAACAAAAATACCCCGATCGACCAGCTGAAGCCTCTCGAAGAGATCGATTACTCTCACGATAATATGCCGGAAAATGAATTTCTCGGCGATCGCGGAGATCGCGACGATCAGCATGACCATCCATCCTGTATGCTATTCCGTGTAAATGAAAGTTCGCCGGTGTTACAGACATTTTTCCGTGGTTTCGACGACGATGCCGCCATTATGTTTTACCGCCCGAACAGTGAAACCCATGAAATGGCGGTAAAAGCCCGCCTGCGCTGGCACTATTTTGCCCAGATGTTTGCGGAATACGGTCAGCCGGTGGTCAAAACGAAAAAAGGTCTGCTCGGTGGATTATTCGGTAAAAAAGCCCGTGATGAAGAAGATGAACATCCGTGGGCGTTTATGGTCAAATGCGGCATTCCGTACGGGGATGAGGATGACCTGGAGCACATGTGGTTTATCCCGGAAACTCTGGATAATGACGTGTTTACCGGCAAACTGATCAACCAGCCGTTTTATGTTGAAGAGATGGAAGAGGGGGGCGTATATCCGCTGAATACGGAGATGCTGACTGACTGGAATATCTATTTTTCCGGTGAGAAATATACCCCGGATACCATTTATCAGCTGCTCAGCCCGTCACAGGTTCACTGAGAACAGACGGTCCCGGAAAAAGCGCTGAAATGAAGGCGCTTTTTTTATGCCTGCGATTTTGTGCAGTAACCCACGTTATTAATACATACTGAATTATATCGTTGCTGCTTTTTTTTTGTTCCGGCTATAATCAATGATCGCCTGTTCCGGGTGGTTATATATCCTGTAAAACCAATAATCTATCTTATAATCTGTTATGCATTATCTGTCATGGAGTGCATTATGCCTGATTTGACGTCATTGCTCGGATTTGCCCTGGTTGCACTGGGAATGGTATTAACGCCCGGCCCTAATATGATTTATCTGATCTCCCGCTCACTCTGTCAGGGAAAGCGGGCCGGATATATTTCTCTTGCCGGTGTCGGCCTGGCATTTATTTTTTATATGCTCAGTGCGGCATTTGGTATCACCGCGCTCTTTTTTGCTGTTCCTTATGCCTATGATGCTTTGCGTATTGCGGGGGCATTGTATCTGCTCTGGCTGGCGTGGCAGTCGGTCAAACCGGGCGGACGCTCTGCATTTTCGGTGCGGGATTTACCGGAAGATAAGCCGAAAAAATTGTTCACCATGGGGTTTCTGACCAGCCTGGCGAACCCGAAAGTGGCGGGGATGTATTTATCGCTGCTGCCGCAGTTTATTGTGCCGGGGCACGGCAGTGTGCTGGTACAGTCTCTGGCGCTCGGAACAATACAGATTATGATCAGCCTGACAGTTAACGGACTGATTATTCTGATGGCGGGCTCGGTGGCTGTCTTTATGACGGGCCGTCCGTTCTGGCAGGTGGTGCAGCGCTGGCTGATGGGGACTGTGCTGGCCGGGCTGGCTGTCCGGATGGTGCTGGAATCCCGGCGCTGAGGTGATAAAAAAACAGACCGGCTCACAAAGCCGGTCTGTTTCGTTTCCGTTATTGCTCTTCGCGGCGGAGCCACTGCTCCACCTGCAGCTGTTCTTCCTGTGTGAGCCACATTCCCAGTTTGGTTCTGCGCCAGAGCGCATCTTCTGCGGTGATCACCCACTCGTGCTGTACCAGATAGCGCAGCTCGGCTTCATACAGGTTATGGCCGAATAACTGCCCGAGATCGCTGAGGGATTGCGCATCTCCGATAATTTTTTCTGTCTGACTGCCGTAGGTGCGGGCCAGGCGCAGCGCCAGTCCGTTCGGCAGCCAGGACCAGCGTTCTGTCAGCACTCGGGCATAATCGTCACGGCTCCGGCCGTTCAGTTCACCGCCGGTCAGTACCGCCTGTTTTGTCCATGCTTTCCCGGCGTGCGGATAGTAGGCCGCCAGTTTATCCAGCGCGTGTTCGCCCAGCTTGCGGTAAGTGGTGAGTTTGCCGCCGAAGACGGACAACAGCGGCGCCTGTCCGTTGTCATCATGCAAATCAAGCGTGTAATCGCGGGTGATTGCCTGTGGCGAGTCCGATTCATCATCACACAGCGGACGCACACCGGAGTATGTCCAGCGGATATCATCGCGGGTCAGGGTTTTGCGGAAGTGGTCGTTATACACATCCAGCAGATAATTAATTTCGTTATCATCGATTTTAACGTCTGCCGGATCGCCGTGATATTCCACATCGGTCGTGCCGATAATCGAAAATTCATCCATCCACGGAATGACAAACACAATGCGGTGATCTTCATTTTGCAGGATATAGGCCTGCGGCTCGTCGTGAGCGCGCGGTACCACAATATGGCTGCCTTTGATAAGACGGATACCATAAGGGGATTTGAGCTGTAATCCGTCATCAAAGAAGGTTTTTACCCACGGTCCGGCGGCGTTGACCAGCCCTTTTGCCTGCCAGCGCAGGGTTTCGCCGGTCAGGGCATTTTCCGCTTCCACCTGCCATAAACCGTTTTCGCGCCATGCGCGGGTGACTTTTGTCCGTGTGCGGACTTCGCCGTCCTGCCGCACGACTTCCTGTGCATTCAGCACCACCAGGCGGGCATCGTCCACCCAGCAGTCGGAATATTCAAAGCCTTTTTTAAACTCTGCTTTCAGCGGGGAGGCTGTACTGAAGGTCAGGCCGCGGCAGCTCGGCAGTGTGGTGCGTTTACCGAGATGGTCATACAGAAACAGCCCCGCGCGGATCATCCACGCCGGGCGCAGGTGCGGCTGATGCGGCAGACGGAAACGCATCGGGAAGGCGATATGCGGCGCCATTTTTAATAATACTTCGCGTTCAGCCAGTGCTTCGCTCACCAAACGAAACTCATAATGTTCGAGATAGCGCAATCCGCCGTGGATCAGTTTTGAGCTGGCCGATGAGGTGGCACAGGCGAGATCCCGTGCTTCCAGCATCAGCACAGACAGCCCGCGTCCGGCGGCATCAGCGGCAATACCTGCACCGTTGATTCCGCCCCCGATAACGATCAAATCTTTCGTTTCCATCCTCACTCCCGCATGACCATATTTGTTCTTTAATGCTCGTTATCGCTCATGATAGTGCAATGTGAACGATATTCCAACATTCAGGACATAAAAAAACGTTCTCCGTGACATGGATAACAATTCGTTAGCATATCCATACAAAGAATAATGAATTACGGCAGAGGGAAAAGGGAGGAAAACCGCGCCACCGGGCGGTGGCACGGGCAGAGATAATCAGCAGACTTCGAGCTGCACCTGTTGTTCGTCCAGGATTTTGATAATGCTTTCCGGCGGGCGTTTGTCGGTAAACAGGCAATCGATCAGCCCCATATTACCGAGGTTGACCATGGCGTTGCGGCCGAATTTGGAGTGGTCGGTCACGAGCATCACACAGCGGGAGTTTTCAATAATCGCCCGTTTGGTGCGGACTTCGTGATAATCAAATTCCAGCAGGGAGCCGTCAGTATCAATGCCGCTGATCCCGAGAATCCCGAAATCCAGACGGAACTGAGAGATAAAATCGAGCGTGGCCTCACCGACAATTCCGCCGTCACGGGAACGGACTTCACCACCGGCCAGGATCAGCCGGAAATCATCTTTCGCCATCAGAAGAGTGGCGACATTGAGGTTATTGGTGACGATGCGCAGATTTTTGTGTTCCAGCAGCTCATGCGCGACCGCTTCCGGTGTGGTGCCGATATCGATAAACAGTGTGGCACCGTCCGGGATCAGCGCCGCGACACGGCGGGCAATCCGGCGTTTTTCATCCGACCACATGCTTTTACGCTCATGATAGGCGGCATTCACCGAACTGGACGGCTGTGCAGCTCCGCCGTGGTGACGGTGGATTTTATTCTGCTCCGCCAGCTCATTGAGATCACGGCGGATGGTCTGCGGACTGACCTTAAAGTGCTCGACCAGCTCTTCTGTGCTGACATAGCCCTGTTTACTGACTAACTCAACGATAGCATCATGACGCTGTGTTTGTTTCACAAAATCCCCCGGTCAGATCAGTACCGCGCATATTCAGGTCTGTGCCGTGATATGCGGCGGTGATGTCATATTTTCATTATTATTCAGGCCGTCCGGCGGCGGTTGTCCCATACCGCCATCAGCAGGCCGGTCGCGAGACCGGATGCATGGGCCATGTTTGCAATCGGCATTGTACCAAATAAATCAAAGTAACCGATAACCAGCCATAATACCGAAAATACCATCATGGCGGCGGGCAGATAAATACCGGCGGACGGATTGCGCGCACCGGTATACCAGACATAAGCGATCAGCGCGAAAACCACGCCGGACAGGCCGCCGAAGGATGAGCCGCTGAAAAAGGATTGCGACCAGCAACTGACCAGGGCAGAAATCAGGGTGATCACAAGCAGCCGTCCGCTGCCGAGCTGTTTTTCCACCTGACCGCCGAGATACCACCACAGCGCCAGGTTCATCAGAATATGGGTCAGGCCGAAATGCAGGAACACCGGGCTTATCCACCGCCACAGTTCACCCTGCTGGTCAGGCTGCGGCCAGGCCAGATAGTCCATCACCGCGTCAGTGCCGCTTATCTGCATCCACAGAAAAACCAGTGCGCACAGTACGGTAATGGTGATGGTCAGCGGCCCGGCCGGGGTCACCAGGTTACTGAAGGCATGAGAGGCCGGGTAGCGGAACGGGGAATCGGTTTCACCGGATTCCCAGCTGGCGGCGAGATAGCGTTTATTCATCGGATCACGCATAAAGGTTTCCAGCTCAGCCTGTGTCTGTGCCAGTTTGCTTTCGTCGTCGAGCCACAATTCCGCGCCGCGCCCTTCGCGGGTGGCACGCATAGTGAGCTCAATATCCCGGGCGGCCATATAATCAATAAATGACTGGGCAATCCGCGGGTTGGCGATGGTGATCAGATAAACCATATAGCTGTCCGTTGTTAAGCAAGTGACCTGACTGTGTCCGGGTAATTGCGCAACCAGGCCTCAAAGCCGCCGTTGATGCTGTATACCGTTTCATAGCCGACATTAAGCAGATACTGAGCCGCGCCCTGACTGCTGTGCCCATGGTAACACATGACCATAACCGGCTGCTCATAATCTGTCTGATCCATGAAGGTATTCACGGTGTCGTTTGTCAGGTGAAATGCGCCGTCAGTATGACCGGCACGGAAGCTTTGCGGATCACGGATATCAACCAGGACAGCCCCGTTCTGCTGCCAGAGTTCATACGCCGTATCCGGTGTGATTAAGCGGATTTGTTCCATAATGATTTTTCGTATGCAGGTGAATATCAGCGGTGACAGAGCACCACCGGAAACCTGCCCGGCGGATAACCGGGCAGTGTATTATCACGGCCGTGCGATATCCGGCCGCTGCAGCACTGTCAGTAAACAGCACTATCAGTAATAAGAGTGTTCGCCGCGCTGATGTTCAGTCAGGTCTTTAACGCCTTTCAGTTCACCGGCAAACATATTCAGTAACTCTTTTTCGATCCCTTCTTTCAGGGTGACATCCACCATGGAGCAGCCGTTACAGCCGCCGCCGAACTGGAGGATGGCATAGCCTTCGTCCGTGATTTCCATCAGGGAAACACGGCCGCCGTGCCCGGCCAGCTGCGGGTTGATCTGAGATTGCAGAACGTACTCGACACGCTCGATCAGCGGGGCATCATCCGCCACTTTACGCATTTTGGCGTTCGGGGCTTTTAAGGTGAGCTGAGAGCCGAGCTGATCGGTCACGAAGTCGATCACGGCTTCGTCAAGGAACGGTGCGCTCAGTTCATCAACATAGGCGGTCAGCTGCTCAAACGGCAGCGCGGTATCGGTCGCTTCCACAGCATCAGGCGGACAATAAGAGACTCCGCATTCCGCGTTGGGAGTGCCCGGGTTAATAACAAAAACACGGATTTGTGTGCCGGGTTCCTGGTTGGCAAGCAGTTTGGAAAAATGTGCCTGCGCAGCGTCAGTAATAGTAATCATAACATTGCCCAAAAATAGTTGACTGTTCCGGTTGGTTATAATACGCCCATTTGCGGGTTCACTACAAGGTGCGGCAAAGGCACCACACCCGGACTGCCGCCGCGCCCGCACGAATGAGCAATTCAGACAGCGCTGTCATGGTCGCCCCTGTTGTGATGACATCATCGGTCAGCGCAATATGCAGTCCGCGGACATCACGGGTGACGGCAAACGCAGAGGACAGGTTTGTCAGGCGCTGTGTGCGGGACAGCATCCGCTGGCTCAGTGTAGCACGGGTGCGGATAAGGCCGGAACTGTCATAAGGGCAGCGCAGCCATTTTGCCAGCGGAAGGGTGATAAGATCACTCTGATTAAACCCGCGCCGCCATTGCCGGTAGCGGTAAAGCGGGACACTGAGCAGCAGATCCGGCTTCGGACATTCCCCGGCGCGGTAAGCTGCCAGCACCCGGCGCAGCAGCAGCCGTGCCAGTGCACGGGCAATGTGTGTCTGCCCGCTGTATTTGAGGCGGTGAACCAGGGCGGCCAGCGGTGGCTGATAGCCGGTTACGGCCAGCAGGCTCTGCCACGGCGGCGGGGATTGCAGACAGCGGCCGCATTCCGGCTCCGGTGTCACCAGCGGTAGGCCGCAGCGACGGCAGACCGGCGGCATCTCCGGCAGTCCCCGTTCGCAGAATCCGCAGATACCGTGTGCGGCAATTGCCAGCGGCTGATTGCACAGCAGGCAGTAATTCTCAATAATAACCATCCGTCTTCCCTCCGGATAAATAAGGAAACAATAACGATGGCAACGCTTTTTTGGCAGCAGAGCGGACAGGGTTCGCGTGATCTTGTGCTGTTACACGGCTGGGGACTGAACAGCGAAGTATGGAACAGCATTGAATTGCGGCTCGCACCGCATTTCCGTATTCACAAGGTTGACTTACCGGGTTACGGGCGCAGCCAGGAATTCGGAGAGATGTCACTGACGGAGATGTCGGATACCGTTTTCGCGCAGATGCCGGAAAATGCGGTGCTGGCGGGCTGGTCACTGGGCGGGCTGGTGGCTGCGGATATTGCACTGCGTTACCCGCAGGCAGTGAGCCATCTGGTGACAATCTGTTCATCGCCGTGTTTTGGTGCACAGGAAGAGGAAGGCTGGCCGGGGATCAAACCGACGGTGCTGAGCGGCTTTCAGCATCAGCTGGCGACCGATTTTCAGCGTACTGTTGAGCGTTTTCTGGCACTGCAGACACTGGGAATCGCAAGTGCCCGTCAGGATGCCCGTACACTGAAATCAGTGGTACTGGGACAGCCGATGCCGGGTGTGTCAGTACTGAATGCCGGGCTGGAGATTCTGAGAACCGCCGATCTGCGCAGCGGACTGCCGTCCCTGACAATGCCGTTCCTGCGGATCTATGGTTATCTCGATGGCCTGGTGCCGCGTAAAGTCGCGTCACTGCTGGATGAGCAACTGCCGTCCTCTCCATCCGTTATTATGCGTAACAGCGCTCACGCACCGTTTATTTCACATCCGGATGAGTTTTGTGAGGTACTGACGGAGTTTGTTAAATAAAAAAATACCCGCACAACGGCGGGTAAGTTTTATGAATGAATCTGATACACCTTTGTGTCACAGCCCTGACTTTCAGGGCACTGTTTGCAGCTGCTGCTCAGACAGCTGCTGACATCCACCGCTTCAATTTTTCCCATGGCAGCCAGCTTTTCCATGATGGCCTGCACCAGGGCTTCCGGGGCATTCAACTGGTGGCTGAGCAGCCGGGCATCTGCCCGGCCGTTCAGTGCAATGGCGTCACGTACTGCGATCAGGCTGATCATGTCCGTGTCCTTTTATCAGTGACACTCGTTGCCGGAGCAGCCGCCACAGCGGCTGTGTGCATCACGGCGGAAGCTGAGATTCACCCGGCTGCGTGTGCGGCGCAGCAGTGCAAACAGGATCAGGTTGAAAATCACCACTACAGCGATAATCACTGAACTGCTCCCCGGATGGGTACTGAATGTGGCGGCCTGGTAGAACAGGGCGGCCAGTGAGTAAGCCACGTTCAGACCCCACAGGATGGAGAAGGTCATCCAGCCGCGGCTGGTTTCACGGGCGATAGCCCCCATCACAGAGACACACGGCACATACAGCAGCACAAAGATCAGATAGCTGTAAGCAGCAACATCAGAGCCGAATTTCGCGGCCATGGTGCCCATGGTACCGCCGTCCATCTCGCCGTCGCCTTTGCTGGCTTCAATCGGGTTGGATAATGCCGCGAGCGTGAAGGTTTCCGCCAGGGAATCCAGGGTTTCATTTACCGCATCACCCAGTTCATCCCATAAATCAAAGGATTCCGGATCAAACGGTTCGTTGGTGATACTTTCAGCGGTGTAGAGGGTATTCAGTGTCCCGACCACAACTTCTTTTGCCATCGCACCGGTGATCAGGCCGACAGTCGCCTGCCAGTTATCATTGGTGACACCAATCGGGCTGAGTAGCGGAGTGACCACTTTACTGACTGAGGCCAGTGCGGAATCATTAATGCTGTCCGCCGGTTTACCGGAGAAACTGAAGCTGTTCAGTGCGCCGATTACCATACTGGCGACAATAATGACTTTACCCGCACGTACCACAAAGCCTTTCAGGCGCTGCCAGGTCTGCATAAACAGGGTTTTCATATGCGGTACGTGGTACACCGGCAGTTCCATCACAAACGGTGATGCTTCGCCGCGCATAATAGTGTGTTTGAGCAGCAGACCGGTAAGGATAGCCACCACAATCCCGAGGATATACAGGGAGAACACGATGCTCGCGCCGTTTTTGCCGAAGAAGGCAGCCGCGAAAACCGCGAAGATAGCCAGCCGCGCGCCGCAGGACATAAACGGTGCCATCAGGACGGTGATAAGACGTTCACGCGGTGCATCCAGGGTTCTGGCACCCATAATGGACGGCACGTTACAGCCGAAACCGACAATCAGCGGCACGAAGGATTTACCCGGCAGTCCGAGTGCCTGCATCAGTCTGTCCATCACAAATGCCGCGCGGGCCATATAACCGGAATCTTCCAGGAAAGAGAGGAACAGGTACATCATCCCGATTTGCGGTACCAGCGGCAGCACGGTGTTGATACCGCCGCCGACCCCCTGGGCGAGGAAAATGGTCAGCCAGTCCGGGAAGCCGAGCGTCATCCCCAGCCATTGTGTCCCGTTAATGAAAATGGCTTCCGAACCGCCTTCAAACAGCGGCTGCAATGCCCCGCCGATATTGATGGCGAGCACGAACATCAGATACATCACAAACAGGAATACCGGCACGCCCAGCCAGCGGTTGAGGACAATTTTGTCCATCGCTGCGGTCAGTTTATTCGGCTCGGAATGGCTGTTATCAATGGTTGTTTCGCAGATATCCGCGATGGTCTGGTAACGGGCATCCGCAATCACCAGTTCCGGCTCTTCCTGCTGCTGTGCCTGCATCGCGTCACGGACAGACTGCACATGCTCCGGGGTGAAACCGGCGCGTGCCTGGCTGTAGATATCCCCCTCCAGGCTTTGCAGTGCCAGCCAGCGGCGCTGTGTGGCGCTGAACTCTTCCGCAGGAATCGACTGTGCGAGAGTGTTCATGCTGTCGAGCAGCGCAGCCGGATAGTTCACCAGCACTTCATGAGGTGTCATTGTGTGTTTGTCGATCGCGGCTTTCAGCTCACAGATACCGGACGCGCGGGTGGAAACCAGTGGGATCACCGGGCAGCCGAGGCGTTCTGACAGCGCTTTGACATCAATATTGATATTCGCTTTATCGGCGATATCCAGCATATTGAGGGCAATAATGCAGGGAACACCCAGTTCCAGCAGCTGCAGCGTCAGATACAGGTTACGCTCGAGATTGGATGCGTCGACAACGTTAATCAGCATGTCCGCTTCACCGCTGAGGATAAAGTGGCAGGCAATCTGTTCGTCTAAGGATGTTTGTTCAGAGATGGTGGTCAGTGAATAGGTGCCGGGTAAATCCACCAGCTCAATCTTGTGTTCCGGCGTGGTGAAATAACCGATTTTCCGTTCCACAGTTACACCGGCCCAGTTGCCGACGCGTTGTTTGGATCCGGTTAACTGGTTAAACAGCGTGGTCTTCCCTGAATTGGGATTACCGATGAGTCCCAGGGTGAGTGCTTTCATAGTGTCGTATGCCAATCAATAAATACAAACCCCTCTGCCGGCGGCAGAGGGAAAAGAGTGAGTCAGCGCGGGATGTGCGGCGGATTACGCCTGCACGTCATCAAGCATCAGCAGCGCCAGGTCTTTTTTTCTGAGCATCAGGTTGACGTGCCGGGTTTCGATTTGGATCGGATCGCCCAGCGGTGCGCTGCGGATCACCCGGAAAACAGAGCCGGGCAGCATGCCCAGAGACAATAATTTCTGACGGTATGCCGGGCTGATTTGCCCGGAAAAGCCCAGAATTTTATAACTGTGTTGTGGCTGAAGTGTCATAAAGGCTCCGGTTAACCATGCAAACAGGAATGATATTGCAAATGATTATTGCACGAACAGTTTGGCAGGAAAATATCCCTTACAAATTTAATTGATACTGTAAATGCAAATCATAACCAACAATATTTTACCTATTTAGCCCGAAAATTAACCAGCAAAGTTTGATGTGCATCAAGATATCCGGCGTATAAAACAATTGAGAGCAGATATTTCACGTATTGATTTACGTTAATAACAATTTTTACGACTAATTAACGCAATATGTGACTAACAGGAGGGAAATGTACGGGCAGCCGGGGCTGCCGCGTACATGATAGCAGGGGAATTACTTACGCTTACCGAATGCCGCGGCGAGGGCATCACCCATCGCACTGTTACCGGCAGAGGTGTCATTATTACCGTTACGGGCAGGGCGGTTGTTCTGACGCTTTTCCGCCCGTGGTTTATCGCTGCCGCCGCCACCGCGGCGGGCTGCCGTTTCCGGCTCCTCATCCATCCGCATGGTCAGCGCGATACGCTTACGGGCGATATCCACATCCAGCACTTTGACACTGACGATATCCCCGGCTTTGACCACGGTATGCGGATCTTCCACATAGCGGTTGGCCAGCGAGGAGATATGCACCAGTCCGTCCTGATGAACACCGATATCCACAAAAGCACCGAAATTGGTGACGTTGGTGACCGCGCCTTCCAGAACCATGCCCGGACGCAAATCATTCATGGTTTCAATGCCATCGGCAAAGGTGGCGGTTTTAAACTCCGGACGCGGGTCACGACCGGGTTTTTGCAGTTCTTTGAGGATGTCGGAAACGGTCGGCACACCGAATTGTTCAGTGACAAAATCCTGTGCTTTCAGATTGCGCAGCACATCACTGTTACCCATCAGATCACTGAGGGTTTTCTGTGTGGCCTGCAGGATTTTTTCCACCACCGGATAGGCTTCCGGGTGAACGGTGGAGGCATCCAGCGCATTTTTACCGCCGGCAATACGCAGGAACCCGGCGCACTGCTCAAAGGCTTTCGGGCCGAGACGCGCGACTTTCAGCAGCTGCTTGCGGTCAGCAAAACGGCCGTTTTCATCACGCCAGTCAACAATATTCTGTGCGATCACTTTGCTCAGCCCGGCAACGCGGGTCAGCAGGGCGACAGATGCGGTGTTGAGGTCAACGCCGACGGCGTTTACGCAGTCTTCCACTACCGCATCCAGTTTACGGGCAAGTTGTGTCTGGCTGACATCATGCTGATACTGGCCGACCCCGATGGATTTCGGGTCGATTTTCACCAGTTCGGCCAGCGGATCCTGTAACCGGCGGGCGATAGAAACGGCACCGCGCAGTGATACATCCAGGTCCGGGAATTCTGCCGCTGCCAGTTCTGACGCAGAGTAAACGGAGGCGCCGGCTTCACTGACAATCACTTTCTGGGCTTTGATATCCGGGAACTGCTTCTGCACATCGGCAAAGAAACGTTCAGTTTCACGGGATGCTGTCCCGTTACCGATCGCCACCAGTTCCACATGGTATTTCAGGCAGAGCGCCGCGACGGATGCCGCTGCTTTGGCAGTCTGGCCGGTGTGCGGATAAATGGTGTCGGTGGCCAGCACTTTACCGGTGGCATCGACCACCGCGACTTTCACCCCGGTACGCAGACCCGGATCCAGCCCCATTGTGGCGCGCATCCCGGCCGGTGCCGCCATCAGCAGATCACTGAGGTTGCGGGCGAAGACATTAATTGCCTCATCTTCTGCTTTCTCGCGCAGCGCGGCCATTAACTCGGTTTCCAGGTGCAGCAGCACCTTGACCCGCCATGTCCAGCTCACCACCGCTTTGCGCCAGCTGTCCGCCGGAGCATTGTTAAAGCGGACGCCGAGATAATCGCGGATTAACTCTTCGCAATAGCTCTCTTTCGGCGGCTCCTCACACTGCGGGTCGGCATTGAGGGAGAGTTGCAGAATGCCTTCATTGCGACCACGGAACATCGCCAGAGCGCGGTGTGACGGGACATTGGCAATCGGTTCATGGTGATCGAAATAATCACTGAATTTTGCGCCTTCCGCCTCTTTTCCGCTGATCACAACGGAAACCAGATGCGCATTGCGCCACAGATAATCACGGACTTTCCCCAGCAGACCGGCATCTTCCGCGAAACGCTCCATCAGGATGTAGCGGGCGCCGTCGAGGGCGGCTTTGGTGTCGGCAACCCCTTTTTCGCTGTCCACATAGGTGGCGGCGAGGATTTCCGGATCCTGTGACGGATCCTGCCACAGCGTGTCTGCCAGCGGTTCCAGACCGGCTTCCGCCGCAATCTGTCCGCGTGTGCGGCGCTTGGGTTTGTAAGGCAGGTAGAGGTCTTCCAGCTCTGTTTTGCTGAGAGTGCCGTTAATCGCTCCCGCCAGCTCAGGGGTCAGTTTGCCCTGTTCCTCAATGGATTTGAGGATGGCCCGGCGGCGGTCGTTCAGTTCGCGCAGGTAGCTGAGACGGGTTTCCAGCTGACGCAGCTGAGTATCATCCAGGCCGCCGGTGACTTCTTTCCGGTAGCGGGCGATAAAAGGGACAGTATTTCCCTCATCCAGCAGGGTAATCGCGGCGGTGACCTGGCGGGTTTGCGCATTCAGTTCACCGGCAATAATCTGGCTCAGAGATTCATTCATCATGATATTCTTTCCGGCTGCGATAAATTGACGTAAAAAAATTTCAGGGGACAGTTATACGTGTTCAAAACGGGAATTACCAGCCGATATAAAGTAATATAAATGAATTATGCATAGCTGTTATCTTTCAGAAAATGCATTTAGTATTACAATTTATTTAAATAATTTATTTTTTGTTTAGGTAACATATGGCAAAAAGTAACCTGATTACCCGTGAAGGATGGGATGCGCTGGATCAGGAGTTAAAATATCTCTGGAAAACAGAACGTCCGCAGGTCACTCAGGCAGTGTCAGAAGCCGCTGCACAGGGGGATCGCTCGGAAAATGCCGAGTATATATACGGAAAGAAACGTCTGCGTGAAATAGACAGACGCGTCCGGTTTCTTTCAAAACGTCTGGATAACTTAAAGATAGTCGAGCCGGATCCCCGCCAGGAAGGAAAAGTATTTTTCGGGGCGTGGGTGGAACTGGAAAATGATGATGAAGAAATTCAGACTTTTCGCATCGTCGGACCCGATGAATTTTCCCCGGCAAAGAAATGGATTTCTGTTGATTCCCCTGTGGCCCGGGCATTAATCGGAAAACAGGCGGATGATGAAGTAACGGTAATAACACCTAACGGTGAAGTGAATTATGTCATTTTGTCTATCCGCTATCAGCCGATTGCTGAATAGGCACAATTAATCTGAAGAGTTGCATGAAAAAATGAACCCGGGAGTCAAACATGCAGGAAAGTTATAAGGTCCTTGTCGTTGATGATGACATGCGTCTGCGTGCGCTGCTTGAGCGCTATCTGAGTGAGCAGGGTTTCCAGGTCCGTACCGCCGCGAATGCGGAACAGATGGATCGCCTGCTGACGCGTGAATCTATCCATCTTATTGTCCTGGATCTGATGTTACCGGGCGAAGACGGGCTGTCTATCTGCCGCCGTCTGAGAAGCCAGAATAACCCGATTCCGATCATTATGGTGACGGCGAAAGGGGAAGAAGTGGATCGCATCGTCGGGCTGGAAATCGGTGCGGATGATTATATTCCGAAGCCGTTTAACCCGCGTGAACTGCTGGCGCGTATCCGTGCTGTGCTGCGCCGTCAGGCGAATGAACTGCCGGGTGCACCATCCCAGGATGATGCGGTGATTCAGTTCGGTAAGTTCAAACTGAACCTCGGCACCCGTGAGATGTTCCATGAAGATGAAAACATGCCGCTGACCAGCGGTGAGTTCGCCGTGCTGAAAGTGCTGGTGTCACACCCGCGTGAACCGCTGTCCCGCGATAAGCTGATGAGCCTGGCGCGCGGCCGTGAGTACAGTGCGATGGAACGTTCAATCGACGTGCAGATTTCCCGTCTGCGCCGCATGATTGAGGAAGATCCGACACATCCGCGTTATATCCAGACCGTCTGGGGACTGGGTTACGTGTTCGTTCCGGACGGCAACAAGGCATGAAGCGGCTGCGGTTCTCGCCGAGGAGCACCTTTTCGCGCTCGTTATTTCTGGTCATCTTTCTGTTGTCTGCAACCATAACAACAAGTTATCTGGCCGTTGTGAACTTCATTGTGATGCCCAGCCTGCAGCAGTTTAACCGGGTGCTGGCCTATGAAGTACGCACACTGATGAGCGAAGAGATGGTGCTGAAGGACGGAACCGCGGTACGTGTTTCTCCGGCGCTGCGTAAGAAAATTTATGAAGAGCTGGGCATTACCTTTTTTACCGAAAAGACAGCCGATGAGGGCGGACTGCGCTGGGCGCGCCATTTTGAATCCCTCAGTAAACAGATGAGCCATTATCTGGACGGTTATGCGGATGTCCGGCTGGAAGTCAGCCGCGATTATCCCGTGCTGTGGCTGAACTCCTATATTGCCCCGGATGTCTGGGTGAGAGTGCCGCTGACTGAAATCGGTCAGGATCAGTTCTCGCCGGTCTTCCGTTATATTTTTGCCTTTCTGCTGATTGTCTTTGCAGGTGTCTGGGTGTTTATCCGCTATCAGAACCGTCCGCTGACCGAGCTGGAATCCGCAGCCCGGCAAATCGGTACCGGCGGTCCGCTGGTTCCGGTACGGGAAGCCGGGGCGGCAGAAGTGCGCTCGGTGATCCGCTCGTTTAACCAGATGTCCAGAGATATCAAAACTCTGGAGCAGGATCGCACCGTGCTGATGGCCGGTGTCAGCCATGATCTGCGCACGCCGCTGACCCGCATCCGCCTGGCAACGGAAATGATGAACCCGGATGACGATTATCTGGCGGAATCCATCAACAATGATATTGAAGAGTGTGACGGTATCATTGAGCAGTTTATGGCGTATCTGCGCACCGGCCGTGAGATGGAGATGGTGCATCTGGAACTGACATCTGTCCTCAATGAGGTGATTGAAGCGCACATCCACTCGGATGTGACGATTCAGAATGATGTTATTCAGGCACCGGTTTATCTCACCGGTAACCCGATTGCGATTAAACGCGCACTGGGCAATATGCTGGTCAATGCCACCCGCTACGGCAACGGCTGGATCCGCGTCAGCAGCGGCAGTGATGAGCATTTCGCCTGGTTCCAGGTGGAAGATGACGGCAACGGTATTGATGAGGCGGATATTCCGGACCTGTTCCAGCCGTTTGTGCAGGGTGAAAAAGCGCGCAGTAATAAAGGTACCGGGCTGGGGCTGGCAATTCTGCGCCGGATTGTGGATGCGCATGACGGCAAAATTGATGTCGGCCGCAGTCAGCGCGGCGGATTCCGTATCCGCGTGATGCTGCCGCTGCCGGATGACAGAGATGATTAATTATTATGACAGCAGCATGTCATCGTCATATGACTGTCATAAACCCCTGCGGTAAGCAATTATCTCAGGGGTTTTACTTTTAATATAAATAAAATCATATAATTATAATTCCTCTTCGTTTTTGTGTTTCCCCGTCATTTTTCCGGTTTTGTGTCCCCGCGCACCTGCAGTGTCATAAAACTGTCATATAACCTACATATTATTGTCACCAGATTGTCCTATTTTCCCTCATGTTCCGACATTAACCAGATACAACGTTTATCGTCATTATCTATAAATCCCGTCAGGAGGGATCATGAAACCGATGCGTACCGCAGTAGCCACTGTTATGGCAGCGACACTTTCTCTCTCTGCATTTTCTGCATTTGCCGCGACCAGTCTGACCGGGGCGGGTGCAACATTCCCTGCGCCGGTGTATGCGCAGTGGGCTGATACTTACCAGAAAGAAACCGGTAACAAAGTTAACTACCAGGGGATTGGTTCCTCCGGCGGTGTGAAGCAGATTGTAGCCAATACCGTTGATTTCGGGGCGTCAGATGCGCCGCTGTCCGAAGATAAACTGGCCGCAGATAATTTATTCCAGTTCCCGACCGTGATCGGCGGTGTGGTGCTGGCCGTCAACCTGCCGGGTCTGAAGTCCGGTGAACTGGTGCTCGACGGCAAAACCCTGGGTGATATCTACCTGGGTAAAATCAAAAAATGGAATGACCCGGCAATCACCAAACTGAACCCGTCAGTTAAACTGCCGGATCAGGATATCGCGGTTGTCCGCCGTGCGGATGGTTCCGGTACCTCTTTCGTCTTCACCAGCTACCTGTCAAAAGTCAGCCCTGACTGGAAAGAGCAGGTCGGCGCAGGCTCTACCGTTAACTGGCCGGTTGGTCTGGGCGGTAAAGGCAACGACGGTATCGCAGCATTCGTTCAGCGTCTGCCGGGCTCTATAGGTTATGTGGAATACGCTTACGCCAAACAGAATAAACTGGCTTACACCAAGCTGATTTCTGCGGACGGTGATGCGGTTTCCCCGACCGGCGAAAGCTTCAGTAACGCAGCGCGTAAAGCCGAGTGGTCAAAAAGCTTCGCTCAGGATCTGACTAACCAGCCGGGTCCGAATGCATGGCCGATTACTTCCACCACCTTCATCCTGGTTCATACCAATCAGAAAGATGCTGCCAAAGGTCAGGAAGTTCTGAAATTCTTTGACTGGGCATACAAGAACGGCGGTGAGCAGGCAGAAAAACTGGATTACGCGGTACTGCCGAAAGAAGTGATTGAACAGGTCCGTGCATCATGGAAAACCAGTGTCAAAGACAGCAGCGGTAAGCCGCTGTACTGATACGGCAGATGATGAAGTAACGATTTATCAGTAATTGATCCCCCCGCACCGGGGGGATCTGTGTAAAAACGGAAGCGACTATGGCCGAACTGAAAACGGCAATGAAACCACCAGGCAAACGCGGCGACCAACTTTTCAGTGCTCTGGTAAAACTGGCAGCGCTGATTACGCTATTGTTACTTGGCGGAATTATTATTTCACTGATTATTGCGTCATGGCCGAGCATTGAAAAATTCGGCTTAGGTTTCTTATGGAATAAAGAGTGGAACCCGCCGGCGGAAGAGTACGGGGCACTGGTACCGATTTACGGCACCATCGTGACCTCGGTTATCGCCCTGCTGATTGCGGTCCCGGTGAGTTTCGGGATTGCGCTGTTCCTGACAGAACTGGCACCGAACTGGCTGCGCCGTCCACTGGGTATCGCGATCGAGCTGTTAGCCGCTATTCCGAGTATCGTTTACGGCATGTGGGGACTGTTTGTCTTTGCCCCGCTGTTTGCCACCTATTTCCAGCAGCCGGTCGGCGAGGTGATGTCGAGCATCCCGATTGTCGGCGAGCTGTTCTCCGGTCCGGCCTTCGGGATCGGGATCCTGGCGGCGGGCGTTATCCTCGCCATCATGATCATTCCGTATATTGCCTCGGTGATGCGCGATGTGTTCGAGCAGACGCCGGTGATGATGAAAGAATCGGCTTACGGCATCGGCTGTACCACCTGGGAGGTGATCTGGCGGATTGTACTGCCGTACACCAAGAACGGGGTGATCGGCGGCGTGATGCTGGGTCTGGGCCGCGCCCTGGGGGAGACCATGGCGGTGACCTTTATCATCGGTAACACCTATCAGCTGGACAGCTTCTCGCTGTACATGCCGGGCAACAGTATCACCTCGGCACTGGCGAACGAGTTCGCGGAAGCGGAATCCGGGCTGCACACAGCGGCACTGATGGAGCTGGGGCTGATTCTGTTTGTCATCACCTTTATCGTCCTTGCTATCTCCAAATTTATGGTGATGCGTCTGAATAAGAAAGAGGGGCGCTGAGATGGCTGAAATGAATATTCAACAACCGAAAGTGGATATCAGCGCACGGCAGAAACGCCAGTTCTGGCGCCGTCAGAAAAACCGCGTTGCCCTGTTTTTATCCATGTCCACCATGGCATTCGGGCTGTTCTGGTTAATCTGGATCCTGTTCTCGACCGTCACCAAAGGGATGGACGGCATGTCGCTGGCGCTGTTTACCGAAATGACACCGCCGCCGAACACCGAAGGCGGGGGTCTGGCGAACGCCATTGTCGGTTCCGGCCTGCTGATCTTATGGGCGACCGTTATCGGGACACCGCTGGGTATTCTTGCCGGGATTTATCTGGCGGAATACGGCCGTAAATCCTGGCTGGCGGAAGTCACCCGGTTTATTAATGACATTTTGTTATCCGCACCGTCGATTGTGGTCGGACTGTTTGTTTACACCATCGTGGTGATGCAGATGCAGCACTTCTCCGGCTGGGCGGGGGTGATTGCCCTGGCACTGTTACAGATCCCGATTGTTATCCGTACCACGGAAAACATGCTGCGTCTGGTGCCGGACAGCCTGCGCGAAGCGGCGTATGCCCTCGGCACACCAAAATGGAAAATGATTTCAGCGATTACCCTGAAAGCCTCGGTCTCCGGGATTATCACCGGGGTGCTGCTGGCGATTGCCCGTATTGCCGGGGAAACGGCGCCGCTGCTCTTTACCTCCCTCTCCAACCAGTTCTGGAGTACGGATCTGATGCAGCCGATTGCTAACCTGCCGGTCACTATCTTCAAGTTTGCCATGAGTCCGTTTGCGGAGTGGCAGAGTCTGGCCTGGGCGGGTGTCCTGCTGATCACACTGTGTGTGCTGTTAATTAATATCGTGGCGCGTGTGCTGTTTGCGAAGAAAAAGCACTGATTAAATGACTGCGGATGAATGAGAGAGAGTCATGAGTAAAATTCAAAACGTAACTGAAAGCAAAATTCAGGTTCGTGATCTGAACTTCTATTACGGCCAGTTCCACGCGCTGAAAAACATTTCGCTGGATATCGCCAAAAATAAAGTCACGGCCTTTATCGGCCCGTCCGGTTGCGGGAAATCGACCCTGCTGCGTACCTTCAACAAAATGTACGCACTGTATAATGAACAGCGTGCGGAAGGCGAAATCCTGCTGGATGGCACCAATATTCTGACCGATACCCAGGATATCGCGTTATTACGCGCCAAAGTCGGCATGGTGTTCCAGAAACCAACACCGTTCCCGATGTCTATTTATGACAATATTGCCTTTGGTGTCCGTCTGTTTGAAAAACTGCCGCGCGCCGAGATGGATGAGCGGGTACAGTGGGCACTGACCAAAGCGGCACTGTGGAACGAAACCAAAGATAAACTGCATCAGAGCGGCTACAGCCTCTCCGGCGGTCAGCAGCAGCGTCTGTGTATTGCCCGCGGTATTGCTATCCGCCCTGAGGTTCTCCTGCTGGATGAGCCGTGCTCGGCACTGGATCCTATCTCCACCGGGCGTATTGAAGAGCTTATCAGCGAGCTGAAATCGGAATACACCGTGGTGATCGTCACGCATAACATGCAGCAGGCGGCGCGCTGTTCTGACCACACTGCATTTATGTATCTGGGCGAACTAATTGAATTCAGTGATACTGATACCCTGTTTACCACCCCGGGCAAGAAACAAACCGAAGATTACATCACCGGTCGTTATGGCTGATGCGGAGACAATCATGGAAAATCTGAATCACAATAAACATATTTCCGGGCAGTTTAATGCTGAATTAGAGCATATCCGCACAGAAATGATGACAATGGGCGGGCTGGTGGAAGAGCAGCTCAGCAAAGCGATCACCGCCATGCATAACCAGGACGAAGACCTGGCGCGTGAGGTTATCGCTGGTGACAAGCAGGTCAACATCATGGAAGTGATGATTGATGAAGCCTGTGTCCGCATTATTGCCAAACGCCAGCCGACCGCGAGCGACCTGCGCCTGATTATGGCGATTTCCAAAACCATCGCCGAACTGGAACGGATCGGGGATGTGGCGGATAAAATTGCCAAAACCGCGCTGGAAAAATTTTCACAGCAGCATCAGCCGTTGCTGGTCAGTCTGGAATCCCTCGGCCGCCATGCCATTCAGATGCTGCATGATGTGCTGGATGCCTTTGCGCGTATGGATATTCAGGAAGCTATCCGCATCTACCGCGAAGACCAGAAAGTGGATCAGGAATATGAAGGGATTGTCCGTCAGCTGATGACCTATATGATGGAAGATCCGCGCACTATCCCGAGTGTCCTGACCGCGCTGTTCTGTGCCCGCTCTATCGAGCGTATCGGTGATCGCTGCCAGAATATCTGCGAATTTATCTTCTATTATGTGAAGGGACAGGATTTCCGTCATGTGAAAGGGGATGATGTGGAACGTATCCTGCTCGGCGAGCATGTGATTGAAGTCTCCGCACACAGTAATAACGGCGAAAAAGGGAATGATCCGGCATAACCGGGTGGCTTCTCCGGCGATATTGTCTGTTTTTGTAAAAGTCCCTGTTCTGATTTGACCCTGGAGTTAACTCCGGGGTTTATACTTTCTGAAACAGACAAAACAGTGTTTCCGGAGGTGTACGATGGGTTTATTCAGCCGGTTTTTTAACAGCGGAGGCGGATCCGGTCACGGGAACCGCAGCGGCGGCCACTGCAGCAGCGGTCATGGCAGCAAACATGGTAATACGGGTTACAATAAGCATGGCCGTGACAATAATGGTTATCCGGAGCAGTTAAACAACAATACTCCGCAGAATATCAGCGGATATTGTCAGAAGTGCGGTACCGGTTACCCGCCGGACAGCCGCTTCTGCGGCCGGTGCGGTAATGCACTCAACCCGTAATGCAAAAGCCGGTCATTACCTGACCGGCATTCTCAGTTCAGCTTTTTCTCTGTCCGCACACTGCGCCCTTTATCATTAATGCTGATCAGCGTGACGGACTCTCCCGCAGATAAATGCCCGGTGTATGCCACCCGGCTCTCTGAATAAGGGGCGAGCATCACGGTGCTGATATGTGACGGCGCATTATCTCCGCCGGAGACGAGCGCGGATAATGTGAAATAGTAAGGCGTGGGGTTTTTCAGAATCAGTGTTTCTCCTGATAACGAGGCTGAAATCTGTTCCGGGACTGCATCCGGCGGCTGCAAAAGATCATCCGGCCGGTAAAACAGCTTTATCCGTGTCCGCAGGGCAAATTGCAGGGTATTACCGGTGGTGGCCGTCTTCGCCGGAATATCCACCACATTGAGATAAAAAACCGATTCCCGGTCGCGGGGAAGATTATTTTTCAGAACACGGATTTTCAGCTGTTGTCCGCCGCTCCCTGCAATCCGCGTCACCGGCGGTACCACCATAAAGGGTGCACTGCTGGTTTCCGGCGAGGAATTGATATCCCCCTCATCCACCCAGCTCTGCACCAGTGACGGCATGTCCCCGCTGTTGGTCAGCTGGATTTCTGTATTTTCCTGATTACCCGGAAAAATCACCCGCGTGGTATTGATGACAACACCAGCGTATCCCACCTGTATGCACAGGAGCAGAATGATCAGAATGCCTGTCCGCATCATGTCCTCCACCGGTTCAGTTGTAGGAAAAAACCAGAGTCGCGGAACTGCTTATTTTTCCCTGTGTTACCGCAGTCGGATTGTAGGGATAATAATACGCGCCGAGATCGACAGAGAACGCTGGTGAAACCGCGCTGCCTTTGGCGGCAGTGAAAATGCTGGTGGCACTGCCCTGAGCATTGGCACTGTCAGAAAACTGTACCGGACTGCTGAGATTATTGGCTTTCACCACCCGGAAGCCGACACCACCGGCACCGCCGGAAATGGTATTGGTCAGCACGGTTTTATCGGACGGCTGTAAATTGGACGACGACAGGAACATGGCAATATCCCGGGACGCGGTGTTACCCGGGAGGAGGCCGCCACAGGTAAAATTGAGGCGGAACGGGGTGTATCCGGCTTTATCGGTGGTTTTAACGGCATTGATACTCATCAGCGGCAGGCTGACGGTCAGCCCGGCATTGGTAAAGGTACAGGTGGTCACCGGCGGATTGTAAGTAATCTGCACCGGCTGCAAAAACATATCATTCGGATCGGACGGCCATTGCAGTGTCAGTAAAAACTGCAAAATCTTATTGAGAAGTGCTGCCAGCCAGCCCACCAGCCCCAGGGTGGTGGCATCAGAGGCAAAAATGACCGGTGTGATCGTCACAGTATTACCCGGAACTTTGGTGTAGTTGCCGGTCGGCGTGGTGACCAGATCAAAACGCAGTGTGAAACCGGTATTGAGTTCTGTTCCGTTGTGAGTACCGGCCGCCAGGCCGGAAACATTATTTTTTGTCAGTGCGGTCAGGGTGATATTGACGAGTTGTGCGCCGTTATTAAACCCGATTGTCGCTGTCCGGCCATTAAAGGGAGAGTCGATCCCGATGGTATTCGGAAACAGCGGCAATGCTGTCGTACAGGTAAACGGGCCGCTGAAGTTGGTCTGAGATACTTTGGATACGGTTGTGGTGGCGCCGATCAGATCAGCCGAAAGATCCAGCGCCACGGCCGGTGCTGTCTGGGTGGATGTTACCGAGCAGGTGGCATAAGCCGCCCTGCTGCTTATCACCGTCAGGAATAAAAGTAATACAGCGGCGGATGTTTTCATCATTGTTTCCTTTTACCGGCAGATATTGTGATTTTTATCCGGTGTGACCACCGGATTGCGGATAACACACTGCTGTTTCCCGTCTGCCGTCAGTTTTATGATCAGTGATGACGGCAACTGCCCGCTTTTCAGATAGAGCAGCCCTGACTGCCCGACATATCCCAGCGGCTGATGCTGCTCATCAGTCACTTCTGTGCCGAACGGCAGTGTGCTGCCGTTTTCCCGCGCCGCCCGCAGAATGAAAGTCTGACGGGGATCGGTTTCCATGCGGATATAACTGACCGCACCTTTATACGGGCTGACCTGGCCGATATTACCGGTCACTTCGGCACCGGAACTTTTTTCTGTGTCTGACAGAGTGTAAGAATTGGCGCGGTAAGGAACAGATTGTGTCATCAGCACCACACCATCACTGTTTGTCAGGGATGCTTTATCCGAATTCACCATCCGGTTACCGGCCTGCGGGGCATCAATAATGGTATAGGTATTGCCGGTGTCACCGGACATGGCGATGTGGCCCGGGATCGCGACGATAGTTCCTTTTGCCCCGGCGCCCGCCTGACGGTAATCGTTACCCTCACTGAATGAGCCGGACAGGGTGCTGTACGGGTTACGGTAAGTAAGGTTCGCGCCTGCAAGATTACTGCCGCCGTTCTGGTTTGAGCCGGTCAGCGTGTAGTTAACCAAATCATCTTTACCGGCTGTGCCGCTCAGGCTGACAGTAGCCTGCTGATAACGGGAATCGGTGGCGTAAATACCGCTGCTGAGTGATGCACTTTTACCGAAAACAGAAATCGGCACGCTGACATTCAGGTAAAACCGGGTTTCATTTTTATCATCAAAATTGCGGGTGCGTGATGCAGACACGGTATAGCTGATCTCGTTATAACTGTTTGAATATCCAAGCTGATATTCCCGGTTGCTGCCGCCGGAATTCCAGTAATCCCGGTGTGTGCCGGAGATATAAATCACCCCCCGGTTCTCTCCCAGATACTGATTTAAATTCACGGTGAAGGTATTTTTAGCGCGAGCACCGCGCATGGCATCCATTGTCATCAGATCCGGTATCTGACGCGGCGTGTTATCGGTGAGGTTTTCCTGCTCATTACGGTAAGCATCCCACGCCCGGTAGTTATCCTGCTGATAGATGGCATCGGTGAAACTGTAAAAATTCCCGGTGGAGTAGCGGTATGTCGCGAGAGTCAGGTTGGTGGAGGTGGTGCTGACAAACTTACTGTAGGCGATACGGTAGCTCTGGCCGCTTTTGTGGCCGGTTTTAAAGTCCGCATCCGCCTGTGTCACATCAACAGAAAGCGCACCGAACGGCAGATTCCAGGCACTGCCCGCCAAAAGAGAGCGGTAATCTTTTCCGGCAATCCCGCCGGTATACAGTGTCACGGTATTATTCAGCCCGTAACGGAATTCCCCCTGCACAAACTCCGGGCGGTAGTGTGTATTATCCAGGCGTGCCTGACCGGCGGTCAGACTGTAATTATAAATTCCCTCTTTCAGCATATCGGGTACAGCGGAGAAGGGGACGGTAAATGATTCTTTCCGTCCGTCTGCTTCCTGAATAATGACGGAAAAATCGCCGCTGCCGCCGGTCGGCTGAATATCACGGAACATAAACTCACCCGGCGGTACGTTTTCCTGAAAAATAAGATTGCCGTTCTGGTAAATACTGACGAGGGCGTTGGTCTGAGCAACACCCCGGATGATTGGTGCGAATCCCTGGCCGGACGGCGGCAGCATATTCATATCCGTTCCCAGTGATGCGCCTCTGAATTTAAAGCTGCCGAACATAGAAGGCGGCGTATAAAAATCCCCCAGCGTCAGCGCAGATAAAATACGGCTGATCGGACGGTAAAGATAACGGCTGTTATTTTTCCAGCCTTTATGTCCGCCGGAATAAGAGGTGTAAACCGATTCATCGCGGAATTGCCAGACACCGAGGTTCAGCCCGGAGTTTACTGTGGCAAAAAAGCTGTCATTGCTCTGTTTGTTATTCTTTTTTTGTCTGGCGTTATAGTAATTAACGTTATAGCCGAGAATAACGGCGGGCTGCCCGTGATCCCATAATTCCGGATCAATATAACCGGCATCGGCGGTCTTTACCCCGATTTGCGGCACGGACAAATCTAACCGTAATGTACTTTTATTCAGGTGGTAAGTCAGTCCGGAAGTCAGATCATCTGCCGGAACCGGCTGTTTCTCTGCGGATAATGTTTTCGCGTCATCAGAAAGATTCAGCCCGAGCTTATTAATATCTTCCGGCTGAAAATTCAGGGCATTATTATGCTCCCCTACTTCAACGGTAAACTGACCTTTCCAGGTGTTATTGACATAAACGTCCATCAGTTGATCGCCGGACGGCAGTGTATTTTCCTGATATAAACGTGAAATATCCCCTTTAGCGGATTCACCGGCCAGCAGGGTGGTATCGAACTCTTCCGTGAAGCCTTCGCGGGGATAGCTCCATAATCCGGCAATAATCAGAATCGGCAGGCAGTGTTGTGTTTTCACGTTATTATCGTCCGTCAGAAGGTAATATTCTTCGACTTATACACACCGTAATCATCCACATAGGTCACTGAGGCATTACGGGCTGCGGGTTTATTTTTCAGTGGTAATTGTTTTTCAGAAAATGGCGGAATCATTTCGGAGGCGGCCAGCCAGGTGTGGCTGCTGTCATTAGCATTGACCGCCGCAATGGTAAAATGATACGGGGAATTATTAGTGACGGATAAATGGTCACCGTTGAGCTTCCACTGAATATTATCAATAACCGTTTCCGGATTTGCCGTCAGCCCGGCTGGGCGGTAAAACAGCTTTATCCGTGACCGCAGGGCCACCTGTAACACACTTTTTCCTTTGGCATTGGCGGGCGTGGCCGGAATATCCAGCACACTGAGATAAAAGACACTTTCCCGGTCATCCGGTAGTTTTTCATTATTTTTCTTTATTTTAAGCTGCTGTCCCTGCATTCCGTCTATTTTGACAATCGGCGGATAAACATAAAACGGGGAACTGCTGTTTTCCGGTGTGGCATTAATGTCACCGTCATCTGTCCAGCTCTGGGCTAATGATGATGTCTGGCTGTTATTATTCAGCTGAACAGTAATGCTGTCATTTTCTTCATGATAAATAAGCCGCGTTCCGTTAATCACGATATTGGCGGTAGCATTACCTGATAAAATAAGCATCATCAGAAAAAAGAATCGGCGTTTCATTATATTCCCCTGTAAACAGTCAGGCTTTTTGACAAGCCTGACTGTCTGACAATGGTTATAAATAAGAGACTGTATAAATCACGTTGGAATGTACAGGCCCGACTTTTGCAGGAGAGGTATTGGTTTTGTAATAACTGGCAATTAATGTCACCTGATCCGATGCTGGTGCGGTTTTATCTCCCTTCACTCCGGTGTCATACGCCGCATTCAGTGAAAGTGCCACTGACGGTGCGGTTGTTGACGATAAACTGAACCCGACATTTTTCGCGACAGACGGATCCCCTTCATTAACGGTATCGTTAATCAGGTAGTTTCCGGTTGACGATATATTGTTGGGGGACGCGAAATGTATTTTCAGGTTACTTCCGGGCGGGACTGAAGCAGGTGCACAATCAGAGAATGTCATGGTAAATGCTTTCTGATTTTTGGTAATGACGGTATTTGCGGTTACCCCGGCATCCGTTACTGTAATCGGATCTAATAATACGGCGAAGTCGGCGCTGTTGCCTCCGTTAATAGTACAGGTGGTGTCACTGATAGCACCTGTGATGTTTATAATCCCGCCCGCAGCAGTGACCGCAGACGCTGAGCCTGAAAAAAAGGCGGCAGAAACTAATGCCGTAATAAGCGTTTTCTTTAACATGGTTAACTCCGGTAAAAATAAGATACCAGACTGACAAAAATAAGAGGCTATTTTTGCGGATTTTCATTTAAAGAGACTAATAAGAATCAGTCTCTTTAAATCTATAATCATTAGGGATATTTACCAGTTCTTAATTTTTAAATTTACAGATATGTGATTATTGTCAAGGTTTATAAATTTTCATTTTCAGAACTTGTATTTTTTATAAGTTCGTATTCATTTTTTATTTTGGTGGTAATGGAAAGATAAATATACAAATAATAAGATGTGATTGTTTATTAACGGTTTTCTGATAAGTAATTTCTTTTAGATATTAATTTTAATTAACAGCTGTATGGAGCGTTTAGTATCTCTTATCATGGTCAGTGAATATTTCCGTAGAAAAAATAACGTATGATTTTATTTCGATAAATAATCATAAGTAATGTAATTAATTTTTTTTAATAAAAATGGATAAATTAAAGATAATGGCTTGTTATTGCGGAGAGCGGCTCTGCCCTTGTGTTCATCTTAGAACAATCAGTTATGGAATTATTCTTTCTTAGTATTTCAGGAACTAAGCAGGAGTTGATAGCGTGAGATGGTGATTTACACAAATTGACGTTTTCCGTGACTGATTCCAGGGGTGTGTATGAAACCGACATTATTTGTTCCGGCTCTGCTTGCCGGTTTAGCATTAGTAAGTGGTACAGCACAGGCTGATAAGCTTGATGATATTCAGAAAGCCGGCGTGATCCGTATTTCGGTTTTTGACAGCAACCCGCCGTTCGGATTTATCGACCCGCAGACCAAAAAACTGGCAGGTTATGACGTGGATATTGCACAGGCCGTTGCCGATGATCTCGGCGTGAAGCTGGAACTGCGTCCGACTAACCCGGCAAACCGTATTCCGCTGCTGGTCTCCGGCAAAGTGGATTTAATCGGGGCGAACTTCACCATTACCGGTGAGCGTGCGAAACAGGTGGATTTCTCCATTCCTGATTTTCAGACCGGACAAAAATTTATTGCCCGCAAAGGTGTGCTGAAAACCCCGGAAGATGTGGCAAAACTGCGCATCGGCGCGGATAAAGGTACCGTTCAGGAAGTGACGCTGCGCGAGAAATATCCGGGCACCAAAGTGATTTCTTATGATGATACCCCGCTGGCCTTCGCAGCACTGCGCAATGGTAACGTCGATGCTATCACGCAGGATGATGCCAAACTGGTCGGGTTGCTCGGTAACCTGCCGGAGTCAGTAAAAGCGGAGTTTGAACTCTCTCCGTTCAGTCTGACCCGTGAATACCAGGCGCTTGCAGCACCGAAAGGAGAAACCCGTCTGGTGGAAGCAGTGAACAAAACCCTGCTGAAACTCGAAAGTGAGGGCAAATCACAGCAGATTTATAACCAGTGGTTTGGTCCGGGCACCAAAGCCGAACAACCGCGCGGTGAATTTAAGTTCGCTCCGCTGGCTGACCAGCCGAAGTAACGTGAGTGTGTTTTCTGAATCAGGCCTCACTCCGGTGAGGCTTCCTGCATTTTTGCGGTAACAGACGGGATTAGCGGATGTTTGAGCAATTTATAAGTGCGCACTTACTTGCGCCGGAATATCTGGGATGGCTGGGGCAGGGGTTTGTGATCACCCTGCTTATCTCATTCTGGACGATTCTCGCGGCGACATTGCTGGGTTTCCTGCTGGTGGCCGGGCGGGACAGCCAGCTCGCACCGCTCCGCTGGTTAGTCAGTGCTTACACCAGTGTATTCCGTAATACGCCGCTGCTGGTACAGCTGTTTTTCTGGTATTTCGCTTCCGGAGAAATCCTGCCGCAGGCGCTGAAAATCTGGCTGAACACGCCGCATGAAATTGAACTGGCCGGGCTGACACTCGCATGGCCGTCATTTGAATTTATCGCCGGGTGGTTCGGGCTGACACTCTATTCTGCGCCGTTCATTGCGGAAGAACTACGGGCGGGAATTGCCGGTATCGGACGGCAGCAAAAATCAGCCGCACTGGCGCTCGGGCTGACTCCGTGGCAGTCCATGCGCTATGTGGTGCTGCCGCAGGCGGTCAGAATCGCCATGCCGCCGCTGCTCGGGCAGTATATGAATGTGGTGAAAAACTCGTCCCTGACTATGGCGATCGGTGTGGCTGAACTCTCTTATGCATCGCGTCAGGTGGAAAGTCAGTCCTTACAAACCTTTGAAGCCTTCGGAGTCGCGACGATCCTCTATATCGCCATTATTGCCGTAATGGAAGCCTTCGGGCAGTGGCGGACACAACGGGCACTGGCACAGGGGCATTAAGATGGACTTTTCCGTAATTCGTGATAACTGGGAATATCTGTTGTTCGGCACTTTCCCGGACGGTCCGCTTGAGGGTGCGGCACTGACGCTGGTGATCAGCCTGATTGCCGGGGCCA
Source organism: Morganella sp. HMSC11D09 (assembly GCF_001807955.1). Classification (NCBI taxonomy): domain Bacteria; kingdom Pseudomonadati; phylum Pseudomonadota; class Gammaproteobacteria; order Enterobacterales; family Morganellaceae; genus Morganella; species Morganella sp. HMSC11D09. The sequence goes on from NZ_KV791691.1 coordinate 85,649, forward strand.
TTTCCGTGGTGCTCGGGACTATCGGCGGAGTGATGCTGGCAATGCTGCGTGGCTGGTGGGTAAACCTGTTTGCGGCATTTCTCGGGTTTTTCCGCGCTATTCCCATCATTATGCTGATATTTTGGGTCTATTTCCTGCTGCCGATTGCCTTTGGTGTGGATGTGCCGGAAATTACCACGGTCGTCTGCGCACTGGCGCTGGTTACCTCGGCTTATATCGCCCACGGTGTGAAGGCCGGTATTCTGGCAATAGGCAAAGGGCAGTGGCAGGCGGGGATGTCTCTCGGTTTCAGCCGGTGGGAAGTGCTGTGGCATATTGTGTTGCCGCAGGCGCTGCGGATGATGATCCCGTCCTTTATTAATCAGTGGATTGCGCTGATTAAAGATACCTCGCTGGCCTATATCGTCGGTGTGGGGGAGTTGTCGTTCCTTGCGTCTCAGGTCAATAACCGCAGTATGGTCTACCCGACAGAGATTTTCCTGTTTGTTGCTTTTATCTATTTTGTGATGTGTTCCGGGCTGGAACTGGGGGCAAATGCGCTGATGCGCCGTTATTCATTACAGCGGCAGCCCCGTCAGTCGTGGCTTGCCCGTCTGTTTGGCCGGGGAAGAGAGAAACCGGTACGGCTGTCAGAAAAACCGGCATCCTGTTCATCATAAGTTTGATCAGTAACAATCCCGGTACGGTTAATGGCCGGGATTTTCCCGCAATGAAACGCAAACGTTTTCTTTTTGAAAACGATGCGGTAGGATAAGCCGAAAAAAACAAATTTCCGGGACTTCTTATTCATGACTACTCCGACTTCCGGCACTGATCCTCATCAGGGCCTGCTCCAGCGCGTGTTCAAATTACAGGAACACGGTACCACTGTCCGCACAGAAATTATTGCCGGGCTGACCACCTTCCTCACCATGGTGTATATCATTTTTGTAAACCCGCAGATCCTCTCGTTCGCCGGGATGGACATCAAAGCGGTGTTTGTCACCACCTGTCTGATCGCTGCCATCGGCAGTATCGGAATGGGGTTATTTGCTAACCTGCCGGTGGCGGTTGCGCCGGCAATGGGGCTGAATGCCTTTTTCGCCTTTGTGGTGGTAGGCGCGATGCACTACTCCTGGGAAGTGGCGATGGGCGCGATTTTCTGGGGTGCGGTCGGGCTGTTTATCCTGACCTTACTGCGCATCCGTTACTGGCTGATTGCCCATATCCCGCTGAGTCTGCGGGTCGGTATCACCAGTGGTATCGGGCTGTTTATCGCCATGATGGGGCTGAAAAACGCTGGTATTATTGTGCCGAACCCGGATACCCTGGTGACTATCGGTAAGTTTACCGATCACAGTGTGGTGCTGGGTGCACTGGGCTTCTTTATTATCGCCATTCTGGCCGCGCGCAATATCCATGCTGCGGTGCTGGTATCGATTGTGGTGACAACCTCCATCGGACTTTTCCTCGGGGATGTGACCTACAAGGGCGTGTTTGATGTGCCGCCGGGAATCACCTCGGTTGTCGGCCATGTTGATATTATGGGCGCGCTGGATTTATCTCTCGCCGGGATTATCTTCTCGTTTATGCTGGTGAACCTGTTTGACTCCTCCGGCACCCTGATCGGCGTGACTGATAAGGCCGGGCTGGCGGATGAAAAAGGCCGTTTCCCGAACATGAAAAAAGCGCTGTATGTGGACAGCATCAGCTCCGTCGCCGGTTCTGCGATGGGGACGTCCTCTGTTACCGCATTTATTGAAAGTACCTCCGGGGTTTCTGTCGGCGGGCGTACCGGCCTGACAGCTATCGTGGTCGGCCTGCTGTTCCTCGCGGCTATCTTTATTTCACCGCTGGCGTCAATGGTGCCGGCCTATGCGACTGCAGGGGCACTGATTTATGTCGGTGTGCTGATGACCTCCAGCCTGGTGCGGGTAAACTGGAATGATCTGACCGAATCCGTTCCGGCGTTTGTGACTGCCGTGATGATGCCGTTCAGCTTCTCTATCACAGAAGGGATTGCATTAGGGTTTATCGCTTACTGCGCAATGAAGCTGGGTACCGGCCGCTGGCGTGAGCTGAACCTGTGTGTGGTGGTGGTATCGCTGCTGTTTATTCTTAAAATGGTATTTGTGGACGCCTGATTACGATCCGTCTGAACAGACCCCGGCAGCCGGACAACCGCTGCCGGGGGTTTTTTATATCAGGCTCAGGAGCGGCAGGGGAACGGGATCACGCAGTGCGCCATCCGCTGTGTAAACTGCTGATTATGCGAGGCCACAATCATCGGCAGATCCAGTTGTGTAAGAATGTCTTCCAGACGCTGAATATTTTTCTCATTGAGTCCGTTGGTCGGCTCATCCAGCAACAGAACAGACGGCGACATTGCCAGCACACCGGCCAGTGCGGTGAAGTTTTTCTCTCCGCCGGAAATCTCAGTCACAGCGCGGTCTTTCAGCCGGACAATATCCAGCATTTCCAGGCACTGTAAAGCGCGTTCCCGCGCCGCATCCTGTGTCATCCCCATATTCAGCGGACCAAACATCACATCATCCAGCACACCCGGGCCGAACAGTTGATCATCCGGATGCTGAAACAGCAATCCCAGAGGGCCGCGCACCTCTGTGAAATCATCTTCGGAAAGACGGGATTTACCGAAAACCGAAATATCCCCGGTGAACGGGATAAAACCTAACAGTGTGTGCAGCAGTGTTGATTTCCCGCTGCCGATATCACCGCACAGAAAAAGCCGTTCTCCGGCGTTCAGTTCAAAGCTCAGATCCTGAATTATCGGCGCATTGTTGCGGCTGACAACCAGATTGCTGACCTGAATCAGGGGATTTTGGGACGTCATTAACAGACCTTTTTGTATTAACAGAAGACGGACGCGCGTAAAAACCCCGGGCTTTCAGCGCCATTTCAGTGGTTTCCGCTTTGTGCATGGCTTTGATCAGCAGCAGGGCGACCAATTGGGACAACATGGTAAATGTCCGTTTATTCATCCCTTTGCGGAATCCCCGGGCTTTCATGGCCGTTTCAAGCTGTTGTTTGGTTTCGCTGAAAATCGCGATATAACGGATAGTCAGAATAAACAGCTTTATCAGTTTATCGGGCAGGGGATAACGTTTCACCGCACACGCCAGATCGATATCTGTCATGTTTGTCAGCATCGCAGAGACAAACAGCAGAATCGCATTCATTTTCAGCGTGATTTGCAGGGCGAGAAACACCCCGGCCGGGGACTGAACAATGCCCTGACTCTCAATTTTCCACGGCAGTGTCAGCCAGACAAACAGGATGAAAATATTCAGTTTCAGCACCGTCAGCAGTGAACGGCCCAACTGACGGCGGCGGCAGACAACAAACAGCAGAAAAGCACCCGACAGACCGGCAATAAGCCAGTCGGTCTGCCGGATACCGCTGAGCAGAAAAGCCCAGAGAACAGCAAGAAGCAGGCGCCGGTGAGGAGGCAGCCATTTATCCATAGGTATGCTGCCCGGGCTGATTGACCATCAGGGAGGCCGGACGCATTTTGGCCAGCGCCAGCAGGATCCCCACACTGATCAGGGAGTCGGTGACAAAAATCGGCAGGTGTCCGATAAACAGCAGCCAGACCAGATCGATATAGGATTTACCGCTGTCGAGCACCAGTGCCAGCGAGGTCAGGCACACCGTACCCAGCGTACCGATAACCCCGGCCATTACCCCGAGATAAACCAGACGTCCCTGACTCAGCCCCGGACGCAGGGAGTTACGGAACAGGTAATAGACCAGCAGCGCCGGGATAGAGATATTACACAGGTTAACCCCGAGAACCGCAAAGCCGCCGAAGGAGAAAAACAGCACCTGCAGCGCGAGGGCAATCAGGAATGCCGGGAAAACCGCCCAGCCGAGGAACAATCCGGCAAGTCCGTTTAAGATCAGATGCACACTGCTGACCCCGATCGGCACATGGATGGTACCGGCAACAAAGAATGCCGCCCCGAACAGGGCTGCCAGTGACAGACGCGAGGTATCCAGCTGGCGGATGCCGATGGCAACCCCGGCCGCAGCCACCACACCGGCACCGGCCAGAACAGGAAGATGTAATACGCCTTCAGATAAATGCATGGTCTTCCTCCTGTTATGCGGCGTTTTTAGCGGCCTGCTTTGTTAATTCACGGGCACGGAAGAATGCAATCACACCGAAAATACCCACGATATAGCCCACACCACCGAGAATATTCTGCAGATAGATTTTATTCTTCAGCTGGTCAATATCCTGGCGGATCTGAATATAACCGGAAGAGGAATCACTGCTGCCGGTGTTAGCTGAGGCGGAAATAACCGGAACTTCCGTTTCCACTTTGTGCCCTTCATCACCTTCAACATAGAGAATATAATCACCGGTCGCCGGGACTTCGATTTTAAAATACCCTTTTTCATCGGTCTTTCCGGATATTTCATCATCTTCGTGGCCTTTCAGATACGTACCGACATAAGTATCTTTTGCCGGAGACATATCAGAATAATAAGACTGGCCGCTGATCACATTCCCTTCCAGCTGTGCAACCACATGCATGGAGTGAGCTTGTGCTGTTGTTGCCAACAGCACCCCGTTAATCAGTAAAATGGCAAATAAATAAACAGATTTCATAACGTTTAATTACTCAGCGTCAAAAGATAAAACATATTCCAGCTGCTGGAACCCGTACTCTTTATTATCCGGTGTATCCAGTTTGTATTCGGCGTAAACTTTATTGGCACCTTTTTCAGCTTTGAATTTTGCCAGGCCGTCTTTGTTGGTCAGCACTCCCGGGTCTTCTTCGCTTTTGGCGATTTTCATGCCTTCCAGCGGCTGACCATCTTTCAGGGCTTTGATCTCAAACTCCTGACCGGCCACCGGTTTGGTCATCGGTACCAGCTCATAAGGGGTGTTAAAGACTTTTGTAGCGTTGTCATCCCACTTAACGATATTTTTGCTGAATTTAATCGGGTTCTTGCTGAACTCTGCATCCGGTACTTCAATTTTATTTTTCTCAACGGTGCGGCCATTCTTTAATTTACTCCAGACACCGTTGTCGTAACCTAATAATATAATGGATGCACTCTCAGGCATGACAAAGTAAGCTTCGCCATCTTTAAAGGTGGTACTGACGGTTTCCACTTTACCGTCAGGCATTACAGCCTGAACCGGTTTTAATTTATTTTCCGGATATTTTTCTGTCGGATTATGACCAAAACGGACAACATAATCAGAGCCGTCAGTTTGTTCAATCCAAATATTGTGCGCATTTGCCTGAAAACTACCAAATAACAGGGCGGCTGAAATTAACGTCATTTTCTTCAGAGACATAAAAATACCTTTCGATTAAGTTGCGGGATTATTTACGGCCGAGTATAGATGAGTGAAAATGAAAATAAGACCTTAAATTCAGAAGAATAATTAATATCAGGAATAGCTCACAGTAAATTGTTAAATATTTATTTACCGCAAACGTTTTTTTTAATGGTCTTGGGCGGGTTGTTAATCTATTGCGTGAGGGTTATTTTTTGTCTCTGAAATGTTATGAGTGTAATGAATATTCGTTGAATGAATATTTACAGGATTTAAATGTCACTTTATGATGTATTTTTCACCGTTTATCAGCGGGCTCAGTGGATCATTCTGATGAATCAAGAAAACCGGGGCGCCAGCCGGAGATCATAAAGAAATAATTGATATAAACTCATAAAGTAAAAAAGTTCCTGATCAACGATCAAGAACTTTCCGGGGAAACACGTAACAACTTATCCGCGCCGGATCAACAAAACGCCGCTTTCCATGTGCGGGGTGTACGGAAACTGATCAAACAGCGCCAGCCGCACGACATCATGTGTCTGGTTCAGTGTTTCCAGATTTTCACATAATGTTTCCGGATTACAGGAAATATACAGAATCCGCTCGTAGCCCTGAACCAGTTTAACGGTTTCCGCATCCAGTCCGCTGCGCGGCGGATCGACAAATATGGTATTACATTCATAAGAGGACAGATCAATTCCCGCCAGGCGGTTAAATTCACGCGCGCCCTGCATCGCCTGTGTGAAGTCTTCCGCGGACATACGGATAATCTGCACATTATCGATATGGTTAGCATCGATATTATATTGCGCGGCAGCCACTGACGGTTTGGCGATTTCGGTTGCCAGCACGCGGCGGAAATTACGCGCCAGCGCCAGTGAGAAATTACCGTTACCGCAATACAGCTCCAGCAAATCGCCCTGTGAACCTTCTGTCGCGGCAAGTGCCCACTCCAGCATATGAATATTGACCGCTGCATTCGGCTGCGTGAAGCTGTTTTCAACCTGGCGGTAAATCATCTCTTTACCTGCGACCGGTAAAACTTCATCAACATAATCATTATCCAGCATGATTTTTGTTTTAGAGGCACGGCCAATCAACTGTAAATCAAAACCCTGTGACTGCAATTGTGCCCGTAATGTTTTAGCGGCCTCTGTCCAGCTGTCATCGAGTTTTTTATGATAGAGCAGGGAAACAATAATTTTGTTGCTGCGTGTCGACAGATAATCAATCTGAAAAAGTTTATGACGCAGAAGATGAGTCTGTTTCAGTAACGGCAAAATGGCCTGCATCATGTCATTAATCAGCTGGCTTGCGGCCGGGAAGGTATCAATCCGGATACGCTGTTTGGTCTGCTGATCAAACATGATATGCCAGAGGTCATCCCCTTCATGCCAGATACGGAATTCGGCGCGCATCCGGTAGTGTGAAACTGGTGACGCAAATACGTGAGCATCCGGTGCCTGAAAAGGCTGCATCATTGTTTGCAGACTTCTTACCTTCTCCGCAAGTTGTTCTTCATAATTTTCAATAGGTAACGTGTTATGCATGGCGCGTCGATCCGTTTTGCTGATCACAAAAATTGTTCGTGTGTTTATGAATAAAGTGTCCCGCCCGACAATTCAGATATCTTACTCTGGACAGGTTTTAAAACCGGATCGTAGCATGATAATTCGGTTTCTTCATAAGAATGAAAAGGGAATCCGGTGAAATTCCGGAACTGGCGCGCAGCGGTAATGGTAAAAGCAACACGATGACACTGTTATAAATGACGGGAAGTCGTTGCGGGGAATAACGTAGTACCCTCCTGAGTCCGAAGACCTGCCGAAGATTTGTCGTCCGTCCTGCTGACGCTACAAAGCAGACGGGTGGCATCCTCTTTATATATATGTGGGTGCTCAGGAAAAAATGAAAATGACCTCGCCTTATGCGCTGTCCGCTGTCGGACTGGCCGTGTTTTCCGCGTTATCGTTTAGCGCTTCTGCTAATACTAATGATGATCAGATAATTGTTTCTGCTAACCGCTTCCAGCAGCCGGTTTCGTCCGTGCTGGCGCCGGTAACCGTTGTGACCCGTGAAGAGATAGATAAGTGGCAGTCGAATTCTGTCGTCGATATTCTGCGCCGGTTACCGGGGGTGGATGTTACACAGAGTGGCGGTCTGGGTCAGAACAGTACAATTCGCGTCCGTGGCACGGAGGCAAAGCATTTGCTGGTTCTGATTGATGGCGTCCGGTTGAATAACGCTGGTATTACAGGTGAGCCGGATTTAAATCAGTTCCCAGTTGCTCTGGTTCAGCGGGTGGAATTTATCCGTGGCCCGCGTTCTGCCGTTTATGGCTCTGATGCCATCGGTGGTGTGCTGAATATAATTACTATCCGCGATGATATCGGCTCAAATATCACAGCGGGTATTGGTTCACACGGCTATCAGAATTATACCGGAACCATTCAGCAGCAGATCGGCGAAAATACGAGGGTCACTGCTGCGGGAGCATATACCTACTCCAAAGGTTTCGAAATTCGTAATGACTATGATGGCTATTACACACCTAGCGGCCGTGATTATGGGTTCATGAATAAAACATATTGGCTGGACGTCAATCATAAGCTGAATGAGCAGTTTTCAGTATATGGCCGAGCTTATGGATATGATAATCGCAGCAAATACTTTGCAATGAAATCAGCAGAGTGGTCGCGACCGGAAGATCCTGCGAATGACCGCCGCGAGCTGGAAAACCGCACGTATGATGCAGGCGTAACTTTTAATCAGGATGATTACTCCTCCCAATTGCTCATGAGCTACAGTAGGGTCAAAGATTACAACTATGATAACCGTTACGGGCGTTATGAAAAAAGTGCAACATTAGACAATTCAAAACAGTATTCAGTCCAGTGGGGTAACAATTACCGTGTGGGCTATGGCAGTATCAACGCTGGGGTTGATTATCAGAAACAGGAAACAGAACCGGGTACAGCGCTTACCGCAGAAAGTAAATCCGTCTCTGATACTGGGTTATATCTGACTGCACAACAGCAGATTGATAATTTTATTTTGGAAGGGGCAGTACGCTCTGATCATCATTCTCAATTCGGATGGCATACAACCTGGCAGACAAGTGCTGGCTGGGAATTTATTGATGGATATCGTGTCATCGGTTCTTATGCAACAGGTTTCAAAGCGCCGACATTAGGTCAGCTTTATGCGGATACAGTATTTGATGGCGGAGGAATATTGAAAGGAAATTCAAATCTGAAGCCTGAAGAAAGTGAACAGTGGGAACTAGGTCTGGAGGGTGATACCGGACCATTGTCATGGAAATTATCCGGTTATCGTAATGAGATCAAAAACCTCATCGAATATGATATCGGTATGGTCAGTACATACAGTAACCGCAGCAAGGCTGAGTTCAAAGGTTTGGAATGGGTCGGTGAGATGGATACGGGCATTTTCCACCATCAGCTGACTTATCAGTATCTGGATGCAAGAAATAAAGATACTAATGAACGATTAGATCGCAGGGCAAGACAGCAGGTAAAATACCAGTTGGACTGGGTGATTACTGATGTTGATATGGGCGTGACATATCAGTATATCAGTCAGCGGGCAGATAAGTTTTATAACGACAAAACCTATAAAACTGAAAGTGTATCGTTGGGTGGAACAAGTGTTTTTGATATCACAGCTGCATATCCGATCACTGACCATCTGACAATTCGTGGTAAAGTAGCTAACCTGTTTGATAAAGACTACGAGACTGCGTATGGCTATCGAACCGCTGGCCGCGAATACTTCCTTACAGGAAGCTACAACTTCTGATCCGAAAACCCGCCCGACAGTGCTGCTGTTTGACTCCGGCATGGGCGGTTTATCTGTCTATCAGGAAGTAAGACAATTACTTCCTGATCTCCACTATATATATGCATTCGATAATGAGGCATTTCCTTACGGTGAAAAAACCGAAGCCTTTATTGTCGAACGTGTGACTAAGATTGTCCGTCAGATTGCTCAGCAGCATCCGCTGGCAGTGATTGTCATTGCCTGCAATACCGCAAGCACTATTACGCTGCCTGCACTGCGTGCAATGTCTGATATTCCGGTGGTCGGCGTGGTTCCGGCGATTAAACCGGCAGCGAAACTGACACGCAACGGCTTGGTCGGGCTGCTGGCAACGCGGGCAACGGTAAAACGGGCTTACACCCGGGAGCTGATTGACCGGTTTGCTTCTGAGTGTCAGGTATCACTATTGGGGTCGGCGGAGCTGGTCGAACTCGCAGAGCGCAAGCTGTATGGTGAGGCGATTCCGGCGGGTGCCCTGGAAACAATCCTTGCGCCGTGGCGGAATATGAAAGAGCCGCCTGACACAGTAGTTCTGGGATGCACTCACTTCCCGCTGATTGCCGAAGAATTGAAATCGGCATTACCGGATGGCACCCGGCTGGTGGACTCCGGGGCGGCGATTGCCCGCCGCGTGCAGTGGTTAATCAATAACAGTGAGAAACCTCATCACTTAACTGCAGAAAAAAATGTGGCGTATTGCATGCGGGATGATGAAACGACACAGAAATTACAGCCTGTTTTGCAGCAATTGGGACTCGAATCGCTGAAAAAACTAACGATTACAGGATGATTTGCTGCATTAATCAGCAGTCAGCACATTTTTATAAATTACCCCTTGCGGTCAGATGAAAACTCCCTATAATGCGCATCCGTTGTCACAGCACAGAACGCGAAGTCTGCTGAGATAACAAGGTGAAAAGTCTGAAAATAAATACTTGACACCAAATGAGGAAAGCGTAATATACGCAGCCTCGCAACAACGCAG